>CAYFGW010000024.1:0-28497 GCA_964342365.1 uncultured Candidatus Sericytochromatia bacterium | reverse complement strand
TATCGCCCGGACGGGTGGGCAGGGTCATAAAGATATCTGCCGATAAGGTATTGTCCAGCCAATCCACCACCGTCTGACGGAAGGACCCCACCATAATGCTGACACTCACCACCACAGAAATGGCCACCATCAAAGAGGCAATGGCTACCGATGTGCGACTTAACGCCCGGGAGACGTTACGGGCGGACATTTTAAACGCAGACAGGCGGCCCAGCCCCTGCATAAACATATAGGTGGTACCCGGCACCAGCAACGCAGCACCTGCCACCACCAGGAAAAAACAGGTAAAACTCAGCACAATATCCTGAGTGGGCACTGCGAGCAATCCCGTACCGAGGGCAATAACGGCGATTCCTGTTAGGGCAATGGCCTTCAGGCGTTGGTGAATGCGGGTTTCTAATCCTGTTTTGCGCATAACGCCAGCGGGCGCTGTGCGGGTGGCTTCCCAGGCAGGAACGGCAGCAGCCACAAGGGCTGCGGTAATGCCCCCAAGACTTCCCTTGAGCAGGCTCCAGGGAGAGAGGGCAAATTGGTTCACTTCCAGACTAAAATACAAATCATTAATGGTGCGAGTCACCAGCGACAGAGCCCCTCTGCCCATAACAATACCCAGTCCAATCCCCAACCCAATGCCCACCAGCGAAAGCACAAAGGTCTCTAAAAGCACCTGCACAAAAAGCTCTCGTCGGGTGACGCCCAGCGAACGCAAAATTCCGATTTGCGTGCGTCGACGCACCACCGAAAAAGAAATGGTGTTGTAAATTAAAAACATGCCCACCATCAGTGCCAGCAGGCTCAGGGCCGACAGGTTCAACGAAAAGGCCCGGGTCATTTGAGTCATGGTTTCCGCCTGAGCCTGAGCGGTTTTGATGCGCACTTCGGGCGGCAAAAATGTCCGCAGTTCAGCGAGGGTTTGCGCCTGACCTTGTGCGGGCACAATGAGGTCAATATGACTCAGACGCCCCGGTTTACTGAGCACTCGCTGGGCGGTCCCCACGTCTGCCAGTAACACCCCTTGTAAGCTTTGTTGCAGCAGCGTGTCTTCTGGCTTGAGAACGCTCACCACCTCTAATTTATGGGTGCTGGCGCCGTATTGAACTGTCAAGGTCTCAGGAGAGGCCATTTCCTGCCAGAGAGACTCACTCAGAATAAGCGTATCGGTGCGAGAAATAAAGGGTAAAAAGCTCTGCAAATCCTGCTGCTGGCCCACAGGGTTTAGATAATTACGAAAGGGTGCCTCCGCCAGCGGGTCAATCCCCAATAAACGCAGAGGTCGCCCTTGCAAAGCCTCCACATCTACATAGCCCGAAAGCACGGGAGCAGAAGGCAATTCCGGGAAGCGCTGCTTGACCTGACGGTACACCGCATCAGGCACCCCCGATGTGCTAGTAATCTGGTGGGTGGCTTTGCCGGTCAAGGTTTGCGCCGAAAGCTCAAAACCTCTGAGAGCACTTTGATTGGCCAGGTCAATGGCAATAATCACCGCACTGCCCAGCGCCACCCCGAGAATGAGTAAAAGACTTTGTAAAAGCTGTTTTTTAAAGGCTGCCAGAGCCAATCGCCATTGCCACATACGTTCAGCTTAACGAATGACGGACGGCATACAACAGCTTTCCCTTTCTTTATGGGCCAAAATAAGGCAAAATAAAAGTATGAGAACTCCATTACTAGCCTCCCTGCTCGGCGCTATTTTTAGCACGATGCTCACCGCCTGTAGCTCTACCATTACCGCACCACCGGTTCAGTCCACCTCTTCTGACTCGTCTGCCACACTGAACCCATCCCGAGGCCCGGTCAATAATTCCCTCTCGCCGGTAGATCCCACGGAAGTGGTGCCCCGGGCCGGTGCTGCTACAACCACACCGCCTACAACGCCCTCCCGCACAACACCCGGTACAACATCCGGCACCACGAATCCCCGTTTGAGCGCCCCCACGTCGAGGGGGCCTGTGGTGGGAGACGGTCCGGCTCAACAGGACAATACGTTTACGCCTCCGGTGGTGATTGCCACTCCAGCACCGGGCACATCTTCCTCTAGAAAATCACCATCTGAAATACCCTTTGGCACACTGCCTGACACCATTACCGTAGGTGCCCCCTATGCGCCGCCCGGTGCTTTTGAGGGGCAATACGAACTCCAGGACAATTTTGCGGTGGACCAGGATACCTTTAATAACTGGCAGGCGGCAGCCATTGCCAGCAACGGTGAGCACCTCTTTATTGCTGCTGTGGATAACTCTCCTTCAAAGGGCACCCTGCTGAAAATGAATGTTGAGGGAAAAGACTGGGAAGACCTCGGCGATTCGTTTTTATCCCGCGTGAGTCTGGGTGCCACGGGCTATGTCATGAAACACACGCTAGGCAGTCTGGCAGTCAATGTCAGTGGCACAGCTCTGATCAGTGACGCTACAGAAGGCCTGTATTCTTATGAAAAAGAAGTGCGTCCGCTGAAGTTATCGCCCGGTGCCCGGCAGATTGTGTTTGCCCACGATCGCTATATTTTATTGACCCCACGGGGACTTGAGCAGCTCCAGGTGTCTAGCAGTACAGAAGCACCGACTCCTTTTGAGAGCGAGCTTCCGCCCGGGGAGCTCCCCAAAGTCATGGGCAAGAGTCCCGAAGGCGAACTTTTTGTGGCCACGGGTACACAAATTTTTCGCCTGGAGGCCAGTGGCGAAGCCACGGCCCTTGTGAGCCTTGAAGATCCGGCCTTGCGCGCTTTGAGCGCAGATGCAGAAGGGAATCTCTTCGGGCTTTACGCCGATCGCATCCTCTGGTGGAAGCCCACCGGCGAAAGTAAAACCCTGGCAGAAGGGGACCTGATCTCACCGGTCGGTCTCGTATGGGCCGGCGGATCGCTTTATGTGGCAGACGCCGGTACCAGTAGCAAAACCTCTGTTATTCTACAGTTTCGTTGAAAAGGTTTATTAAAAAGGAATAACCATGCTGAATTTACATAGAGCCCTGGAAGTGGCCACCACCGCAGCACGTCGGGGGGGTGACTGTCTGATGAAGTACCGCGGACAGTTAAAAGATATCCAGACCAAAAGTGCTTCTGGAGATTTGGTTACTGAAGCCGATCTTGCTTCAGAAAAAATCGTGCTTCAGGTGCTAACTGACTATTTTCCGAATCACGGCATTCTGGCAGAAGAGTCGGGAGCCCACCAGGAAACACCCACAAAGACAAATACGCCTTCTGACTATTTATGGGCGGTAGACCCTCTGGACGGCACGTTGAATTATGCCCACGGCCTGCCGTTTTTCTGTGTTTCTATTGGTCTGACGTATAAAAATCAGCCGGTGGTGGGTGTGGTGTATGCGCCTTATTTAAAAGAGCTTTATCAGGCTATTGCTCCTGAGTCTCTGGCCTTATTAAACGGCAATGCCATACAGGTGTCTCAGGCCGACACCCTCGAACAAAGTTTGTTGGCCACGGGATTTCCGTATCGACGAGGCGAAATGGCCGATAATAACTACGCTGAATTTATGCATTTGGCCAACCAGACCCAGGGCATTCGACGCCCCGGTTCTGCGGCCCTGGACCTTTGTTTTGTAGCTGCCGGGCGCTATGAAGGCTACTGGGAAAAACATCTGAACCCCTGGGATCTGGCAGCAGGCGCAGCGCTGGTTACTGCTGCAGGAGGTCGTGTCAGCGGTTATCAGGGAAAAACTCTTGATTTGGACAGCGGAGCCATTGTGGCCAGTAACGGCCACATTCACCCCTTGCTCATTCAGCAATTGGCTCAGGTCAGGACACCATAAATTTACCCAATGATGTCAAACAGCTACCCGGGGAAGTGATTCTGAGGCGTGAGATTCTTTTCTACCCATAGCCAAAATAATAAAAGTGCTTCCTTTACCGGGCTCACTTTTCACCTCAATTTTCGCTCCAAGAGATTGAATAAGATCGTAGCATAAAAATAATCCGATACCTTGTCCCTTATTCCCCTCGGAGTCCTCTGAAGGACGTATTTTAGAACTGAATAAACACTCCCGTATGTCTGGACTCATTCCACACCCTGTGTCTGCTACGCTGATTTGTACATATTCATTTGCATCATGATCGTGTACGCGGTTACAAGAAACAGAAACACTTCCACCAGCCGCGGTAAATTTAAGAGCGTTAGACAATAAATTGAAAAAGATGGAAGTCCACTGTGGCTCATCACCCCAGATGCGGTAGGTTTCGGTATTTTCTGGCAGCTTCAAATTTACCTTTTTGTCCTGAAAGCCCATCTGTAGAGGCTGAACAGCAGCTCGCAGAACGCCATTGAGCTTTACCCACCCATATGTTTTGCTAGATACGCACATCCGCTCTTCTAACATACGATTTGTTCGTTTCAACATATTGAGAGATAAGGTGGCACTTTCCTTTAATAGCCCATAAAACCGGGTTTGGTCTTCAATCGTTGCTTCAGCAAACGTTTCGGGTTCAAATAGATGTGAAAGCAAATGAATATTACTGATAACACCTGATATATCATGGAGAACCAGACGCATGCGATCCGTTAACTGCTTAATAGAACCTTCAAGTGTTTCAGACCCTCGCTGCGTTAAAGCAGAGTGGTATTTTAAACAACGCTCAATTCTGAGATACAAAGAAAGCGTTTTTATAGGTTCAACAATATAATCACTCACCTGAAGTTCCAAAGCCTGCTGAAGAGCCTCCTGAGAACTTAGCTCTGTTAAAAATATAAAGGGCGTTGTGTACAAAAAACGATGATCTCTCACCGCCTCCAATAGTTCAAAACCCGTTAACCCCTCTGTTTCAGTATGACTAAGAATCAGTTGCGGAACGATGCCTTTTTTGCTTTTTTTGATCATATCGTCACGGGCTTCGCTGGCGTTTACAAACAAAGCACATTGATAACCCACTTTTTTTAAGAGCTTGGCTTTCGTTTCAAGCCGCTCTTGATTCCCATCCACCAAATATATCAATACCTGACCCCTGTTTTCAAAAATAAATCACACCAGGATTAGCCTTATGTTAGCTCAAAAAAATAGCCTCAGGTCAGGACACCATAAGCCCGTCTATTTTTTGTACAGAAGTTTGTTCAAAAGGCATGGGACGTACATACTCCATTAATAAACGGGAGAGGCAACGGGCCTCAAAATTTTTAGAATGGGGCTCCTGATAAGGGGCCTGTTTAAAAACGCCCATGCGGGTGTTCAATAGCTCTGACAGGGCTTTTTCACCCCACATCACGCTGCCGTCAGAAGCCTTAAAACACGCCTCCATAAGCTGCCCCTTCAAAAAGTATAGCTGCCCGGAAGCACGCTCTACAATATTGCTCACTTCAAGGGTGGTGGTCATTTTTGCCAGTGATACCAGCTGCACCAACTGAAGCATGGAAATACGCGAAAAAGCCCCTGAAAATCCGGAAGTAATCCGTTTTTCGATACGCTCTTTCCACATTTTGACGGTTTCTGGCCCGTCGATGACCCATACGGGTATATCACCGGTGGAAGCGGCTCCTGTCTCGGCACCAAAAGACACTTTTAAATCTGCCTGGGGTAACTGGTCTGTTATAGCAAATCCCATGTTCACAAGCATTTGTACAAATAATTGTTTTAAAGGATACTCTCCCTCTGTGTACACAAACTGCACTTTTTTCTGTGCGTGTGCCCCATCATCTTCATTTTTGGCCATCTGAAGCAGCAGCGATGAAAGGGGGTAGACAAAGTCCTGTTTTTCAAAAAAGAGGTAGGCTTCTTCTGAAAAGCACCCTGCTCTCAGGCGAACAAAAGCAGAAAGCGCGTCAGCGCCCTGACTCACCAGATCGCCTGCGGGAGTATATCTTTCTAAGGCCACCAGATTCCCCCCCTGAAGGGCAAAATGGAAACGATCGGTTTTGTTTTCCACGCGGAAATACCGGGCATGGGCCTCCATCCCCATCACTTGAAAACAGTCCTGAAACTCAAGGTGGGTCAGATAACCCGATAGACCTTCCTGAAACAACAGTCGGATAGAACGCTCCAGTTCTTTCAGAGGCACAGGCTTTTCCAGCACCTGTGCCACATCCTGGGCATAGGCAATTTCTCGGATAGAATCGTCCACATAGCCGCTGAGCACCATCTTGCGAATACCGGGGTGGTATTGCTTGAGCCAGGCCAGCAGATCAATGCCGGACACATCAGGCATCATGATGTCTGTAATGATTAAATCAAAGGTTTTTTCTTTGAGTTTGCGGGTCAATCCCAGCGGATTATCGAAGGTTTCGCAGTTATAACCCTGAAGGGTTAAATATTGAGTAAGTATGCCACGATACGCGAGATCATCTTCTACAATTGCCACTGACTTTGACACCATACACCTGCTCCGAATGCTTAAAAACTTCTGTTTTTATCGTATCAAAATAGCGTAAAATAGTCAAAAACCAAATGACGCGTATTTAAAAAACAAATGATATATATATTGACTTAGACATATTGCAAGATTTAGGTGTGTAGGTGTCCTGACAAACCGTTTTGTAATCTCAGGTGGTATTTTTTGAGCCAGATCGGAGGCTTAGCAAAGCACCAGACCGTCTTCAACTCAAGCAATGAAGCAAGATCCCGCTAAGCTGACACTACAGGTTTGACCTGGCTTGACCTTGCGGGTCGGCACTTCTATGTCTCGTGTACCAGTCTCTTCCACTTTATACCCTGAAGGGCATGAATACTTCAACATCTCATGAAACGCCCCGCCCAGAAAGCACATATGCACACATAAAAGGGGTTGACAATCATCAAAAAAACCTTGACAGCAACCTGTATTTCTAAAGATGATCTATAGAATGAAAGCTTTCATCAAAAAACTCTCTGAAGAACTGCCGGATCTGATCTGGTGCGGTGCCTTTTTTGAAGATGGCAATCAGTGGCAGCATGACTTTGGTGTGAAGGGTTATAAAACGCAGCGCTGGTTAGAGGTGTATGGCAGCTTTCAAGAGCATCTGATAGATCGGGCTCAGATAGTTCAGAGTTTTTTTTCTGAAGGTCTGGTGGAAATTACGCTCTATCATGAAAAAGGGACGCTGATTTTTGTGTCCGGTACGCATATGAGCAATATGGAACAGCTCAAACGGGTAACCCGCAGACTTCAACTTCAGATGTGGGCTTCTTTAGAAACCCGCGAAATTCGCACCGAAAGCCGCAGCGAAAGTTTACGGGACATGCCCGGGATCTGCGTTAACCGCATTACCGAAGCCAGCGGCGAGGAATTTGTGGAACATATTGTGAATACCTCTCTTACTCACGCTCTTGCCAAAGAAAATCACTGGTGGAAATGTCAACACAAGGTGCCCTCATCGGAGACCTTTGCCACCGCCACAGCACAACCGGTCAACGATCAGATTATCATTCGTCGACCCTTTATACAGGGCAAGAGTCTGGCGCAGCTGATTCAGCAAAATAAAAAAGTGTCTCTGAAGCAGAGTATGCTGATTGTGCGCTCCATTTTAAAAACCCTGCAACCTTTTCACGAGCAGAATATTCCCCACGGCAATCTGCAGCCCAACAATATTTTTCTGACCCGTCAGCGTCAGATTGTGCTGGTGGACAGTGGCTTAAACACGCTCATGGACGATGATAAAATCCCAGAGGGACTGTTTAAAGATGAAGGCCGTCCACCTGTAGGAAACTGGTCTTTTCTGGCTCCGGAGCAGCTGCGAAATGAGCCTGCTATCATCCAGAGTGATTACTGGGCACTGGGGCAGTTGCTCTGTTATTGTCTCTCGGGGACGGGCCTGACTACCGTTCACAATCGGGGGCATCAGTTAATTATCGCTCAGGATTTACTCCTGATTGCGCAAGGCACCCTGTGTAAAACCCATCCTGAAATTGAAAAGCTGTTGCTTGAACTCTTACAAGAAAAACCCGAACAACGCGCCACAAGCGTGTCCGGGCTCATTCATCATATTGATGATATTATTTCACTTCAAAAAGCAGTAGCGGTTTAGACCTTACTTTTGATTTGGTCCATGTATTTACGCAGCGTGGCGCGAATAATAGCCAGATTAGAGTCCTTTGTGGTTGCCACATAAACAAAGTAGGTGTTGCCGGGCACAATCGTAATGACGTGATATTGATCCGTCAGGGTAATGAGGATATCCTCAATATTCTTGTCTTCCAGACCCAGGGCAGTTTTAGCTTTCAGCTTCTGTTTAATGACCTCAGCATTATATGCTGCCGCCAACTCGGGTTCGAGGGACGAAGTGTTGGATTTAGAAGCCAGAGTCATGCCTGAATCAATTTCTGCCACCGAAATCGCGAGCGCTCCGGGCAGTTTATTCATCAGTTCGTCTACAATGCTTTGCATTAAGTTTATGCACCTTCCATTATTTGTGATACTTTCACGTGTAGTATACATAAGACAGAGTAGCACATTTACAGCGCATCGTTAAAAACCTATAAAAATCAAAAACGCCTCTGAATTTAATCTTGTGATCAGGCTTACGGTTTCATTTTTTCGAATGTTATAATTAGAAAAACTCACACTCAAAAAAAGCGGTTATGAAACCGGGTCAGGTGATTTAAAAGTTGACTGTTGAAACACACCCCGTTGTACAAATTGTCGATGATGATGAAACGATTCGCGTTATCCTCGAAAGTTATATTACCTCCAAAGGATTTGAAGTGTTTTCTTGTGAATCGGCGGACAAGGCGCTGGACTACTTAGAAAACCATAAACCTCATCTGATCATTTCAGATATCAGCATGCCTTCTCTTGATGGCTACTCTTTTGTAGAAAAACTCAACGAGGATGAAAACCTCGCAGATATTCCTGTGGTATTTTTGAGTGCTCGCAAAACTTACAAAGACCTGCGCAAAAGCATTCAGCTGGGGGTAAAAGACTATTTGTTCAAACCCTTTAAAATTCAGGAATTACAGGAAGTGCTGGACACCCACCTGATAGAGAGCAGCACAGAAACAGCGGGTGTTAAAAAGACGGACGTGGAAAAAACGGATATAACCACCTTGCGTTATCAAATCCAGAAGGAAATTGGTTCAGGGGGCAGTGCCACGGTTTTTCTGGCCACGGATAACCTTTTAAACCGCCCGGTGGCCATCAAAAAGATGTCTTCTTCGCAAATGAACGAGGCCGAAAAAAAGTTTTTTACCGAAGCTTTTTTACAGGAAGCACAAATCGTTGCCAATCTGGAAAACCCCTATATCGTCAAGGTTTATGACTATATCAAACACGAGAACGGCGACTGCTCCATTGTCATGGAGTGGGTGGACGGTTCAGACCTGGAAAGCCTGCTTAAAAAAGAGCTGGTGTCTCTCTCCTTTTTACTGGAAATCATGATCAAAGTGGCTAAAGGACTGGCTTATGCCCACGAGCATGAAGTGGTGCATCGGGACATCAAGCCAGAAAACGTGCTCATGTCTAAAGAAGGGGAGCCTAAAATAGCCGACTTCGGTCTGGCCCGACTGAAAAATGCCGGACTTGACCAACAGGATCTCGGCGCAGGTACACTTCTCTATATGGCGCCCGAGCAACTGGCCTCTCAGGAAAACACCCTGGATACCCGCAGCGATATCTACGCCTTCGGGGCCATGATGTACTACATTTTCACGGGCAAAAGCTGCTTTGAATCTTCCAATATGACCGAACGTATGGAGCGCATGTTTTCTGAGGAATTAGAATTGCCTCATCTGGTGTCAAAAAAGGTGCCCATTCCTCTGAGTGCGCTGATTTCTCAATGTGTTTGCATTGAGAAAGAGCTGCGCTTTAGTACCATTGAAGACGTGCAAAAAGAGCTCACCAATTTACTGAACCACCTTTCTGAAGAAGAACTACAGGAACCCTTCAAGCTGTAGCATGGAAACTCGCTTAAACAACTTCACCAGCGAAGTAGAAGATTTTTTTCCCGGCATTATTTTTGTGAGTGTTTTTTCCTTTGATGCCCAGAACGAAGTGTTTTACCCGTTTTTCACCCGACTTTTTTCAGATACGCTGGAAAAAACACCCCTGGAAACCGTTGCACTGGACGGCCTGATCTTGCTTCGCGAGCTCAATGATGTACCCTGTTCTCAATTGACCGCACTGGACTCAGAGCACTTTGAACTTATTTTGCTCTATGAAAACGTGGCTTTTTTCTTTCTATCTGAGCGAGAAAAAACCAACAGCTTTTTGTTTCAAAGTAAATGTCAGGCCATTTCAGAACAAATTCTGCCCCATATCGGCGTAGCAGAAGCTGTACAAACAGCTCCACAGCAACAACCCCTGCCTGAGAAAGTAAAATCTCAGATTCCCACTGAGCTGCTTTTGCGCAAGCAAAAAGGGGTTGAAGTGCACAAGCACACCCAGAATACTCAGTCCTTTGTGGTGCATTCCATACAAAAAGAAACCCTTGGCCCCAATGCCCAGTCTCAACATATCCATGCACGCAAAGAAAAACTGGCCCCTTTTTACGACACCATCCCCCTGATAGAGTCCCACTATAAATGGACCGATAATGCCTTACAAATTGCCAGACCTTTTGCCAGCGGAGTTGCCCTGGCAAAAATGCTCACCAAACTGGGTTGTTTAAACGTCAAACAATCGTTGGTGATGTTTAAAATCATGGTGAAAAGTTTGCAGCCCTTACATGATCAGGGCCTGGCCCACGGCAATTTAAACCCCCACAACATTTACTTTGAATCCAAAGACGTCTTTAGTTTTGTGGATGATTATCTATTTGAGCTGATTTCCGCAGAAGATTTTATGCGAAAGTCCTATGCCGAGGAAAACCGGATTCCGCTAGGACATCTTGACTTTTTGTCTCCTGAACAGATCCTGGGAGAGAGTGCGGTTCCCCAGAGTGATTTCTGGTCCCTGGGCTGCTTACTGTGCTATTTTCTGCTCGGGGAACCCCTCATGTCTTTCAGAACGCCCAGTCAGCAGGTGGTAGCCTCTCACTACACCATCAAGCAAGCAGCCATGGAACGGGTATGCCAAAAGCATCAGGTCCTTGAGCCCCTGCTAGAAAAGCTGCTGGACGGAAAACCCGACAAGCGTTTTGCCTCATCAGAGGAACTGCTTGAACTATTGAACAGACAAATGGAAGCTCTCGACTAAAAAGGGTAACTGGCGTGTACACCCACGGTCACGCCCTCAAGCAGAGCGTTTTCACTCAAGCGATGGGACCGATAGCCAATTTCGGCATTCACAGAAGCATATCTCAAAATGGCAAATCCCAACCCGGCACGGGCGCTCCAGCCCACGCTCCAGGGAAAAGACGCGGACCCGGAGATAACACCGTAAGGAGATACCAGATTAAACAAATATTCCGGCTGCCCAAACCACTTGGGAGTAATGCGCAGCCCCAGATCCACCAGGAATCCCTGAGAAGCACCTTCTGCCAGGATGACACCTGAACGCACTTCAAAGCCACTGGCCCCAAAATACCCTCCTGTAATCAGAGCGGTGCGCGAGTCTTCGGGGTTTTCGGGGTACTCTGGCCCCCTCAGAAAAGTCAGTTCACCAGATGCTCCACCCAGAAACTGGGCCGAAGCGGGAGTCGCTAAACAGAAAAAACAGAATATAGCAAGAATCAATGGTTTCATAATGCTATGATAGCACCGAGTTCCGGGTTTGCGCATCCAGACCGTCTCCCCATTTTGCTTTTTTGAGACGTTTGTACGCCTTATGCTTTTTGCCCACCACGGGCTCCTGTATTCCCTCAGGGGTGCATAAGCGCAGCTGCACATGCCCTTTGTGCTGCCGGGGCTGACGCAACAAGCGCCCCACCACGGGAAGCGTCGTCTTTTTGGGCGTCACCGCCAGGTAAGCAAACTTTTCGTCTTCAAAACCGCGCGCTCCCCCTTTGAACAGACGATGATAATGGCTGCGGGACAGGCGCTCGGCAAAATGGCACCAGTCTCCTTCCGGCAGTGGACAGGCCGTGCCGTGGGTGCAGGGAGCAAGCACCTGCCACCCCTTATGTAAAAAGGCTTCCCGGGCCGACAAAATATGCTCATAACCCACGGGGGTTCCCGGCTCAATGATAAGCAGCACGTCTCTGGTGTTCACCTGCTCTACACAGGCAGTATAAAAAGCCGTTCGCTGAGCGGGTGTGAGTTCATTAAGCACATAGCCCGCGGTCCAGAGACGTGATAAGCCTTCCTCCGTATCTCCGGTAAGATTTTCGTTCAGCGTGGGAAAATGAGGCAAGTGACCGGCCTGCCACTGTGCCGACAATCCCTGAGCTGCAAACAGCTCCTGACCGGCCTGACGCATTTTAAGTTCCGCCTCAAACAGAACAAACTGAGTCACATTCAAGCAGGCGTGGGCCGCCAGGGCAACACTGCCCGGACCCGCACCCAGGTCGATACATTGTGTGGGCGCAAAATCCGGGTAAGCCTGTGTGAGCTGGTGCAAACAATGACTGGCAGCAGCATAAGTGGCAGGCAGACGGGTACCCAGATACACGGGGACCGCAAAAGCATCTGACAAATGATTTTGCCCACCGCGCAGGTAACGCTGACTCAGGCGGGCAGCCGCCTGATGTAAGGCTGATTGACCGTGCTTTTTAACCAGGGTATCCAGGCGCTCTTCAATGTGCTGGCGCACCGCAAAAGGAAGTTCAAACATGGGCACAGTATAACTGATAAAGCTGAGCACTTTGTTGCCGCAACATGCTCAGCACCTGATAAGCCCACACCTGTTCTTCTGTGCTTTCGGGGCGCAGAGCATCAAAAAAACTTTCTTCAAGAGCCTCCAGACGGTTTTCTAACAGTCCCGCGCTGCGGCCTTCACGCTGAAGCAACGTGACCAACCAGAGTTCGTTGAATTCGTTCAGAAAGCCCGCCAGGGTTTCGTGAGTGGACACGGGCAGACGATACTGATACATAGACAGACCCAGGCGCAGAATTTTGTGCAGTTGATAGGCCTGTTCATACAAACGACTGGAATAGTCAATCACCCGTAAAGAATTCTGTAAAGGTTCTTGCAATGTTTTTTGCTGATTTTGAGACACATAAATCGGCAAGAGTAAATCGTACAGGCTGTGCTGAATGGTTTCAAATAAGTACTGTTCTTGCACCAGCAAATTTTCTGACACACGGCCTTCGCTAAGCATGCGGGCATTGGCATCGGTCAGGCGCTTCACCTGCTCCAGGGCAATATTGATTTGTTTTTTGACCTCCTGCCGCGCATGATGAGGAGCCTGTTGTAACATCATGCGCACCCGGGGCGATAAAATGAGAGCTGCGGCTTCATGCTCATTGTTTTCTGAGGTGTCCGGGTGAATCCAGCGGGCCACCCGTTCAAACAGACGATACCCATAAAATCCGCTCAGCGCCATCACAAAGTTGATAAAAATATGTAGAATGGAAAAACGAAAGGCCAACGCCACGGGCCCATCTCCCACGGGCATGATGAGCAGCAACCGGTGAATATATGGAAAAAAGAACAGAATCAACACGCCGCAAAGCAGGCGATTGAGGGCATGGATCCACACCAGACGCCCTACTCTTGGATGCTTGATGCGGTTTTCCAGAGGAAACAGTCCCAGTGCCAGATTGACACCTAGAATAATAGCACTTCCCGCGGCCAGTGACACCAGATTCATCCAGGCCAGCTGGAGCACCATAAAAATCATCAGGGTGCCCGTGCGCAAAAAAAGCAGGCAGACAATGGTAGCCACCACCAGCAAAAACTGGCCCGGAAGCCCCAGACCAAACACCCGGTCTAATACCTCTGGTCGCGACAGGAGCCCACTTAAGAACGGACTCACCCCCTGCCAGATCAAACTCAAACTGGCCCAGAAACACCCGGCTGCAATCAGCGGCGCACTGAGCACGTGAATTTGCCGACGGGGAAACGCCAGACAAAAAATGCCCCCCAGTAAAAACAACAGGGCCACCAGAATTTCAAACTGTGCTGCAAACATCAGCGCTTTCAGGCTGCTGCCCACCCCGGCTCCCAGAATCACCAGAGAACCCTGCCGCAAAGACAGCAAACGCCGACGCACCAGTTCACTGGTAATACGCGTGGAAATACGGCTGGTTTGTAAGAGCAATGCCGACAGCACCCCCACGGCGCCCTGACGCAAGGAGGAGGCAAAAAAGCGGTGAATACTGCCGCGCAATTGCTGAAAGACCACCTGCGTTAAGGTGTTCGAAATTCGGGTTTGAGACAAAAACAGCAAAGAAAGCCCTGCCAGAATTTGCACCCAGATCTCAGCGGGGGTCTGGGCATAGTTCACGGACAGTACCTCACAACACATACCCCATTTCCCCGCGAGGCAACACCGGCTCAATGCGCTGGATTCCCTGTTTGTTTAGCACCAGCCGAATGCGTTCAAACTCGTAGCTTTCGGGGGTTTCCTCCAGAGAAGGGTCTTCTCGCTCAGAATGGTATCGAAACACCACGTTCATATGATAAACCTTGGGAGCCTTAATCATGGCCAGACCTTTTTCGGTGTCGTAATAGCGCAGGTTTTTATCGGGAGTGTCCAGTTTTTCTAAAAAGCTGGAGACGTTGAAACGTAAAATATTGTGCAAACGCTGAATTTGCTCGGTTTCTCGAGAGAGGGTGTGCGTGTCCACGGTGATCTGCTGAGAAAAGTGCAGCACGTGTTCCTGACGCTCAGGGTCTAGCACCGTTCGATGTCCCATATCCCGAATATACTGCACTTCTGGCGGCAGCGCCTCTTTTGGAATAAAGCGCATCATCTGTCGTGCGTGACCCACGCGCAAACTTTCCAGTTTTTGATGCTCTTTCTGGTAATGATCCAGAATCATCTCAAATTCATAATCCGGCATTTTGTGCTTGAGCTGGGCATAAAAAAATTCTTTGCTGAGTTCTTTGATGCGGTCTTTAAAAATATACGCCACCACTCCCACCACCACAATCAGAAAAAAGCGCAGGGTGAAATCCGCCACATCGCGGGTTTTGGCAGAGCCCGACATCAAATAAAAACGCTGAAGATCGATGAGACCAGCCCAGAGCGCTGCCAGAGAGGCACCGGCAGCAGCCACCAGATTACGATAAATTTTGTCTTTGCGCAGGTTTTCAATGCGCAAAAACAGCACCTCTGACACGTATTTCTTAAGCAAACCCAGTCGGTAATAATAACGTTCTCGCAGGGATTTGTCCGCGTCGCCAGAAATCCGAATCAGATCCTCAGCCTCCCGGTACTCCATTTCACTGAGCAAGGTATTTTCTAAGAGTTCTGCCAGATGACAGGGCATGGTTTCCATCCGCTGAAGTAAAAGAATCAGGGTGGCCTCCAGGCGATAGGACAGGTATTCATCCACCAGCAAAAACGCTCGCCGCACCTCAGGGTCGATCAAATAACTCTGATGACGCACCTTCCCCAGATAGCGCAAGCGGAAGTCACTCAGGTATTGCAAAATATAGATGAGCATGGACTCCAGACGCTTCATGGCCGCAGGGCTCAGCGTTTCCTGAGGATAGTAAAGGTTAAAAAAGAGAGAGCGCAATTTTTTGAGCTGGGTGTTTAAATTACAGCCAAATAGTTTCACCTCCTGAATCACCAGGGGCTCCAGGGCGTGACGAATGTGAGACACCAGATGGTGCTTGAAATAGTCGTCCGCAGAAGGAATAAGAGATTTGTCTCCGTGGGCGGAAAAATCAGGGGTGCGAATACGCATATAGTTGGTGAGGGAAGTGTAAAACTGATCCCGGCCAAAGTTTTCGCGGTTGATACCCATACTGTGAGGCATAAAAAAGTAGGCATCCACGGTGTAGTCCCGGGTTTTTTCTTGGCGGCTGTCCGGCGTCAGGTTAAAATCAAAGTCCGCCTGAAACTGAAGATGATCGTGAATGGTCTGGCTGCTGCTGGGAGCATAGGCATCCACCAATTCCATGGAAAACCATTCCTCGTCCAGCAATTCATCTTCAAAAGCATCTAAAAAATCGTAAGTCAAAAGCAAAACCCCGTTGAGAGAATATACCACAACGGGGTTAAAAATTTAAAGGAGAGAACTAAATATCGCGCTGGAGCGTTACGGGAATGTTCACAAAGCTGGCAAAGCGAGCGTCGCCACCGGCATCTTTGAGGGTAAGCACGAGTTCGTTTTGCTGCTGGATGCTGGCTTCAAACTTAAGGGTGGCGCCAGCGTCCGTACCGGCGGTAATGTCCAGGCGCTCAGAGTTAGTGGCTGAAGTGGCATAGTTGGCACTGGCAGAATAGGTGCTACCGTCTACGGTAGCGGTTCCTGTCACACTGCCACTACCGGCATCCTGAATATTGGCCCGAATTTCTTTGCCCAACAAATTGGCCTTCCAATTGCCCACATACAGGTTAATGGGGCTAATGGGGGCCGAGGTGATGGCGGCTTTGTCCTCTTCACTGGCATCGGTAGTGCTTTCGGCTTTGAGTTCTGCTTCGGTGTCCGCTGCAGCACTCAGGTCAAAAGTGGTTTTCTTACCGTCGGCAATCACTTCGAGTTTTTGATCGGTGGTGGTTTTGAACTTGGGCTTGCTATCGTCAAGAGTACCGTCGGCGTTGGCCACACCGCCCACAAGCGTCCCGTCTTCGTTGACAGTAATACGCAGGTTGTCGGCATCAGAAGCACCCGTGGTGTCACTGCCCGCTACAAAAGAGATGGTTTTGGTTTCACCATTGACGGTATAAGTAACTTCTACCTTACCAAAGGCTCCAAACTGACTCAGCAGACGAAAAACGCCCACGTTGAGTTCGCCATTGGCGTCCATCACGTACTGCACCTTGAATTCGCTGTTGTCGTCCATCTGGGTTTTAAAATCACCCTTGACGATTTCAATGTCGCTTTTTTGGACCACGCGGTTGCCCACTTGAATGGACTGAATTTGTTCAGGGGTAATGGGGTTTTCGACACCGCCACTTTTCTGGGTCAGAATAACGTCTGTGGTCAGCGTTGCGGTGACCGGCGCCTCAGCAGCAGGCGTATTAGGGCCCGCAGGCGTTGAAGTATTGGGCATGCAGGATACGGTCAATAGACTTACGGCACAAAGGGATGCGATGAAACGAGGGGTTAACATAAAAATATCTCCAGCCTTTACGGATGTTTTTTTCTCATGGGCTATCATATCAAAATTCCGTTAACAAAGTCCACGATCTAACGGCACTTGCCGCATTTTAGCGGCGATTACATTGGGGAATAATTTCTGTGAACTCTCTGGATTTGGCTTCACAAACGCGATCATAGGTAGGCTGTTCTGACAAAATCAGCGTGTTGATCACTTCCTGTGCTTCTCGTCTAAGGGTGTTGTTATCGGTAATTTCAATAATACACTCTATTTCCTGATAGCAAGCGGGTTCACCAGCATTTTCGCTCACCGGCTGCGGAGTGCCCACAGGGGCATCGGGAACTTCACAACTCACCATCAAAACAAGGATTCCCATCATCAAAACACGTCGCATTTAAAAATCTCCCAGAATAGCCAGTTGCCCCAGTGCGCGGTCAGGGGTTTCAAGGGTGTAATTAAGGGCCTTTTTTGGGCCAGAACTTTTGGGGTTAAAGGCCACCAGTGTGTAAGCACCCTGGAGATTTCCCCGGGGGTCAATCACCGCCACGGACTGCACGTCGGCGTACTTCCGTTCTCCCAACACCAGCAGATTGCGGCTATTGATAAAGACAAAACCCAGCAAGTCTTGCTCTGGTGTTTGCACCGCATAAATCAACGGGCCGTCATCAAAAGTCACCGGGCGAGACTGAAAACGGTAGCGTAAATACTGTTGCAAGGACGTCAAATGCTCCCCATAAGCGCGGGTAACCGCTTCTCCCGGCAGGCCGGTAATCAGCTCAAAATGAAGAGCAGAAGCATTTGCGGTGAGCAGAGATGCCTCTGTAGAATCCGCGCTTGTACTTTCGCCACGGGTCACGGGGCCAGAATAATTCAAATTGAGCCCCACCCGGTCTCCCACCAGCGCACGCACTTCTACATTGAGATCAGAACGGGTGGTAGCGGTCCCCAGAAAAGAGATCACAGAGGCACTGTGATTGTCAGCCGTTAAGCGCAGTCCCAGCACCTGATCATGCAGTTGAAACATATCCAGCTGCCTGCGTTCACTCACCCTGTCGCTATAGTTTTGGGCAGTGGACTGCACCGCCTTCAGCAAAGCAGGTTCAAGATCTTTTTGCTGAACAAACCGGGATTGCAAAGCAGACTGCTGACGCGTCTGGGTAAATAAAGGAGCCTGCGGTAAACGCACGGGAGACGGAGGAGCTGAAGTACAGGCCATCAGCCCTCCCAGCAGCAGGAAGTAAGGAAATTTCACGGATTTATTCGCTATCAGAACCCTGATTCCCGTTTTGACGGGTCAGATCAATCAGAGTGTCTAATTTTTCGTTCAACTGCGCCATTTGCTGATTGTGTTGATCCATACTTTCTTTGATGGAATACATAATTTCCGCCATCACAAAGAGATGAGGGGTTTGACGGTCCGATAAATAACCGTACAGTTCATTGAATTTACTCATAGTTTTACAGCTTCACCTGCCTGATTTTAACTCTGTCTATAGTAGCACGGGGAGCCAACCCAGAAAAGCACGGTGAAAAAGCGTGGTAAAGTTTAGCCCATGCTCAATCAAGCCTTTTTATCTCGCACACTGGATTTTGCCAATACCCTGACCCGAGAAGCGGGCGAAATGGCCATGAAACATTTTCGCCACAGCAAACGGGTGGAGTACAAAGCAGACCGTTCTCCGGTGACGCTGGCAGATCGCGAAATTGAACAATTTTTACGGTCAGAAATTGAGCGCCAATTCCCGGAGCATCAGATTCTGGGTGAAGAGTTTGACGCCAAAACCAGCGCCAGTGATTACACCTGGATCCTGGATCCTATTGACGGCACCCGTTCTTTTGCCCACGGCATTCCGGTGTTTGGCATTCAAATGGCCTTAGTTTATAAAAAGAAGCCCGTGGTGGGCGTGATTCATTTGCCCGCCCTGGGAGAACATATTGCCGCCGCCCGTGGGCTGGGTTGCCGCTGGAACGAAGAGACCTGTCGGGTTTCTGCACAACAACAGGTTGAACGCCTGCTGGTGCACGTACACGAGCGAGAACTGAGTCGCCAAACGGCTCCGAAGCTGAGCCCCTGGCTGGCCCAAACCGAAAACGAACGCAACTGGGGAGACTGTTACTCCTTTATTCTGGTAGCCACAGGACGCGCAGAGGTAGCCATGGACCCTCGCATGCAGGTCTGGGACACGGCTCCACTGCCCGTGCTTGTTGAAGAAGCAGGAGGGGTTTTCTTTGACTGGCAGGGCGAAAATTCCATCTGGACGGGCAGTGCTGTCACCACCACCCCTGAACTGGCGCCCACTTTGCTTACTCTGTTGGAAAAAATCTGATTCCTTGTTAGAATAAAAAAATGAAAAACACAAAGAGGTAGAATATGCAAAAGCTTTTAGGACTGACCTTAACCGCCACCATGATTATGGCTCCCGTACACAGCGCCATGGCAGCAGCCACAGACGTGGTGGGAACCTGGGTAACCCCCAACGCCAAATCCAATGTGCAAATTATGAAAGCGGGCAATAAATTTGTGGGAAAAATCATTTCCCTGAAAGAGCCCAACCGCAATGGCAAACCCAAAATGGATGCCAAAAACCCCAAAAAAGCCCTGCGTTCACGCCCCATCAAAGGCATGATGATTTTGAACGGTTTAACTTACAAAGGCGGCGAATGGGTGGGTGGAACCATCTACAATCCTGAAGACGGTAAAACCTACAGCTGCAAAATGATGCTCAAAAACAAAAACACGCTGGAAGTGCGCGGTTACGTTCTGGGCATGCCGGCCCTGGGCAAAAGCCAGGTCTGGAAACGCAAGTAAAAGACCACACAAGTTTCAGGTCTTATGCTCCGATAAAACAGTATAAGATCTGAAACGGAAAGTCATAATCATGCCAAATCTTCCTCATCATCGTTATAACGGTACCACTCCCGGTCCGAAACCGGATCCCGTAGCGGGACCTCAAAAACCTTCAGAACTGCACGAAATTACGGCGCCTATTCTTAAAGAAGTGTCTGGAAAAGACAGTAAAAAGCCCGTCAATCTTTTGCCTGAAGGCGTTTTTGATCTTAACGCCATTGAAGAACCTGAGAGTGGTTCGGCCAAAGAGAGCTATTCTTTCATGAACTGGAAGGTGTGGGATGACATTGGCTCTGGTTACGATGCGGTTTCTGACTGGACAGAAAAAAAATTCTCCAGAGTGGGAGATCTCTTATCTCAGGCCAGTGACGCCACCCAGGAAACCTGGGACGGCATTGTGTTTGAAAGTCAGGAAGTGGTGCAAAAAGTTTACACCAAAGCCGTTGAACTCAAAGATGATGCAGTGGCAGGAGTAGAACGTCTATTTAGCCATATTCACCAGTTTAGTCAGGGCACCCGCAAAGAAAAACAGGCCAACTGTGGACCGGCTTCAGCCCACATTGTAGGTACCAATTTTGGTCTTGACATGCCCTCTCTGGCGAGTATTCGTCGCAGCGTCGGTGGTCGCACGGGCAACGGCAGAGGAGCTTTTGCTATTAGCACCGGTCAACTCATGCGCGCCGTGACCAAACAGGCCCAAAAAGAAGGGCGAGACATTCGCGCAAGTGAGAGTAACCTGGGCACCAACGTGGATCGCGCCATAGAACGTATGAAGGCCGCCCTGGCAGAAGGTAAACAGGTGGTGCTGTTAACCAGCAACATTAAAACCGGCGGCCGCGGTCACTATGTGGTAGTCAATAAAGTCTTAGAAGACGGTTCCATTGAAGTGAGCGATCCCCAGAGCAAAAATGGTGCCGCCAGAGTGCATTCTAAAGCAGAGTTACGCAACGCCATGCGACGACGCGTGAACAAATTCGGACGTCAGAATACCCTGATGGTGTTTGAGGAAAAATAGTGAAAACATTCGTATCACTGGCGTTTACCGCCTTCGTTTTGATCGGCTGCCAATCGACCGACTCTTTCCGTCCGCTGCCGACACAGCCTTTGACTCCACAGAACGTACGGACTCAAACTGACGACTTTAAAACAGTGCCTGAACTCATTGCAGAAGGTGTCAAAGCCATACGCACCGCGCGGTTTAACAAATTAGATCGCAATAACGACGGGCGCTTGATTCCTGGCGAAGTAAAACCTCTGGATTTACGCCTGCCCGGTTTGCCCTCTGACTTTGCTTCCTATGACCGCAATCAGGATGCCGAAATTGTGCTCGGCGAGTTTTTGCGGCCGGACGTGCTTCAGTTTTTTGAGCAGTTTTACGACAGCATCATTGAAGACAACTTTTTTCTGAGCGATCTCAACCGAGATCGCGTCCTCACTGATGATGAGCGGCGAGAAATCAACCAGAAACTCAGGGCCTGGCCCGAACTCAACGGTGGCGATGCCAACGGAGATAATATGCTAGATTATCGGGAGTACTTACAAGCCTATTTACTGGCGGAAGCCCGTAAAAACTAGCGTTTGCGTTTTCTGAGTTTTTTAAGCCCTTTTTTATTGCCCGAATTTTTGCTGTTCTTCTCAGGCTTCGACGTTTTTGCCCCCTGCATTTTGGCCTGAACCCGTGCCCGGATTTCCGCCAGTTTTCGCGCGGACTCTTCCGGTGAAGAGGCTTTACGCACAGGCGACGGGCGCTCAATTTCTGGAGGAAGTTTGGGAGCAAGAACAGCTTTGGGTGCGGATTCAGGGGTCGCTTTCGCTGAAAAATCAGGGTTTTGTAGATCCCTGAGCAGTGCCGGCCAGCCCCGGGTTTGCAACTCTTTTTTCATCAGACGATAACCATCACCATAGACCGAATCCGGGTCTTCGTCCATGCGCTGTTGCAGTACCTTTGCTAAATCTCTGTCCTCAGCAGACACCGCCTTTTCATAAATTAGCGCCGTGGCCAGATTACAAAATCCTTCCACATGAGCAGGCTGTAAGTGTTTGAGCTCTCGTTCATTGAGCCACACGTGGAGCAGTTCGTGTGCCAGCACCCCCATAAAAGCCAGTCGAGGCATACCGTTTAGCACGTGAATACTGTGTTCCAGAATCAGACCATACTGAGGAATATGCCGCTGAGCCGTGCGGGTGTAACCGTGGATATTCCCCGTGGCGGAGGCCCGCATACGTTCATTGATCAGAGCCTGTTCTGCATACATTTCCACTTTGACATAATCGGGAATATAGTCAAAGCCCACCTCCTGGAGATACTTAAGCACGTCCATTTTGGCCTGTAGCACCTGGCGGGGGGTTATAACTTCTGTAACCTGACAGATATTGCACAAGGCACGGCCGTCTGCCAGGGTTTTGCTGTGGTCAGGAGCCAGCAAACGGGCACACACATGGCAGGCCGTAGTTTTGACCTGACCGTGCTGAGAATGAGCCTTTTGGCCCCATAGATCCTGCAAATAGGCACCGTTGATAGCCTCGTCACAGAGAAAACAGTGGAGCGCATGGTGGTTATCGTAACAGACCTTGTGGTAATTGCCGGCGTCTGCTTTTACGTACTGCCCACTGATAGGTTTCTGGCAATGCTGACACATCAGGCCAAACATACGGGCATAACAGTCGGGGTGATACAGTCGCTCGCGCTTTTGCTGAAACTGCCGCTGCAAAGGCTTTTTGCAGCCATCACAAATAAAGCAGGCGGTGTGAAACTGCATTCCCGCAGCACGCACCACCTGCTGTGCCAGACGTTTTTTACAACGACTGCATTGAAAGGGGGATGACACGAGGTACCCTTAACCCTGAGAAGCACCCGCAGCGGCAGGCTGTCCGGGACCGGGTTTGAAGTACGGGTTTTCACCCTGGGCATGATCAGTGGAGTCCACCACATGGGTAATTTCTGGCAGCGTATCTTTAATGAGTTTTTCCACACCCTGTTTTAAGGTAACGTCTGCCATGCCACAGCCCTGACAGCCGCCTCCGAAATGCACGTAGGCTTTGCCTTCTTTGACTTCATAAAGTTCCAGAAAACCACCGTGGGCCGCCAGAGAGGGTGCAATTTGCTGATCAATCAGTTCTTGCACCTTGCGTTCTAAATCATTGTTCCACTGGGGTTTATTGGGATTGGTGACCTTAAAGCCTCCGCCATAAAGATCGTCCACAAACTCAATTTTGGCCCCTTCCACCTTGGTCTGATCGGCACTGTCTACGATAATACGAATGCCTTCTGAAACGGACTCAATGTCATTGGGCTTTTCAAAACCGGGCTCTACCAGAGAGAGCTTGTGCTGATAACCGTCCGCATTCCGGCCGGTCACACGAATACGCAGCGCACTGGCACTTTTGTTCTCGTGATCCAACATAGATTTAATTTTGTCGCGGGCTGATTCATCGATGGTAATCATGGGGTTTCAGGTTTCCTTACGGATTTTTCTTAAATTATAACAAACCGGACAACTTAGTCGGAATTGTTTCAGGACAATGTTTTGCTACAATAAGCATAAATGCGCATCTTTTCTCACCCGAAAAACTTCACTCAGTCTCCCGACCACTGGGCGCAACATCTGGGCATTGCCACAGAAGCCGTGGCCCTGTATCAGGATGCGGAAGTGATTGATTTACACAACGACAGCTTTTTGTGGCAGCGCCTGGTGAACTACAACATGAACCGCTGGCACGAGCCCGTCATGGGTTACGCTCCCTTCGGGCGGCAGGTGGACTTGCCCCGGGCTCTGGCCGCTAGCATGAGCGGCATCGTCTTTGATATTCCCACAAACCCCCTGGTGCCACGCGCCAGAAAATACGCCCACTTGCGCCAGCACATCTCTCGCATGTTGGAAACCTTCCAGGAGAATGAACACGTGCAGCATGTGGTGTCTTATGCAGATTATCAAAAGGCGCGTCAGGCGGGCAAAATGGCGGCCTGGATTTCCATGCAGGGAGGCCAGGGCATTGACAATAATTTGTACGATCTGGAACGCATTCCCGAAGTGCATCGCATTACGCTGGTGCATTTTACCCGCAGCCGGGTGGGAGCAAGCAATTTTGATTCCCTGAACACCAACACCGGCCTGGGTAACTTTGGCAAGGACTTTGTGCAAAAAATGGTGCAAGAGCGACTGCTGGTGGATTTATCTCACATCAACCCGGCCGGTTTCTGGGACGCCCTTGGGGTCATGCCAGAGGGTGTTCCCCCCGTGGTGACTCACACGGGCGTAAAAGGGGTTTGTAATATCTGGCGCAATATTGACGATGCGCAGATTCGTGCCGTGGCAGAGCGAGGAGGCACCATTGGCGTGATTTTTGAACGCAATTTTATTGCCCGGCAGCGCCACAAAAAACGCCTGCGCACCATTGTGGATCACATGGAGCATATTCTTAACATCGGCGGAGAAGACGCGGTGTCTCTGGGTTCAGATTATGACGGCATGATTACGCTGCCCACGGATTTTCCGGATATCCGCTGGCAACCTGTGCTGGTGGCAGAAATGCTGGATCGGGGCTGGTCAGAGGCGCGTATTCGCAAAATTTTAGGCCTGAATTTTTTGAGAGTAGTGAAACAAGTATGTCCGAACTAAAAAATTTCTTAAGCTGGCGTGGCACATTGCCCCGCCTGCCCTATTTTTTGTGGGGGATTGGTCTTCTGGCCCTCAAACACAATATAGACCGTGCCATTGCTTACTTTTTATTCAATGAACAACTCTGGTTCTATAATTACTACGATCTGCCCACCCGCCTTGAAGACAATTACCAACTCTATTTTACTCTGGCGCTGTTGGCCCTGCCCTTTATTTTTATAGGTATCGGCCTGACCCTTAAACGGCTGCGTTCGGCCGACTTGCCCACCCTGCTTATTTTGCTCTTTTTTCCGCCTGTGATCAACCTGCTCTTTTTTGCCATGCTCTGCTTCTGGCCGGAACGCACCTCAGAAAAACCTGAAACGCTCCCCCGGGAAAAGGCTTTTTTATCTCGCTGGATTCCCGAAAGCAAAACCGGTGCAGCGCTAGCGAGCATTGGCGTGATGGTGGTGCTCACCCTTCCCATTATTTTGATCTCCGTCATGGGACTGGGGGAATACGGGGTGGCGTTGTTTATGGGGCTCCCCTTTGCCAGCGGATTAGTGACCACCGTCTTTTTTGCCACCCATCAATCCCGCTCCTTTAAAGAATGTCTGGCCATTAGCTTTCTGGGGCTGGGTTTACTGGGATTGGCCATTGTACTGGTGGCCATTGAAGGAGTGATTTGCGTCATGATGGCCCTGCCGCTGGCGTCTATGCTCAATTTAATGGGAGCCTGGGCAGGCTGGCTGATTCAATCCCGCCGCCGCCCCTTGCCCGGACAGGGCGTGCTGGTGATGTTTTTTGTACCGGGACTCATGGGGTTGGAAAAAGCCATTGATCTGCCGCCTCCGCGCCTGGAAGTCACCAGCGTGGTGGAGATTCAGGCCCCTCCAGAAGTGGTATGGGAAAACGTGGTGTCTTTTTCAGAACTGCCGCCCCCCAAAAGCTGGATTCTAAACACGGGCGTGGCCTATCCCATCAAAGCAGAAATCAAAGGCCACGGCGTGGGAGCCGTAAGACACTGTATTTTTTCCACAGGGCCCTTTGTGGAGCCCATTGAAGTGTGGGACGAACCCCGTCTGCTAAAATTTTCGGTCATCAAACAGCCTCACCCCATGAAAGAGCTCACCCCCTACAAAATTGCACCGCCCCATCTGGATCACTTTCTGCGTTCTAAGGCGGGCCAGTTTAAACTCACTGCACTACCCAATGGCGGAACCCGACTGGCGGGCACTACCTGGTACGAGCACGAAATCTGGCCTGCGGCCTACTGGCAGATCTGGTCCGATTTTGTGATTCATGAAATTCACCACAGCGTACTGGATCATATTAAGAACTTGTCAGAAGCCTAGCGGGTGGCCTTGTCTGCCAACATTTGCAGCGCCCCGTCCACTTTACCTATGGCATCAAAATTCTCCGGCAAATTATATTCCCGGGCGGTGTGTTGGGGGTTGTTCCAGGACACCATCACTTCGTTATTGGCGTTTTGCCACACCAGAAATTTCTGAGGCAAATCTAAACCAAACTGTTGATTTTCTTGCATCAGCTGGGTACCAATATTGGGGTTACCAAAAATAAGCAAGACGGTAGGGCGTAAGGATTGATTCACCTTTTGCGCGTTGGCTCCGTGATCCACAGTGGTCATCAGAGTAAGGCCCGCAGCATCGATTTCTGACTTCAGTCGCTCTACGGTTTCTGTCACTGTGTAATTGCTTTTTTGCTGGTTGATGCGTGCAGGGGTCTGCATACTTTCTGGTGAAGCGGGCTGCGCCTGAGAAGCGGGCATACAGCTACTCAGAGGCAGGGTCAGAGAACCCATTATTAAAAAGGGTAAAATAAGTTTTGCAGATGTCATGGCATGTCCTTTGATGATTGATTTAAGTTGATCTAAACATATCATCACATGCACATTATTGCATCTATTTACCCTTTGCTATGAAACAATTCAAACGGTATTTTTATGTCAGGCGTTCTGTTTTTTGAGCAGCGCCCAGCGCAGCTTTTCCACAGCACCTTCCATTTCCACAAGGGCTTCCAGAGAGGCCACCGTCTCGTTGGACACACCCAGAATTTCTGCCGCAAAGCGCACGGCGTCATTTTCTTCCTGAGCAAAGACGCCGTCTGCACGGGCAATTTCAATGGCGTCTCGAATCAGCGAACGGGCCCGGGCGCTGTCTTGCTGGTAGTTGGGCAAGATGTCTTTCAGAGAGGTGACCGTGGTAATGTCAAAGTCAGAAATGGCCTTTAACAGTTCCTGAGGCACCTTATGGCGGTTCATCCAGCGCACCAGGGCGTCCCATTCCTCATCAGCGATTTCTCCATCGGCCCCAATAATATATTTTAAGCCTTTCAGATAACGGAGGGCCCGCTCTTTGTCAGCATCCTCCATATCATAGCGCTTCATCACGGTGTGGATATCAAAAATCATCGGGGTTCTCCTAATTACTTGTCCCAGAAGGTGTGGTCGTTGCGCACCACGTAAGCATAGTTAACTTTGCCCACAGGGGTGGCAGCAGTGCGCTTAAAAAGATGGTGCATATGATCCGGGTGACGGACCTCGGCACGGGCCCGCACTCCGGTTCCCATTGCCAGCGCCGACAGGGCTGTGGGGGCAATAACCTGACGAAAAGCTTCGTTTTCCGCCACGTGCACCACAGGCTCAGGCAAACGATTTTGATACTGAGTAGGATGCATGGCGGCCACAGGCGCTGCTGCCTTCTGGATCTGAATCGCTCCGTCTGCGTAAAAAACGTCCTGTTCCGGATGGGCTGCCATGACCGCTTTGATGTTCATATGCGGGTTTACAGACAATAAAGTGGGTTCTGTACGGTGACCTTCGCGGGATTCATGGATTTCTTCAAACATCATGCGCTCTAACATCCGTTGAAAGGGCGTTGAGGTTGCACTCAGTACATCACGGGCTTTTAACGCTTCTGCAATCACCTGATCAGGAGAAATGACAGAAGCACTGCCACTGGTTTTTACGTAGCGAATATCAGAAAATTCCATACCTCTATTTTACTCAGTCCAGGGGCGCTCCACAAGGTCCGTGATAAAATCATCCAATTCTTTGCGGTTGGGACGGTCATCCGGATCGTTAAAATCGGCAATTTCGGTGTCGTAAATGACCCGTTTATGGGCGTACACGTCGGTGCCAAGCACGTTTTCCCAGGCGCTTTCACTATTGCCCGTCAGGCAGCATTCAAAAATGGTAAAACGCATATTGTTATTGGGATTGGGGCGAATCTGCGAGGGTTTAAAAATACGACCCGTTTTAGAGTCCTGTACTCCGCTTCTTACCCCGTGGCCGGCCCAGTAAATGCCTGCGGCATTGTCATCATCCACCGCGGCCTGGAAAGCCTGGTGGGTCCCACTGGTATCTACCACCACTTTGTAACCATTATCTCTGAGGCGCTGAATATCGTCCGCCAGATGGGGTTCTACCACCCGACGCATTTTGGGATCGCGTCCGGTCTTTTTGAAGCCAAT
Source organism: uncultured Candidatus Sericytochromatia bacterium (assembly GCA_964342365.1). Lineage (GTDB taxonomy): Bacteria > Cyanobacteriota > Sericytochromatia > UBA7694 > UBA7694 > CAXRDE01. Next base: position 617 of record CAYFGW010000024.1, on the reverse strand, counting down.
GAAAAAATAGGCTGTTTTTCCATCGCCGTTGCCGGATTTGCGGGGCGGGTAGTGGGTCTGGCCATTGACAGAAGTGCCGCCGTCCAGTTCGTTAATATTGGTGTAGTTTTTGCTATTAAAGCGGGTACCCTGAGGGGCTTTGCCCGTGCCTTCATGGACGTGGTCAGCGCCTGAACGGACCTTTCCCATCACCCCCTTGATAAAATCGCTAATCTTGCCAAAAATATCGGGAAGTAAGAAACCCAGTCCGGCAGCGGTGGCAGCGCCTACAATCGCTCCTGGAGGCCCTCCCATTAAAAAGCCCATCACCGCGCCGCCAATCCCCCCGGCCAGCAGACCCTTACGACGGGGAGCGGTAACCTCCGACATCAAAGACACGGATGAAGAAGCACGCCCCTGACGGGGTTGTTCTACCACAGAATGAAATTCACGATGGGAGGTATTGACCGGTTCGGACCGGGTTGCGGGAAATTTCACTTGAGAAGCAGAAGAGGTTTCTGGAGAAGAATGGGGGTGCGCAGAGGAAGAAACCTGACGAGATACCGATACCATGGGATGCCTCCTGAAATTGTGCTTTAATTCTATCATTTTTTAACTGAAAAGTCTTGACAAATTGC
>CAYFGW010000023.1:12032-28716 GCA_964342365.1 uncultured Candidatus Sericytochromatia bacterium | reverse complement strand
CGAGTAAGTTGTCGTAGTTTAGCAACGGCTCACCCATGCCCATAAACACAATGCGCGAAATGCGATCATGCCCGCTGAACTCAGACACCAGGCCCTTTGACACCGCCCGCTGCATCACCAGAAACTGATCCACAATTTCTGCCACCGTCAAATTGCGGCGAAAACCACTCAGACCCGTGGCGCAAAAGGGACAGCCCACGGTACAACCTACCTGAGAAGACAAACAGGCGGTCAGGTGATTGTTTTGCACAATGGTGACACACTCCACCTTCTGGCCGTCCGCCAATTCAATCAAAAATTTGGTGGTGCCGTCGTTGGCCTGAATGGTTTGTACAGCCCGGTGAGCTGAAGGCACGGCCACTTCTGAAAGCGCAGCACGAAAATTTTTGCTCAGATCCGTCATCTCATCAATGTGAGCCACGTGTTTATCATAGAGCCATTTTTTGATTTGCGTGGCGCGAAAGGGTTTTTCCCCCATGCTTTCCACAAGTTCCTGGAGTTGGGCCGGAGTCATGCCCACAAGTGTTTGCTTTTCAGCGGTTTGCTTTGATTTTTTCATACCTTCATTGTAACCCAAACCCCTCAGGATTCTGTCATAATCTGATGAAATACCGTACGCCCCGTTTTCAACATGTCTTTAACATAAGGGTGGCAGAGTCTGCACTTTTCGCCAAATTGCACGTGGCGCTGCAGCTCCTCAAGAGTAGAAGCCTGCGCCTGATGGGCAATGGTCTGAAGATCGGTAAAGGTGCGCTGAAAACAAAGACAGCGATCAATGTAGACGGTCACAGCAGATCTGGTTTCCTCGTGCTAAAATTTCAACATACTACATTAGCATACAGGTTTCATGACACAACAGGCCGTCACCCGACTTTTGACCCTGCTTTTTTTGCTGCTGAGTTTCAGCATGCTGTCATCGTGCGAAAAACTAACGGACAATGCTCTGGGTGTCACCACGCAAGATTTGGACACCTGGGCCTATTGTTGGCCCAATCCCGAAGCCCCTGATCAACAAACGCCTGAAGCCCTTTACGCGCAGCGTGAAAAGCAGTGTAGCAACACATGGGAAAGCATTGAGGTTCCGCTTAACCCACCGGGCCGCAACACGCCTACCCACCAGCAATGGCTCTGGCTACGGGTGAACTTGCCCGACTTACAAACGGGTGATCATCTGTATATGCGCGGCATTGATGAAGAGTTTGCGGTGTTTGACAACGAAAAAGAGCTGTATCGCTTCGGGGATTTCGACACCCAGTCTCGCTGGTATGAAGGGTTTCCCTGGCATATGATTGCGGTATCCGAAACCCATGCCAACGCGCCGCTGTACTTTCTGGTGCATTCAAAGTACCGGCACATTGGCATTTTTGGCAATGTGCGTCTCGGAACCAAAGCGGCTCATTTGTACCAGATGCTGTTTACGGACTTAGATCGCGTGGTGGTGGGCGGACTCCTGATTTTTACGGGTGTGATGGTGTTTTTATTATTTCTACGTCAGCCTGTGATTGGTTATGAATGGCTGTGCCTGTTTGCGGTCACCATCGGCATTTATTTGATTGCCCGTACCGAGATCAAACAATTGTACTGGTACGCTCCCGTAGCTGTTAAATGGATTGAACTGGCCTGTCTGTACACTGCCGTGCCTTCTGTCACGTTTTTTTTGAGTCGTATTTTCGCTGAAGACAAAACCCTGCTGTGGAGCCGTCTGATTCAATTGCAAACCAGCGTGTCACTGATCGGCATGTTTCTGGCGGCCTGCCGGGTTATTTCTATCCAGGAAACCACCCAGCCCTTTTTGTGGTTGACGTTAATCAACATGGTGCTGGGGCTGGGGATTATTCTCTGGCGCTTTCGCAGTTTTGGGGGCTCTGGCTGGTTTGCCGTTTCAGGGGTCGGGCTCTTGTGCTTGTTCACCGGCTACGATATTTTAGCCGCTCTCAAACTGGTGCCCTGGGTTCGTCCTGTCACCCATTGGGGGGTGCTCCTGGTGCTTACCTCGCTGGTGTTTCTGGTGAAACAACAGGTGGATCAGGCCTACTCTGAAAAAAGCCGTGCCGAGGAATCGGATCGGATTAAAACGGTGTTTCTGGCCAATTTCAGCCACGAAATCCGCACGCCCTTAAATGCGATTATTGGTTTTTCTGATCTGCTCAAAAAAAATCCGCAGCCAGAAAAAGTTCACGAGTACAGCGAGATTATCAGCCAATCCGGTAAGTCTCTGCTGGGCATGATCAACGCCATTCTGGATCTGGGAAAAATTGAGTCCAATCGCCTGGAGCTGGAAGTAAATACCCTGAAACTGTCGGTATTGAATCAACAATTGCACCAGATGTTTAGCCTGGAGGCCCGCAAGAGAAAAATGGGTTGGGATATTCGGGTGGGAGAAGGAGTACCTGATCTCATGCGCCTGGACGGAGGGAAACTGCGTCAAATTTTAACCAATCTGCTGGGCAATGCCTTTAAGTTCACCGAAAAAGGAGAAGTGGTGCTCACGTTTGCATACGAGGCAAAAAAAGGAGAACACAGAGGTGTGCTCTGGGTGTCGGTGGAGGATACAGGCATTGGTATGGCACAGGATCAGCTAAAGAAAGTGTTTGAGCCTTTTTATCAGGTGGAACAATCCTTGCAACGACGCTTTTCAGGCACCGGCCTGGGGCTCTCGATTACCCAACGCCTGATCACGCTGATGGGGGGTAATATTGAGGTGTCCAGCCTGCATGGAGAAGGTACCCGCTTTGATTTCTGGTTGCCCGTAGAGGTGGTAGAACTTGTGCCGTCCGCTACCGTTTCCGAATTAGAACAAGCACAGGCCCCTGCTTCCGGCAGCTTGGTGAACGTGCCGGAAGACGTCCATCAGGATTTGAAGGTCCGATTGGAAAGGCTCTTGCAACAAAAAAGCATGCATCGCATTCAACAGTACGCCGACTTATTGATTCAAAAGGGTCAGGCCCACCCCGAAAGTGGTTTACAGACCATCGGTTCTGAGCTCATTGATGCCGCCAGTCAGTTTGATATTGGCAGCATTAACCAGATTTTGGAGCACCTTCAGCACGCGTTAGAGTCAGAACCGGGCTAGAGTCTGGCTCGCTTAACTCGTCTAACTCGTACTTTCGTAAGCGGGCTGGGCCACCACCTGGCGAGGCAGTTTCCCGTCAGGGTACATGGTCCAGATGTCAGTGCTGCCGTTACGGTCCGAGGTAAAAATGACCTGACCGTTACGCATCAACACCGGACTGCGGCTCACATGCATAGGCTGCTTACTGATATTTTCCAGGCCGGTACCGTCTTCGTTAATGCGATACAGTCCGAGCGTACCCGTTTCGTTCAGGGCCGAAAACACCAGACGATTTTGAGATTCCATACCGTAAAAGGGAATCATGGTAGAACGATTGGTAAAACGCTCGTTATAATCACTGTAGTTAGAGGACACCACGGCAATTTCCTGAATATTTTGGGTAATATTCGTCACCTGACGCTCACGACTGCCGTCAGGCGCCATTTTCCAGATGGCCCAGGTGGCCCCTTTGGAAGTGGTGTAGTAAATATGCCCGTCTTCGGCCACCACCGGATAATCGTAGTGAAAATCCCCTTTGGAAATACGCTGCAGGTCACTGCCATCGGCGTTAACGGAAAAAATTTGAGGCTTGGTATAACGATCCGACACAAACACCACTCTGCCGTCGGGAGAGGGGAAGGGACGGTAATTGTTTTCACCCCGTGTGGTGGTGAGCGCTTTCACATTGCTGCCATCACGGTCCATAATATAGATTTGCCAGGTGCCCGTACGTTTGGAAGCAAATACCACCCGGCCATCGTAGGTCATACGGGGATGGGCATCTTCTGCCACATCCTGCGTTAAGGCCCGGGCATTTTGCCCCATCAAGTCGCTAATGTAGACGTCTTTTTGGCCCCCTGCTGAAGAAATATACACCATAGACTCCCCGTTATAGGGAGCCTGTTGGACGGCTGCACAGGCCGTTAATGACGTCATTAAAAATAAACCAATTGCCTTCTTCATGGGGTGCCTCACTTTTGTCCTTAATTTTAGCATACCGGTTTTGGCCCTTATGACTAGCCTTTAATCTCTTGCACCAGCGTTTCAAACTGATGGGCATAGTTTTCCAGAATGCGTATGCACTGCTCCCAGAACACGGGTGTGTCCAGAGGCAGTTGAAAATGCTTTTGCACCAGTGGCTCCACCTGCATGCGCCCGGTATCTCTGAGCAAGTCCGTGTAAAAGCCAAAGAAGTTACTGCCTTTGGCTTCCCGCTGGGCATAAATACCCTGGGAGAACAAATAGCCAAAGGTGTACGGGAAATTATAAAAGCTGCGCTCGGCCATGTAAAAATGCAGCTTGGTGGCCCAGAACATATTGTTGGTATCGGTCATGGCGTCGCCGTACCATTCTTTCCAGGTGTCACCCATCAGGGTTTTGAAATCTTCTGCGGTAAAGGCTTTCTGCGAACGGTTCTCATAGAAGGTGCGTTCAAACTCGTAACGCACGGGCAAATTGATCAAGAAACGGGGAATCGCGCTCACTTCTTCCCAGAGGATGGGCAATTTTTCTTCAGGGGTCTTCGCCTGTCGCAGCATATAGTTCCGCACCACGGTTTCCGCGAAGGTACTGGCAGTTTCTGCCAAACACATGGGATAGCGGGTTTCACGCAGGGGCATATCGCGCATGACCCAGGAATGGAAAGCGTGCCCCAATTCATGAGCCAGCGTTGTGAGATTAGAAGCGCTGCCCAGATAGGTCATGAGCACACGAGGGGTACGTGATTTGGGAAAGCCCGCACAAAATGCGCCGGGTGTTTTATGGGGCAAAGGTGCCGCATCAATCCATTGTTTCTCCTGCATCATCCGGGCAAACTGCCCCATACTGGGATCTACTTCATTAAAAGCATCCACAATAATATCCATGGCTTTTTCAAAAGGCAACGGGGGCGTGGTTTCTAACTCAGGCGCAGGGGCCATATCGTCCCAGGGAGCAAAGGTGTCTTTGTGTAAAAGCTGTGCCTGAAGCTTGAGCATTTTTTGCCCCAGACCCCGGTGCTCTCTGGCGGTATCAATCATGGTATTTAAGGTGCCACGACGCATACGATTGCTGTGCAGAGGTGCACTCATAAAGTCCACAGGCGTAATATGAGAACGGCGTTCACACATTTCCAGACGCCACCCCGCCAGCGCGTTCAGAATCGCCGCACAGGTTTCCTGGTGGGTACCAAACACCGTGTGTAAGCCTTCATAAGCCACTTTACGCGTGGCTTCTTTTTTGTCGCTGAGCATAGACAACAAATGAGCCACGCCCACAGTGCGGGTTTGCCCTTCGTGCTCAATATCATGTTCAATCGAGCCGGAGAGATTGGTGTACAAATGCCCCCAGGCATGATGACCGTCCAACTGAAGACCGGACACCAGATTTTCGTGGGGCAAAGGCAGCAGCGTGGAGGACAACTCGCGCTGATGCTGATAGTAAAAAACGCTGTCTTTGAGTTCAGGCGCTGATAAAAAGTCCGCAAAGACGTCATCGGTTGCGCGCAGCACAAATTGCTGGAGAGGTTGCAGGCTCTGGGTCAATTTTACGCCCAGTTTGCGCAGGTGATCTAAGGCTTTGCGGGCTTCCGTATTTTTGAGATCCGTACTGCGATTGAGGTAGGCATAGCTAGAGAGATTGTATAAAAGCAAATCGCCTTCTTTTTGTAAGACCGCCATGCGCTGAGCCTCTGCCAGGGCATCGTCGCCCGCCAAACCGGGTGCACAAGCGTTTAATTCTTTGATCAGTTCTTGTACGCGTGTAAGATCACCGGTAAAAGCGTCGCTTTCAAAACCGGGGTATTCGCTGTTGAGTTCCCACTGGGGAGCCGTGATTTCTGACATGGATTCTTCTCGTTATCTGTTTTTACCTTAATTATGCCATAGCTCCAGATCGGGGGCCTTCAGACGCACCTTGAGATAGGCCTGAAGACGTTTTTTCACCTCGGGAGCAGGCGCTTTTGACCAGCTAACAAAACCCAGCGGTAAAACTTTGGCCTTGTTTTTTTCAAAACGCTGTACTTTTTCGAGCACGAGTCCTTTGACCAGTGGAAATTCCACGTTGAGTTCAGCCATCACCTGTTCCACAGGGTAAGCTTTGGCCTGAAGGGCAAGCACCTGCTGCTCTAAGCTTTTGATTTCTTTTTGCTGCTGCTGAATGGTTTTTTCTTTCAGTTCAAGGGCCTCAGCATTTTTCTTGTACAAATCCTCCACAATATTGACCCGCAAATTCTGGTTCATTTCGCTGAACTCTTTTTCTAACTGGGCCGAGCCCTTGGAGGGCTGTTGCACAATGAGGGCCGTGGTATCCAATTGATAATTGGGCAACTGGCTAATGAGCAGATTTTGCTCTTTGGAACTCAGGGGTTCCCCCATGAGCACCAGTCTAATTTCGGGTCGGCTACGATCGTAGGTGGCCTCTTGTTTAATAAGCTGTGTGTCTTTGAACTTAAACTCTGCGGCAATAAATTGCTCTACCCGCGAGTGAAATACCGTTTCGTGCACCACGTTGATGGCCGCATATACGCTGGGAATAATAGTCAGAATCGCAAAAGCCGCCAGCGACATGCGCACCCGACTTTCCTGTTTGCGATCCAGAAAAGACACCCGCTTAAATTTGAGAAAGCGCACAAACACCACGGTGGTCAGACAAATGAACACGGAGTTAATAAAAAACAGGTAAAAGGCCCCAAAAAAGTAGAGCCACTGGGCCGTAGCTAAACCGTAGCCTGCGGTACACAAAGGTGGCATCAGGGCCGTGGCAATGGCCACCCCCGGAATGGCGTTGGTTTTTTCTTTACGGGAACTGGCAATAATGCCAATAGAGCCACCAAAAACGGCGATCAGCACGTCAAACACCGTGGGGCGGGTACGGGCCAGCAACTCCGACTGGGCCTGATCCAGAGGGGTGATCAAAAAGTAAATGGCAGAGGTAATCACCGAAATGGACACCGCCACTCCCAGATTGCGCACGGATCGCTTGAGCAAGTCGATATCGTTGGTACCGAGTGCTAGCCCCATGCCCATAATGGGTCCCATGAGCGGAGAAATCAACATGGCGCCGATAATGACCGCCGTGGAATTGGTGTTAAGCCCCACAGAAGCTATAAATACCGCAAACACCAACGCCCAGAGGTTGGCGCCGCGAAACTCAATGGAGCGCTTGATATCTGCAATGGTGCCTTCTTCATCGGCATCATCGCGCAGGTGAAACAATCCCCCCACGTAGCGGCCAAAGCGGCGCAGGCTCAGCGCCATTAAACGTTTGGATACATCCTGAGAAGTGGAAGGGGGTTCAGAAGCTAATTCAGTAGCGGGTAATTCAGTAGAGGGTTCGGTCATGGTATTCCTTTTCAAGAAAAGTTTAGCGTTTTTTGGTCCCAACGGCAACGTAAAATGCTGGTGATAAGGCCCCGTCGCTGGGTATCTTTAATACACAAGGAGCAGATTCATGAAAATTTATACCCGTACTGGTGATAAGGGACATACCGGCCTCTGGGGAGGCAAACGCATTAGCAAAGATTCCATTCGTATTCAGGCTTATGGCACCGTGGACGAATGTAATGCAGTGATTGGCCTGGCCACTTCTGTGCTGCCTGAAGAAAAAGCGTACGCGTCTTTAAAAGCCATGCTGCGTCAGATTCAAAATGACTTGTTTGTGGTGGGCGCGGACCTGGCCTCAGAAATAGATATTGAAAACGTCACGCGGGTGGCTTCCGAAAATATTGAACAGCTGGAACAGTGGATTGACGAACTGGAAGAGAGCTTGCCGCCGCTCACCCAGTTTATTTTGCCCGGTGGCACCACGCTGGCCTCTTACTTGCATCTGGCCCGCACCGTCTGCCGTCGTTCCGAACGCTGGGCCGTGCGCCTCAAGCATCAGGAAGAAATTAACACCGCCGTCATGCTATATTTGAATCGTCTTTCTGACTTTTTATTCGTGGCGGCCCGCTACGCCAATCACCTGAACGATACCCCTGATGTGCCCTGGGCCAAGCCGGAATAAAGTCTACCCCTAAAAGTCCGTATCAAATCGAGGCCCCCATGTCCCCCGTTGAAAGCCCTGAGAAACTCAAAAGTTCTGAAAAATACGCCACTGAGCTGGCCCATATTGATAAAGCAGCCTTCGCCAGAGATCTCGAAGCACTCTACCAACGGCTCAAAAAGGATCTGGGTGAGCCCGACTTAAAACACCTGAAAAAAATCGAGCGTTGGGGCAGAATCTGCTCTTTTGCCGGATACGCCACCGCGTGGATTTTTCCCAATCCTCTGTCTGCCTTTTTGATCAGCCAGGGCAATATTACCCGCTGGGCCATGATGGGACACCATATTTGTCACCGGGGCTATGACCGGGTTCCTGAGGTGCCCCGGCGCTATCAGAGCAAATTTTTTGCTAAAGGCTGGCGCAGGTTTATAGACTGGCCCGAATGGCTGCTGCCGGATGCCTGGCGTTATGAGCACAATACTCTGCACCACTATCACACGGGCGAAACCCTCGATCCAGATCTGCTTGAAGATCGCGTGCGGCTGATGCGAGAAATCAAAGCCCCCCGTTTTTTGAAGCATCTGGTGGCGTTTGCCTTTGCGAGCACCTGGAAACTCACTTACTATGCCCCCAATACCCTCTGGATGTTGCAACAGCGGGAAGCTCGACTGGGTAGAGAGGCCCTTCATGCACGCATTAAAGGCAAAAAACCGGCCATTTTTCACGGGGCCAAATTATGGTGGCCTTTTCACAGGGCCGGAGCGCAGTTCTGGTTCCGGTGCGTAGCTCCCTATTCTCTGCTGCGTTTTGCGGTACTTCCGCTACTCTTTTTGCCGCTGGGCACCTGGGCAGCGCTAAGTGTTTTGGTGAATAGTATCCTGGCAGAATGGATCACCAACTTGCACAGCTTTTTGATTATTGTGCCCAATCATTCCGGGGACGACGTTTATCGTTTTGAAGGCAATGTGGACAGCAAGGCGGAGTTTTATCTGCGTCAGACGGTGGGCTCTGTGAATTACACCGGTGGCAGTGATCTGAAAGATTTTTTGCAGGGCTGGCTCAATTACCAGATTGAGCACCACCTCTGGCCCGATTTGCCCATGCTCAAATACCAGCAGGCCCAGCCGGAAGTGGCCGCCATTTGCCAAAAACACGGGGTGCCTTACATTTACGAACCGCTGCCCCGACGAATCAAAAAAATGTGGCAATTGTTAACGGGTCAGGGGCGCATGAAGCAAGCATAAAAATTAAATTAAAAAAATTTTTGCACCTTGAATTCTCTGTCTTCCACCCCTTATTGTTAAGTTACATTAAGAAAACAGCATCAGTAAGGGGACATTATGGACTTCTCAGCTTTAGCAGATATTCAGGAGCGCACCGATGCTCTGCAAGACAAGGTTTCGAAACGATTCTCCACGGCCTACTACAACGCTCTGGAGGGTGTTGCCCGACTCAATGAAATACGTGCAGAAGAGCCTTTTGCACAGCTTCCCATGTCTCAACTGGAAGGTACGGTTCAGGAATTACATCAGGCCATTGCATCCAAGCCCTCTGCACCAGAGCCCCACGCCCTCCTTTCCTATCTCTTCTTTTTGATGGGAAATCTGGAGCTGGCGGTGAAGTATCTCAAAAAGACTCATCTTCTGGCACCAGATTGGCCCAAAGTGCAGGAGCTGCGGGCCCTTTATCTGGAGTACGTCTACACCCTTGAAACCGCTCACAAACACCGGAGCGAGCCGCAGGTCAATACCCAAATCGAGGCCCTGACCAACGGCTTTGAGCTGGTGGATATTTAAACCCCAAATAGAAGACCCCATAAAATAAATCAAAAGTGAAAAGGTGAAAACATGTCTCAAATCAACGTCAATCGTCCTCTGACCCCCGTCAAACCCGCGGCTTCCGTTCAGCAGGCTAAGCCTCAAGCTGAGCCTCAGCCAAAAGCGGTGGAAGAAGCGCAAAAACAAGCGCCCGCAAAACCCGCTGTAGCGGCTGAACCGGCTCCCTTGCCTCCGGCAGAAGAAGCCAAAAAAGATGCGGATAAGGCGCTGGCGAGTTATGCCGCCAAAAAGAATCAACCTTTTGGTCTTTCAATGGACGTGAGCAGCAAGCTCACCCTCATGAGCGACTTTGGCAAAAAGACAGATATGTTCAAAACCAGTCTGGCCGCAGACTTTACCTTTATGGATGCCTACACCAAACTGGACGGTGGTCACAAACTGGGGGTGAGCAGCAATATATCTCCCGGTATTTCCATGAAGAACTATGAATACAGCGGTAAAAACAAAAGTGAGTTCACGGTAGATCTGGGGCTAGACGTAAAGCCTTATATGAAAGCCAAAATGGGTAAAAACTATCTTAAGTTTGGCCCCACGGTCAACGCCACCGGGCGTTACAACGCCACCAAAGACAAACCCGGTTTTGATATGACCGTGGGTGCTCAGGCTACCTACCAGGTAGGTGACTGGGGATTGGGCGCTTTTTATAACCGGGGGGTTACCTCAGAAGTGCAGGGGCAAAACATGGGTGGCCTGAAGGTGAGCTACAACATTTTTAAGTAAAGTAACTCAATGCCTGCGCAATTTCTTGCTCAAATCCATACCCAACGTAGACTGGAGGGCAAATTTGAGATTGGGGTTGCGCAGGGTGAGTTTTTTAAGTTCTGATTTTGACCAGCAAATATAGCGGGTGGGTGCTGTGGTCACGACAGAAGCACTGGCTGCTTCCGTGGAAAGAAAACTCATTTCCCCGATAAAATCTCCGTCATTGACAGTGGCTACACAGGCGCGATCCTTATATACTTCCGCCGCCCCGTTGTAGATCAGCATGATATGTTCTAGCACTTCTCCCTGTTGGACCAGCGTGTGCTCTGCCCCCACCGCTTGCCAGTGTCCCAGCCGCATGAGTTTTAAAAATTCAATGGCCCCAAAGTTGAGAAACACCGTTTCATAAAGCTCCTGCTGTTCTTCGGTAAATGTCACTTCTCGACGCTCGTAAATCAGAACGGCCAGTTGATAGATGTTCACGCTCACAAAAGCCAGATTCCAGTTGATGACCAGCCAGAGTGGCGTGGCGGGCACGTAGTAATAGTAGGCGATGCCAAAAACGCTGGCCACAATGGACAGCACCCGCAGCCAGAAAATATCGCGCACCAGATACGATACGGCAATGAGCAAGAAGGTGAGATGCCCCAGCCAGGGCGCCCAGGTGGAAAGACTCACGGTGGTGCGCTACTCATTTGCCCGCATTGATAACGCGCAAAATCTTGTTAAAGGCACTGCGCATCTGTCGTTCCTGATCACTGGGCAATAACCAGCGCTTTTCGTCGCTGTCCCATTTACGTCCGTCCACTTTTTTAATGGCGTTAATGGACTTCTGGTGAAAGGGAAAACTCACCGTGACCCATTCTTCTTCGTAATCAATTTTCAGCTGCCGATGCTGATAGCGATTTTGCAATCGCTCGGCCACCTGCTCAGCAATATCCACACGGTGAGCCTGGGCCTTGCGCTCTTTTTCTTCGGCGGCCACAAAGATTTTTTCCAGTTCCGCAATCACCGCCGCCACGTCGCGAATATTGTCTTCAGTCACGTGAAGCGTCCAGGACTTGTCATGAGCGGCGTACTCCGCCCCCTCAATGGTTTTCACTTCTAAAATGGCATCGTGGTTGTAAGGGAAGTACAGCAAGACATCCTGATCAAACACTTTGATTTTGACCGGGCCCTCATCTTGTACCCAGTCCTGTAAATGGTCCCAGTCTGTCACCGTCTTGTCCTCCAGAGGCTTATGTTAAAATGATAACCGAAAAATACGGCAGATATAAGGGGCACGCGATGTTCTCAGGCAAAAACGACTTCGTGAAACGCATGGTCAAATCTCAACTGGACAACCAGCTCAACGTGGAGTCAGAGGTTTACGACGTGCTTTCGCGAGACATGGAACGCAAATTAGAACCCATTATCAAAAAGGCTGCCAACTACGCCGAACGAGAAAACCGCAATACCATTCTGGCCGCAGACGTGGTGAAAAGCATCAACTACCACAGCGGAAAAACCGCTCCCCGTGTGCTCATTGCCCATGTGACCGCCGGTGCCGGCCATACCCGTGCCGCCGAAGCCATTGCCAAGGCCTATCGCAATCTCTACCCCGATGCCAATGTGAAGCTGGTGGATACCCTCGACTACATTAACTCTGTGTACAAAAAGGTGTATAACAATACCTATCTGGCCCTGGTTAAACACACCCCCAAGCTCTGGGGCTATATTTACGAGCGCTATGACAATGACGAAGAAGGTCAACGCCTGAGTGACAAGTTTCGTCAGACCCTTGAAACCCTTCAGGCCAGTGATTTTCGAGATTTCCTCGACGATTTCTCACCGGATGTGGTCATTTGCACCCACTTTTTGCCCATGCAGCTGATTTCTCGCTGGAAGAAAAAGCGGAAGTCATCGCTGCCTCTGTACGCGGTGGTCACGGACTTTGCTTTGCACATGTTCTGGATCGTAGAAGAAATTGACGGTTATTTTGTGGGCAACGATAACGTCAAGCGAGAGCTTTTGACCCGCGGAGCCAAGGCCAAAAACATTTACCAGACCGGGATTCCGGTGGACCCGGTCTTTGCCACTTTGCCCCTGCAATCAGAAATGCGCGACAAGCTGGGCGTGGATCGCGAACTGCCCACGGTGCTGGTCATGAGCGGAGGCTACGGTGTGGGAGACGTCACCAGTTTGATTAACTCCTTCAAAAGCGTCAAAACCAAAATGCAGCTGCTGATTGTGTGTGGTCGTAACGAGGAACTGCAACAGCAAGTGAATCAGATTGCGCTGGGCCTGCCCGTAGAAAGTAAAGTCTACGGATTTGTGAACAATATTCACGAACTGATGCGGGCTTCAGATTTAATTATTACCAAACCCGGCGGCTTATCCAGTTCCGAATCTCTGGCCGCCAATTGCCCCATGATGATCATTAACCCCATTCCCGGTCAGGAACAGCGCAACAGCGATTATTTATTGGAACAGGGTGCCGCCACCATCTTGCACCAGCTGGCAGACGGCGCTTATTATGTGGAAAAACTCCTGAATGACAAGGAACGTCTGGCCCATATGATTCAGCGCACCCGGGCCATTGGCAACAAAGACGCTGCCATGGACATTTCCCGCAAGGTGACCGAACTGGCCAAACTGGAGCATATTCACAGCGAATCATGATTTCAAATATTGACAATATCCGCGAAGTGGCCTCAAAAGATCAGTATATTACCGAAATAAAGGTGTTTACGGATTCTCTGATTGGACAGGATAAGGCCAAAGCTTTGTTTCTGGTAAAGACCCTCTTTTTTGCCCCCGAAACCCATCCGAAGGTGCGCTATATTATTGCCGAGCGCATGGGCAAGGTGGGCCAAAAGCAGCTCTTTCAACAATTGCTGAGCTATTTTATTCTGCGCAAGTTTCCCGATACGGTATCGCTCATTGCGGCTCTCAAAAGCTTTGGAGACCCTGAGTCAGCCCCTGCTCTGATCGCTTATTACCCTCAGGCCACCTTTAACGAGAGTCTCGAAATTATTGACGCCCTCTCCACCAGCCAGTCCCCGGAGAGTCTGGAGTTTTTGAGCGGCGTTTACAATGAACAGGTGGAACAAAATCCTGAGTTTAGTCGTTCCGAAATCGAAGAAATTCGTCAACAGGCCACCCTTGCCATGGGCAAAGGCATGATGCGCTTTGATTTTTTCTAAGTCCGCTTGTCGCCACTAAAAAAAATATGTCAAACTGAGCCATGTGCGTGATACATGCACGCAAACACCACAGGGGAGCATTATCATGGAAAAATACAGCGGTGCCAACGGAATCTGGGTTCAGGTGTTAAGAGCATCTTCAGCAGAAGGCCAACCGGATCTCTACACATTGCGTTTACATTATCATCGCTTTATTCACGCGGAATTTATGACCCACCGTAAAATCAGCCGCAACGCCGCCAGTTCTCGCGCCATTCCGGTGCGTTCCATGATCGAACAGGTCAAAGAACAACCCGCTATTCCCATTGAATGGGGTAAAAACAAGGGAGGCATGCAGGCGGACAGTCCCCTGGCCCAGAGCGAAGCCGCAGAAGCGGAATCTCTCTGGTTGGCTGCCCGTGATCACGCGCTCACCCAGGCAAAAATGCTGAGTGAACTGAAGCTCCACAAACAAGTGGCCAATCGCATCTTAGAACCCTTTGCCTTTATGGAAGTTATTGCCACCAGCAGCGCCCCCGGCTGGCATCACTTTTTGCACCTGCGCCACCACCCCGATGCCCAACCGGAAATTAACGAACTGGCCCGTTTGATTGCGCAAGCCCTTGAAGAATCCGATCCGCAACGTCTGGAACCGGGAGAATGGCATTTGCCCTTTGTCAGCTATAATCAGGGAGTCTACCGGGTGGAAGACGAAACCCAACGGGAAGTGAGCCTGGCAGAAGCCAAAGAAGTATCCGCCTCCGGCTGTGCGCAAGTGAGCTTTCGCAAACTGGATTTATCCGCAGAGAAAACCCGGAAAGTTTACGGCATGCTGGTGGGCAGTGATGTGGTTCACGCCTCTCCTTTTGAGCATCAGGCTACCCCTCTGGCCGCTGGTGAGAGCGATCCGGCCCAAACGGGTAATCTGGACGGCTGGGTTCAGCTCAGAAAAACCATGCAAAACGAGTATTTTCCCCACGCCCGAGCTTAAACAAGGGCTTAAACAAGGGCTTAAACCAGTACTTAAACACTAGCGCAGCGGAGCATGCCCCCCGGATACCTGAAAGATTTGCCCCGTCACCCAGGCAGCCTGCTCTGAACATAAAAACAGCGCACTGTGAGCAATATCTTCAGGGGATCCTACTCTCCCCAGGGGAATGTCCCGTGGATTCCGGGCGTAAGCGTCAGGAATATACCCCGTTTGCACGGGTCCAGGAGCAATGGCATTGACCCGAATACCCAGAGGCCCCAGTTCAATGGCCGTACTCCTGGTGAGCGCTTCAATGGCGGCCTTACTGGCTCCGTAAAGCACCTGGCCCGCAAAGGTCTGGGCTGCGTCCGTGGAGAAATTCACCACGGTTCCGGACTCCAGCTGATGCTGCTGATAACGTTTGGCGTATTCTGCCGTGAGTAAATAAGTGGCCCCCACGTTGAGTTGAAAAGTACGTTGATAGGCCACGGGGTCTGCGGAAAAAATGGTGTCGTTATCAAAGCAAATGGCCGCCACATTAAGCAAATAATCCACGCTTCCCCACCGGGACTCGCACCAGTCAAATACGGCCGGAATATTTTCAAATTGTGTTAAGTCGGCTTCTCTGGCTGCCACCTCACAGCCCTCTGCCTCAAGGGCCTGCACCGCCGCGTCGGGCGTCAGCGTGCGCAGATAATGATAATGGGGATCACCCGAGGTTTTCGCGTCCGCAATATCTTCTAGTTCCAGCCCGAAGGTTTCCGGTGGAATCCGGTAATACAGCAACCCCACGCGCGCTCCGGCCCGGGCAAAAGCCTTTACAATAGCCATGCCAATGCCTCTGGGGTTATTGGCACCCGTTACCAGCACTGTGCGTCCCGTAAAATCCATAACTGCCACCTCTAAGACTTGTGATGCCACTCCCACGGGCCCCGGAGCGCTCATGTTAGAATACCATCCAAAAACAAAAAAGGAATCCTTTGCCCATGCTGGCTCAGCTCATTGCCATTCTGGAGCCCCTGGTTAAAAACCACGGGGTTTTTCTGGCTATGGGCTTTGTGCTGGTGGTTTTTGTGCCTCTGAGCTTGTGGCTCATTTTGAGAGGTTCTCAGGGCGAAGTGGGCTACGGTGATATTGAGCGCGGCTATGGACAGTTAGCGGAACTTAAACAGCAGCTGAACGGCTGGCAAACGCTCATTCGTCAACAGCTGGCCCAGCGGGAGAATTTTACCGGCAAAACCCGTCTTAAAGCAGACGGTTACGCTCCCGTTCAGGAACAGGCTTTGCAGGCTCTAAAAGCCCTGGAATCACAGCATAAGGAAGTGGAAGCCCTCTGGGGAGCCGAAGACAAACGGGCTGCCGCAGAAACCGAAAAGCTTCTTGAGCGCTTTGACACATTACAATCACAAACCCAGCCTTCCGTGGTGTGGTACAAAAACATTCCTCACCAGATGGCCCGCTCTCGCACCCGCCTGCACGACTTACAAAGCCGCGTCATGGCCCTCCAGCCCCATCGGCCTATTTTACTTAAACAGCTCAAATCCTTACAGGGCATTGCGAATACCACAGACCCCACTCGCTATCTGGAAGCCATCGATTTATTTAGCGAAGAAGTAAAAAAAGCGGAGCAACAGCCCACCGAGCAACCTGCGGAACTTCCCCCCATGCCGCCCCCCGTGCAAGCATCTCCAGATCAACCTGTCACTGAAGCGCCCGTCGCGGAACAACCTGTCGCGGAACAACCTGTCGCGGAACAACCTGTCGCGGAACAACCTGTCACTGAAGCGCCCGTCGCGGAACAACCTGTCGCGGAACAACCTGTCACTGAAGAACCTGTCACTGAAGAACCTGTCACTGAAGAGCCCATCACAGAAGAACCTGTCACTGAAGAACCCATCACAGAAGAACCTGTCACTGAAGAACCCATCACTGAAGAACCTGTCACTGAAGAACCTGTCACTGAAGAACCTGTCACTGAAGAACCTGTCACTGAAGA
>CAYFGW010000023.1:0-11932 GCA_964342365.1 uncultured Candidatus Sericytochromatia bacterium | reverse complement strand
ACCCATCACTGAAGAACCCATCACAGAAGAGCCCGTCGCGGAACAACCTGTCACCCTCAGAAAAGTGGAGCGGGCCGTCTTTGATGATACGGAAGCCAAAATGAAAACCCTGCGAGAAACCCTGAAAGCCATTCAGCATTGCGATCAGCAGCTCGCTAACGGCTATCGCCTGGGAGAATGGCGGGAAGTGGCAGATCTTGAAAAAGAGGCCAAACATTTGCTAAAAGAGGCCGAAACCCTGCTTTTATTGGCATATCGTTTGGAAAAAACTCCCCAGGCTGCCCCTCATCGGGTTAAACTGAATTTAAAACGCTGTGAAGATCGTCTCCCGCAGATGGAAAAAAAGCATCTCTTACTTAAAGATTGCCTGGGACAACTTGAGCAACGGACTGAGAAGGCACAGAGCCAATTGGATACGTTGACTCATGCCCTCAAAGATCAGCAGCACCTGTGGAACATCACGGAATTACAAGATCGGGCCGAACGCCTCTTGCAGGTTCGGAACGCTTTACAACACCCTCCGGTGTCACTGCAAGAAATAGAGGCGCAGTTAGCGCAACTGAAGAAAGAACAAAGCGAAAAGAGCAAGACAAATGGCTAGCAGAGATAAAGTTATGTTAATCGTGATTGCGATTATCATTGCGGGTGCCGCTTTTATGTCCTTCACCAAGCCCATTAAAAAGGGTCTGGATATTCAGGGTGGCAGTCACCTGGTGGTAGAAGCACAGGATGTGGAAGAAAAGGTGGAAGACGGCGTGGTGGTAGAACCCGCCATTAAAATCACCAAAGGCGTGATGCAATCCGCGGTAGAAATTATTCGTAACCGTGTGGACGGCCTCGGCGTCAGCGAGCCCCTGATTCAGCTGAAAGGCGAACGTCAAATTATTGTAGAAATTGCGGGCATTAAAGACCCCCAGGAAGCGGTGAAATTGATTGGAGAAACCGCCAAACTGGACTTCCGCAAACAGGATCCCAAGGATCCCAAAAAATGGATCAAAACCGGCGTTCGCGGCAGCATGCTCTCCGATGCACGGGCCAATGTGAGACCCGGTGGAGACTGGATTATTGAATTTTCTTTCAATAAAGAAGGTGCCAAAAAGTTTGGCGATCTCACCACCGAAATTGTGGGCCAGCCGCTGGGTATTTTTCTCGACGACGAACAGCTGTCCGCTCCAAACGTGAACACACCCATTACGGGAGGTTCCGGCTACATTGAGGGTGGATTCACCGCCGAAGCAGCCCGGACGCTGGCGATTCAGCTCAAAGCCGGACAGCTCCCCGTGCCCTTTAAAATGGTGGAAAACCGTACCGTCGGACCCACCCTGGGTCAGGAAGCCGTGGATCGCAGTTTCAGAGCCGGTATCATTGGTTTGATTGCGGTACTGATTTTTATGCTCTGGTACTACCGTGTGCCCGGTGTCATGGCAAACGTAGCGCTGTTCTTGTACGCCTTATTTAACCTTGCGGTATTTAAAATGATTCCCATTACCCTGACGGTGCCGGGGATTGCGGGCTTTATTCTGAGTATCGGGATGGCAGTAGACGCCAATATTCTGATTTTTGAGCGTACCAAAGAAGAATTACGCATGGGCAAATCTATTTTTAATGCGGTAGAAATCGGGTTCAAGCGCGCCTTTAGCTCTATTTTTGACTCCAACGCTACCACCTTGATCAGCTGTGTCGTGCTTTACTATTTTGGTACGGGCTTAATTCGCGGATTCGCGGTAACGCTGGCCATCGGGGTCATTATTTCCATGTTTACCGCGATTACGGTGACCCGCACCATGCTGCGCGTGGTGGTTCGTTTCCGTAAAATGCGCAATCCCAAAATGTACGGGGTCAAACCTGTTCGTAAGCAAAGGGCTTAAACAACCATGTTCGGATTTCGGAGTGAAGCCAGTCGTGTAGATTCACGCATTCAAAAATCGTTGCAGGACATGCAAGATCTGGAATCCGTGCGTATGGAGGACGGCAATTACCGCCTGATTCGGGGGTCTGCCGTTCTCTATTTAAGCGTCCACGAGTGGGGCATGCGAGATATTATGGTGCGCTGCACGTCGTACGTGGTAGTGGGAGCCACCATTGACGCAGACTTGCAAAATTTCTTGCTCAAGGCCAACTCTGCAGTGCCCTTCGGGGCTTTTGCCATTGATGACGATGACGATATTCTGTTTGAATACGCTCTGATTGCCACCCACTCTACCCCCTTCGAGCTTAAAGAAGCCATCAAAGCGGTCGCCAAAGCCGTAGACGACTACGACAATAAAATTATTAACCGCTGGGGCGGCGAGACCTCTTATAAGGTGCTTTTTGGCTTTGATGCGGACTAAGCCCCTTGTCGATAGGGTGTGAAACCAGTATAATCCCAATATTAAATCTGTTTAACAATTTTAACAATCTCGAGTTGTGGGGTAAGATCCTTTGAAGAGTTCCAAAGTTTTAGTCATTGATGACGAGCCTTCGATCACCAGTAGCATCAAGTATGGTTTAGAAAAAGAAGGTTATACCGTCATTACTGCCGATAATGGCACCGATGGTGCCGATCTGGCCCGTACTGAAAAACCCGACATTGTGGTACTCGACGTTATGCTTCCAGGCCTTGATGGTTACGAAGTGTGCCGCATGATTCGTGCAGATTTAACGGTTCCCATTATTATGCTCACCGCCAAGGGTGAAGAAATTGACAAAGTGGTGGGGCTTGAAGTAGGTGCTGACGAATACGTCACAAAGCCCTTTAGCCTCAGAGAACTCCAGGCCCGCATCAAAGCGCTGTTGCGTCTGGTGGCCCGCCACAAAAACACCAAAATGGCAGAGCCCGATAAAATTGAAGTGGGCGAACTCGTTATTGATCTTAAGCGCCACGAGGTGTTTATTGAAGATCGTAAAATTAACCTCACTCTCAAGGAATTCGAACTGCTCAAGCTTTTGGCTCTCAACGCCAATAAAGTGCTCTCCCGGGAGTATTTAATTGAACAGGTGTGGGGCTATGACTTCACGGGTGAAGGCCGCACGGTGGATGTACACATTCACTGGCTGCGAGAAAAAATTGAGCGGGATCCTGAAAACCCCGCACGTATTCAAACGGTACGGGGTGTGGGCTATCGTTTTGAAAGACGGATACGAGAGGGAAAGTAACACATCAATCCCATGGCCACGAACACCTCACAACTGAATAAACCCTTTTTTCTAACGCCTGTACTCACCAACGCGCTGCTGTGTACGCTATTGGTCATGGCCAGCTTTATTTTTGCGTCGGCCAACTTTTTACCCTTTGTCATTCTGGTAGGCATGGTGATTATACTGGCCAGCAATTTTTTCTGGTACCGCCACAGCTATCAGCGCATTCGCAACGTGTCACAAATCTTAGACGCCATTCGTCAGCATCAAAAGCCCGACGACAGTGTGCTGCATCGCACGGGAGTTTTAAGTACCCAGCTACAAGATCTTGCCAACCACGTACAAGAGCGAGTGGTGCCCGAAGGCGAGGGCCTGAAAATGGTGGCCCTGGACTTAGAAAAAAACGAATTAGAATCTATTATCCACTGCATGAACGATGGTCTCATTATTTATGACATGGATTTAGAAGTGGTGCTCCTCAATCCCGCGCTGGCAGAAATGCTCATCCCCAGCAATCCGGCCGCCACGGGCCGCCTTATTCAAAACCCCGACGACCGCCTGCTCTTTGAGCGTTGTGTGGAGCGAGAGCAAATCAAGGCCATTCATAAGGCCATGGTGGAAGAACCCATGCTGCCGCGCTGCGATGTGATTGAATTGCAAAACCCACCTCAGTTCTTAAAACGGTATTCCTCTCCGCTTTATAACCGTTTGCACAAACAAATTGGCCACGTCATTATTTATCACGATATTACCCAGGAAGTGCAGTCTGAGCGCGTCCGTTCAGAGTTTATTACCAACGCCTCTCACGAACTGCGCACGCCGGTGACCTCTATGAAGCTGTTGCTAGAAACCCTTGATGGGGGTGCCAAAGACGATGAAAAGGTCCGCTCAGAATTCATTCGCAACCTGCTCAAAGAAGCCGATCGTATGCATGTACTGGTAAACGACCTGCTGGATTTGTCCCGTCTGGAAACCAATCACGAAAATCTGTCCCTCAAAGAATTGGATATTCGTAAAGCAGTACACGATTCCATTCAGACCGTGCGCCCCTTAGCAGAGAAAAAGGGTGTGGCCATTTTAGAAAACATTGAGCCTGAACTGGAAACCCTGAAAGCGGATCAGCTCAGACTCGGTCAGGTGCTCATCAATCTGGTGAACAACGCGGTCAAGTTCACGCCCACGGGGGGTGAAGTGCGCGTCATTGCCCGGCGCACAGAAAATGCGGTGGAATTTCGCATTCAGGACACCGGCATCGGTATTCCCCAGGAAGATCTGCCCTACATTTTTGATCGCTTTTACCGCGTGGAACAAAACCGTCAGCGGCGACAAAACTCTGGCGGCAGTGGCTTAGGGCTTACCATCAGTAAACAGGTGGTAGAAATGCACGGCGGCAAAATCCGTGCCACCAGTGACGGTCAGGGCACCACCTTTATTTTCACTATTGCTCAGTAATTTTCTGAGATTTCACACAAGTCTTAGCCCCTACTTAACGATAATTTAAAGTATCTCAACTCAAGTGGAGGCTTATTGCCCAATGTTTTTTCCTCAACAGATCAGCAACGCTCAGATTGTAGACCGTCTCTTTCAGGGCTATGATCACAATAAAGATCAGGTGATTGATACCACCCATGCCAAGGGGTTAGAGCACGTACGCTTTGATACCCGGCGCTTCAATGACGAAGACGGCTGGAGTCGTTTTGAAACCCGCGTGTATCAAAATGATGCTTTTATCAAAAGCGCTGACAGCAACAACGACGGTAAACTGACCCGCCAGGAAGCCCTCCAGGCCGTGGCCCGTTTTGATCACAACGGGCCACGGCATTCTCAAAAACGAAAAGCTCGGCTTCTGGGATCGTCTGCGCGGAAAAACCCTGCCTCCTGAACAAAAAGAATTAGATCAATTTACCCGCAGCCATCCTGAACGCGAGCGTACCCTGTCCAACCTACAACAGGGCCCGGCCAAATCCACGCAGGTGAATACGCCGCTGATTAACGCCATTTTTGCCAGGTACGATCACAACCGCAACGGCAGTATTGAGTATGCCAAAAGCGAGACCCTGGAAAATCTGGGATTATCCGAAGGCTGGGAAACCAGCGACACGGGTTTTATGGAAACCACGCGGGACGTGCACAGCTTTGAACGCTTTTTTGTGGCTGCCGATAGCAACGCCGATGGCAAAGTGACGCCGGAAGAGGCTTTCGCCGTGACCCGGCACTTTGATAAAGACGGCGACGGGCAGGTGAATCAGAGCTGGTTTGTACCCTCGGCTGAAGCCAGAGCCTTTATTGGAAAGTATCCCGAAACACAACATAATTAAGCCCTTTGCGGTCTTTGCAAGAAGATCTCCATATGTTATTCTTAATTTAACGATCCCCCTGCAACATCACGGGATCACAGATCTGTCTATTTGAGCAAGACAGTGGAATTGAGTATTGCACGGAGGCAACCCTTGAAACACGTCCAGCTGCTGTTAGCCCTTGGCGCGGTTTGCAGTCTGGCCTGGCCCAATATGGCACAGGCTGCAGAAAAGCATTTAACCCTTTTATTTACCAACGATACCCATAACCGTCTGGATCCCTTTCAGCATGTGGAACTCAAACAAGAAGTGGGGGGTCTGGTGCGCCGTGCCCACTATATTCAGCAGGTGCGCCGCGAAAATCCACTGACGGTGGTCCTGGACGCAGGAGACGTTTTTCAGGGAACCCCTTATTACAACTTCTATCTGGGTGAGCCCGACATTAAAGGCATGAGCCAGATTGGTTACCATGCCATGACCGTGGGCAACCACGACTTAGACAATGGCGTCAGCAATCTCAAAAAACAAATGACCCACGCCAATTTCCCCGTGCTCAACGCCAATATTTACAATGCCAAAACCCAGAAGCGGGTGTTCAAGCCCTACCATATTATTGAAACTCAGGGCGTGAAAATTGGTGTTATTGGTCTCATGAGTGAACACGCCTGGCAGGCCGTGGCCAGCGCCAATCGCGAAGGGTATCAGCTTAAGGATCCCTTTGCCACCGCCAACGAAATTGTTCCCATGCTGCGCCCTCAGGTGGATTTGGTAGTGAGCCTGCACCATATGGGCATCTGGGATGATGAAAAGTACCCCAAAAAAGTCCCCGGTGTAGATATTGTTGTGGGCGGACATTCCCACACCCAAATGGATCACGCCCGGCTTATTAAAAACGGTAACACCAACGGCATTGGTGGCACCCTCATGCAGCAGGCCTATTACATGGGCGTTTACGTGGGCCGTATGGACCTAAAAATTGATACGGATACCGACAAAATACTGAGCTATACCTCAGGTCTTGAATTGATGAGCAGTAAGTATGACAAAGAGCCGGTGGCCACGATGCTCAACAGCTATGGAGACAAGCTCAAAGACTCCATGGACAAAAAAATTGGCATGGCCCTCGACGGCATGAGTACCGACGGTAAATACAACGGTCCCTTTGCCCTTGGCAGCCTGATTGCAGATATTATCCGCAGCAGTGAGAACACGGATATTGGCATAATGAACACCGGGGGCGTGCGTTCTGATTTGCCTCAGGGCCCCATTACGGTACGCACCATGTATGAAATTATGCCCTTTGATAATGCCATCACCACGTTTCGCATGCAGGGCAAGGATTTAAGAAAAATTGTTCAGACCAGCGCCAGTCGCCTGGGTGTGTCCAAAAATCTGCAGTTTTCCGGACTTGTGTATACCGTTAAAGACAAAAACGTCACGACGATTTTTCACCGGGGCAAGCCCTTAGAAGACAATCGCTGGTACACGGTGGCTGCACCGGGTTACGTATATGAAGGAAATGAGGCCATTTCCTTTGAAGCAGCCAAATCCGGACGTACCACAGGCAAACTGATTCGGGACGTACTCATTGACTACGTCAAACAGAACCCCCAGATTCGTGCACCTCAGGATAAACGCATGATTCGTGAGTAAGTGGTGATCAATATCCCAGCCCCCGGCACTTTGGAGTGCTAAGATGAATTTTAGATTTCCCGAAAGAGGACAATAACGTGAGCGGCGAATGGTGGAACAAAATTAAACAGGTGATCGGCATCCCTGGCGAAGATGATTATTATGAAGCAATAGAAAGTGCTGAACCGGCGGGTGCTGTTGCAGTGGCCGAAAAACCAGCCCCTGTTGCTTCTCCTGCACCCGTTCAGGACGCCCCCGCGATCAAAAAACCTGCCGAATCCTCTGCGCTCAATCAAATGATGGGCCTGTCCTCAGCTCTCACCCAGAGTGAGGTCATGATTATTGAACCCAAGTCTTTTGAAGACGCTCTGGCAGTGGTGCAGTCTCTGCGCGAACACCGTGCGGTGATTATGAATATGAAAGAACTGACCGCCGAACAGGCCCAGCGCCTGCTAGATTTTGTATCGGGTGCAGCCCATGCTCTGGACGGCAATCAGAAACAAATCGGGGAAGGCATTTTCCTGTTTTCACCCAGCAACGTGGTGATCAACCCCCTGGGTGCTGAACAGCCCTGGCTTAACAGAGACGCCCGCGATTTGTTCTGGCGCGTCAAATAAGTGCCCCTTAAACTCGCCATCCTCGGCGGTGGGGTCATGGGTGAAGTATTTGCCCGGGCCGTCACCAAACAGGTGTTTTCTCCTGAAGAGGTCTGTGTTTTAGACCGCAATACCAATAAGCTGGAGCGCATTGCCAGAGACACCGGCGTCCAGACCACGCAAGATATTGAGGATCTGCTCACCGCAGAAACCGTCTTACTCTCCATTAAACCCGATAATGTCAGTGAAGTGCTGGCCCCTTTTCACCAACTGCCGCAATCCCCTCTATTTATATCCATCGTGGCCGGCGTTTCCCTGGCCAGCATGGCAAGAGATATGCCCGCTCAGACGCCCATTGTGCGGGTAATGACCAATACACCCAGTCTCATTGGAGAAGGCATGTCGGCACTGGCCAGCAATGCCCACGTCAACCCTGAACAACAGGCCCGTGCTCAGGCTATTTTTGAAGCCGTTGGCCAGACCCTGATTGTGCCCGAAAAATACATGGACGCCGTCACCGGTCTCAGCGGCAGTGGACCCGGCTTCTTTTTTATTGTGGTAGACGCCATGATCGAAGCAGGCGTGCTTCAGGGGCTGCCTCGCGCCATGGCCCGCCAACTGGTGCTTCAGACCATGAAGGGCTCCGCTCTGCTCATGCAGGAAAGTGATAGACATCCCGCTGAACTCCGTGATATGGTAACTTCGCCGGGTGGAACCACCATCGCCGGTATTCAGGTTATGGAGGAGTATAAGCTGCGGGCCACATTGCTCAAAACGGTGGAAACGGCCACGCGCCGTTCACAAGCACTGGGTGCGCGTCTCAATTAACTCATGCAAATTTCGCTCGTTTCGCTTATTATGAACATTCGCATGCTGCTACAGTTTTTAATTCTGGCCAGCATTGTGGTTTCCTTTTTGCCCAATATTGATCCCAATCACCCCATCGTGGTGTTTATTCGTCGCGTCACCGACCCGCTGTATGCGCCCTTTCGCAACATTTTACCCTCGGGCAGAATGGGCCTGGACTTTTCCCCGCTTTTTGCCATGTTTGCCATAGATATCGTGGCCCGCATCCTCGTTAACATTTTACAAAGCACCTGACCCCTTACTCCATGGTAGATCCATCCCCTCTGACCCGGCGCGAGTTCTTAATTCGCTCCGCTTTCTGGCTGGGAGCCACCGGTCTGGGAGTCGCTCTGGTGCACTTTCTAAGGCCCCTTCCTTACACATCACTGCGTGGATTCGTAGATCTGGGGACACCGGAAAAGTATGCGGTACCCTCAGTAACATTTCTGGCCGCTTATCATGCCTGGCTGATTCGCAACCCCGAAGGGTTTTACGCCCTTGAAGCAGTTTGTCCCCATCTGGGCTGCAAGCCAGACTGGAAGAAGAAACAGCAGGAATTTAAGTGCCCCTGCCACGGCAGTCGTTTTGGAGCAAAGGGCGAACTTTTGTCAGGACCTTCTTTAAAACCTTTAACAACGCTCCCCCTTGCCCTGATTAATCAGCGGATTCATCTGATGCTTGACGCCGAAGATCCGTCACAGGGCCAACTTTTTTTACCCTACTCTGACAGCGTGTAATGTGTCATGAATAAAATCAGCAGTTTTCTTATGGGCTTTATTTCCCTGGTTTTGCTGTTGGTGTTTCAGGGACAGGATATCGCACAATTCTGGACCACGGACGCCCAATCCAGCGGCCATTATTATCAGGAAACCTTCTTTAAATCCGCGCCGCGCAACCCGCAAACCAGCCTGTCCGCTTTACAGGGAAAACGAATAAGCAGCACCGATACGCAGGTGGTTTACCAATTTGCCGTGCCCCTGAACGCCAGGGTCTATTTACAGCCCACCCTTGTGCAGGACAGTCCTCTTTATAAGCAGCTCAATACCCTGCATCTGGTGTTTCCGGGTAAACAAGACAAACAGCAGCTTTTCCATGGGGCGACTCATTCGCGTCAGCGTCTGGAGATCACCTCTTATTTAAAAGATCGCTCTTTATTCCAGGTGGTTTTAGACAACGCCGATCAGCGCAGCACCGGGCGTGTGATCGGGGGATTAGAAATTTTTGTGGTCAATCAGAAAGCCGCTTCAGAACTGCCTCACCTCCCGCTGCTCCTGTTATTGTGGGCCGCGCCGTTTCTGGGCTGCTGGTTTGCCACCTTCTGTCTGGGTTTTTCCCCGTCTCTGGCTCTGGGATTAAACGCGCTCCATCTTTTGATGATTCATATTCTGGGCATTCTGGAACCGGGTGTGGCCTCAGGACTCCTGCTGGCAGAAACCCTGACCGTGAGCGGTTTACTCCTATTAAAATCCCTGACACAGGGCCGTTCGCTACCCACCGCGCCGCTGTGCTGGATGGTGCTCCTGCCGGGCGTGTATTTGCGTTGGCAAGAAATTTTAATTCAGTTTGCGCAACCGCTTTTTGAAAACCCGGTGCTCAAAAACTACTATCTTCACGGCATTGCCATGGATTTATTCACAGAGCGGGGCTTTTTTGGCGCCCTTTACCCCCAGGGGCCGCTGTATCCCTTTTTGATTAAAATAACCGGCATGATTTTCGGTTTTTCGCTCCTGCATATGTTTTACCTGTCGCTGGTGCTGAGCCTGTTGCTGATTTTGCTAACCGCTTTACTCACCCACAAACTCACGGGCAGCCGTTGGAGTGCTCTGGCCGTGAGCCTTTTACTCAGCCTGAACCCTTTTTTGATCCAGGAAAGCACCCTACAGCGGCCGGACGTGCTGGGGGCCTGCATCGCGCTGGGCTATTTTTATCTGGTGTTTAGCCGACTCAAAGGCAGTATGCTATACGGTTTTTTGCGAGGACTGCTGTTGCTGGGCCTGGTCTGGACACACCTGTCCTTTGCGCCGCTGGCCCTTTTACTGTTGACACTAGACGTGTTTTACCAGCGACAACGTTTGAAATCCGGGCTCCTGTCGCTACTCCTGATTCTGGTGGGCGTGGGACCGGGACTGTACCAAAACTGGCAGGTGTATCGTTCTTTTCTGCCGGAAAGTACCTATTACGTATCCCGGGTGGCCAATTATACCTTTTCCGGGCAGGAGAGTTATCCGGCCGCCATGGACGTGCTGCGTTTTGACCAGCAGGCACCAAATTACCGCTCTCTGTCTATTCGAGAATATTTTTTGAAGGAACATAAGCCCCTGGAAATTCTGGGAGCCAGTGCGCTGGGCGTGGGACTCATACTAATGGATAGCGTGGGAGCTCTGTGGCATTTATCCAGTGGTGAGAATATTTTAGATCGCGTCATTTACGGGTTAACCAGCGCCCAAAATATGCTACCCACCCTGGCTCTGCTCTTACTGGAAGTGCTGTTGGTGCTTTTTCTGGGGGCGTTTGCCTGGTTACGTTATCGCCGCTATCGGGTTCTGTTAAGCATGCTTTTGTTGTGGATGCTGCCCTACAGCTTTTTTCACGGCATCTTTTTAATCAAGGGCTACGCC
The DNA here is from genome assembly GCA_964342365.1 of uncultured Candidatus Sericytochromatia bacterium. Classification (GTDB taxonomy): domain Bacteria; phylum Cyanobacteriota; class Sericytochromatia; order UBA7694; family UBA7694; genus CAXRDE01. The sequence continues at coordinate 826 of CAYFGW010000023.1, read as the reverse complement.
AATTGGCAATTTATGCTGGATCATCAGATTTTGCTCATTTGCGTTCCCCTGCTCACGCTCATTAGCGTGGATGCCGTGCGCTGGCTGACCGAGAATCGTCAGCGCTGGCTGCGTTGAACCCCTTAATTTAAGAAAATGTCTTCAGATTTGTCTAAATCCCGCTATAATACCTATAGTATGGTTAACGAAAGGTTCACAACCCCTTATGTCTCGTCGCTTTATCCCTTTTCTCGCTACCGCATTGGTCACTGCGACCACGCTCACGGCCTGTAGCACGCCCCGTCAGTTTCCCAACGGTTTTAACCCCGGCACCCGCCCGGTACAATTTGGGCGTCAGAACGCCTCTACCCATGAAATCGTAAAAATCCGCTGGAACAGCGTGGAAGAACTGCAAACGCTTTCCACTTCTGGTTTAGACGTCTTGCGAGCCAACCCCGACCAGCGGGAATTAGAGGTTCGCGCCACCGCGCAGGAATTAGACGCCCTGCAACAAGAGGGCGTACAAATTCAGCGTAACGCTTTTAGCTCTCAGTCTGCTCAAACCCGTCAGGCTTTCCCCCGGGGCTACATGACCTACGCTCAAATGACCCAGCGAATCAAGGCACTGGTGGCCAAACACCCGCAACTGGCCCGCTTAGAAGATGTGGGAGACACCGTACAAAAGCAAAGAGGCAGCGCCAATCACGACATCTGGGCTGTGCATCTGGGTGCCAATCAGCAGCGCAATCAGACCCGTTACCTGTTTATTGGCGGGGTTCACGCCCGTGAACTGGCACCGGTAGAAGTGCTCATGAATTTGATGGATTATTTAACAGAGAACTATGGC
>CAYFGW010000022.1:0-29942 GCA_964342365.1 uncultured Candidatus Sericytochromatia bacterium | reverse complement strand
TTCACAGGTGACTCACAACCAGATACAGCTAGAACACAGCTACAAATTTCACAGGTCTGAGTATTTAGTATACCGCATTTGCTTAATTAAACAATGGCTTAAGCTTAAACAAATCTTATTTTTTTTCTCCGCAAACCCTTTTATGCCTGCTAAACTGAGAAAAAAGGAAAAAAAGCTATGAAGAAACAACCGGTTAATCGCGAAACCCTCCTTCGCCTTCCCAAAACTGACTTACACGTGCATCTTGACGGCTCCATGCGTGTGGAAACCATGATTGATATTGCCCAAAAAAAGGGCGTAGAACTTCCCAGTATGGATGTGGAAGAGCTGCGTGACTATGTACAAGTGGACGAAAACTGCGAAAGTTTAGAAGAATACCTGCGTGCTTTTGACGTCACCTGTTCGGTGCTTCAGGACTTTGAGTCGCTGCGTCGCGCTGCTTTTGAATTGGCCGAAGATGCGGCCGCTGAAAACGTGAAGTATATGGAAGTGCGTTTTTGTCCCCTGCTGCACACCAAAGAAGGGCTTTCTCTGGAAAAAATTGTTAAGGCCGTGCTCATCGGTCTGGCCGATGCCGAACGCCAGTTTGATATCACCACCGGTGTGATTATTTGCGGTATTCGTCATATGTCCCCCGAGAATTCGAACCATCTGGCAGATCTCACGATTGCTTTCAAAAATCGTGGCGTGGTAGCTTTTGACTTAGCGGGCGCTGAGTACGACAATCCTGCCAAGTATCACAGAGACGCTTTTTATAAAATTCTCAATCAAAACATCAACTGTACGATTCACGCGGGAGAAGCTTTTGGTCCCAAGAGTATTTCTCAGGCACTCCACTATTGCGGTGCTCACCGTATTGGCCACGGTACCCGTCTCATTGAAGATCGTGACTTGATGAACTATATGAACGATCATCGCGTGCCTTTAGAAGTCTGCCTGATTTCAAACCTGCAAACCAAGGCCATTGAATCTCTGGAAGCACACCCCCTGAAAACTTATTACGAACTGGGTCTGCGGGTGACCATCAACACCGACAACCGTCTGGTATCTGGCACCACCGTCACGGACGAACTGAAGCTGGTGGCGGATACTTTTGATTTTGACATCAACGATATGGCCAATATGATCATTAACGGTTTTAAGAGCGCGTTTTTACCTCACAATAAAAAAACCCGCTTATTGCGTTCCGTGATGTCCGAAATTGACGAGATTCTGGGCGTTCGTCGCTCCAAGTATGGGTATTAAATTCACCCGGTGACAGATTTTGAAGATAAGCGCTTCTGCTCAAACGTATTTCAGTTTATTCAACACCATAAACTACTACAGCCGCAGAAGCGTTATCTTTTGGCGGTGTCCGGCGGTATTGACTCCATGGTGTTGCTCCACTTTTTTCAGCGCTTTGCTCAGAAGCGCTATGGTTGTGAATTTGCGGTGGCTCATATTGATCACGGTCTGAGAGAAGAATCTGAGGCCCAGGCCGATCGCTTACAGGCTTACTGCACCGCCGAGCAAATTCCCTTTTATAGAGAACGGCTGTGTTTCTCGCAGCAAACGGCAGTAGAAGCCCGTGCCCGCGACGCTCGCTATGAGGCTCTGTTTCAATTTGCCAGCCTATATGAAGCAGACGCTTTATGTACGGCTCATCATGGAAACGATCAACTTGAAACCTTACTCATGCAGTGGATTCGTGGTAATGTCAGTCTGACGGGAATTCGCCCGCTCAGCTCAAGAGCGTTACCGGTGTTGCGTCCCTTGCTGGAGATGCCTCGTGAAGAACTAGAAGCCTACCATCACCACCACGGCCTTTTTTACTTAGAAGATCCCAGCAATCGAGATACCGCTCTGTTTCGTAATCGTCTTCGTCACGAAGTGTTGCCTTTGTTACTAAAAGAAAACCCCCGACTCATTTCTCAATCCGTTCAAACCGCTCTTGTGCGACAGCAAGAGCAGGATTATTTGAGAGAGCAGGCGCATTCTCTTTATCTGACGCACAGGACATTACATGAACGTGAAACCACGAAGGTCTGCGATTTTCCCGTGGTTATTTTACAACAGCAGCACCCGGCTTTACAGCGTCTGGTCCTTAAAGAAATCCTGACTCAAATGAACGGCCGCTGGCGGCGTTTTACCCGAAAGCATGTGGAAGCCATACTGTCGCTGTGTCAGGCAGAAACTCGTAAACATGTGACTTTGCCTTTTGCCATTCGTGTGACCCGGAAGAAGCAGTCTCTGCGCTTTGAACATATGCTATGTATGAAAAACGTACAGATTAAAAATAGCTAAAAACGAAAGAATTTAAATCATGTCTATCTCACCACTTTTTGACGATAACGCCTGGGATGTTGTGCCCGATTTTGACTTCACTGATATTACCTATCATCGCGCAAAAGATCAGGGAACAGTACGTATTGCCTTTAATCGCCCGGAAGTACGCAACGCCTTTCGTCCCCATACCGTGGACGAACTCTTCAGAGCCCTTGACCACGCTCGTCAGACTTCTGACGTGGGGTGTGTACTGCTTACCGGTAACGGCCCTTCTCCCAAAGACGGAGGTTGGGCCTTTTGTTCCGGGGGAGACCAGCGTATTCGCGGTAAAGACGGCTATAAATACGAAAATGCACCCCTTGAAAAAGATCTGGGGCGCCTGGGCCGTCTGCATATTTTAGAAGTGCAGCGCCTGATTCGCTTTATGCCCAAGGTGGTCATTGCGGTGGTTCCCGGCTGGGCCGTGGGCGGTGGGCACAGTTTGCACGTGGTGTGCGACATGACGATTGCCTCAGAGGAACACGCCATTTTCAAACAAACGGATCCCGACGTGGCCAGTTTTGATTCCGGCTTTGGTTCTGCTTATTTGGCCCGTCAATGCGGTCAGAAACGGGCTCGTGAGATTTTTTTTCTGGGTTTGAATTACTCTGCTCAGGAAGCTTTGGACATGGGTATGGTCAATAAAGTGGTTCCCCACGAAGAACTGGAAAAAACCGCTCTGGAATGGGGCAAAATGATCAACGGAAAATCCCCCACGGCCATGCGTATGCTTAAATTTGGCTTCAACTTACTCGATGATGGTCTTGTGGGGCAGCAATTGTTCGCCGGAGAAGCGACACGACTGGCCTACGGCACCGACGAAGCACAAGAAGGCCGGGACGCCTTTTTAGAAAAACGCAAACCGGCTTATGAAAGCTATCCTTGGCATTATTGAACGATTGAGCGCCGAGGGTGCATCCGCGCCAGAAAGCTGCGGGTAATCACCTGGGGCCGTGTAATAGCTGAGCCTACCACCACTGCATGTGCCCCCAGGCGCAGAGCTTCAGCGGCTTCGCCCGGAGTGGAAATCCGCCCTTCCGCAATGACGGGCACCTCAACTCTTTCCACCAGCGCTTTGAGCAGGTCAAAGTCTGGCCCGGAGTGGGCCGTGCCCGTTTTTTTAGGGGTTCTAGATTGTTCCGTGTAGCCTGAAAGCGTGGTACCAATACAATCAAATCCCAGCCGTGCGGCGTTTATGCCTTCTTCAAGGGTAGAAATATCTGCCATTAAACATACTTTACCTTTAAGATCGTTGACGATCTCTGACAGGGTTTCCGCAGGTCGTTGTCGATCCGTGGCATCTATTGCCAGAATTTCGGCCCCTGCTTCATAGATCGCCCGGGCATCAGTGCGGGTAGGAGTAATATAAACATCGGATCCAGCGTATTCTTTTTTCCAGATGCCGATCATAGGAATGTTTTTTAGTCCATTGACCTGTTTGAGGGCGCGCAGTGTATCGGGGTGGTTTAAGCGTAGGGCTCCCGCTCCTCCGAGTATCGCCGCTTGCGCCATACCGCTAACAAACGCGGTATCATAGAAGGACTCTTTTGCCTCAGGTTGGCAAGAAACCACCAGTTTTTCCCGTAATTCCTGAATATTAAACAAAGCTTAACCTCATCTGATATTTTTCTTTATGATCAAAAGGAAAGATCGCTCTATAATAAAACTATAAGAGAGATAAGTTCAAGTAGAGAGCCGAGAGAAAAAAATTATGAAAAACATTACTCAGGGATTCGCAAAAAGCATTTTACTCGTTGCCATGAGCAGCGTCGTTTTTACCTCTTGTGGTAAGACCGATATCGCAGCCCAGGTGAGCGCCCCCGCTGTAGGTGGTGCTACCAGCGGCCTTCCCAGCGGTGGTAATGACTACGCCGGTGGCGATAGCAATCACCAGTACGACGATATGCTTCCCGTAGAACAATCTCCCGATCAGCCTCTCGACACGCCTGAACCTCTCCCTGCGCCTCAAACCCCTGTAGAGCCTGGTCAAACCTTTGCGGTAAAGGCCGTGGGCAACACCACTTCCTTTGCAGTGCCTCGTCTCAGCAAGTACATCCAACTGAACGGTGTTTACGTTTACATTCACCTCACCTGGCAGCCTGTGAACGGTGCCGCTGAGTACTGGATCTATAAAAACACAATTCCCGAGTGGAACGAAGTACGCCGCGAAAACGCTTTTGCTACTGTAGAAGCCAAGGATTCTCGTGGACTCAATTCCGGCCTCGCCGGTTACAAAGACGGCCTCGCTGCTCCTAACTTAAAAGATGGTAACCTCTGGGACCGCATCAAACGCGGTTTCCAATCTGTGACCCTGCGTCCCAACGTAGACTATGTGTACAAAATTGTAGCTGTAGACGCCAACGGCATTCCCATGTCGCAGTCTGAAGTGACTACCGGAAGCGCCATGGGCGCAGTAGCCGCTCCTCAGATGCTGGAAGCGCTGAATACCAACACCGTCAACCCCAAGTTGCCCTGGAAACGTTCCAATGACGGTGGTTTACCTCCTCACGGTTATTATGTAAGCCTCTTCCCCTCAGTGCAGGGCATTACCCGCGGCGTTCTGCCTTCCACCTCTTTGGCGGTATGGGGAACTTACAGAGACAGTGGCTATAAAAGCAACTATGACGTGGTTTACGGAAAGCACAAATCTAACCTGTTGTCTTACGCCGGTGCGCTTCCCTTTGATATCACCTTCGATCTCAAGCCCGGTGCCAAGTACTCCTGGTCTGTGGTAAGTATCCGTACCAATGCCAACAACATTGCAAACGCCACGCAAATTTCTCGCTCATGGGGTGGTTTCGGTCACCTGCAGGTGTCTCCCAACGCCAGACCTGCTAACCCCAACACCGAAGCAGACCTGGTTTCACAGCGTCTGAGAAGCCAGCGCGTGAATCAACAGCGTGCTCCTTACCCCACCTACAACCGTCAGACGGTTCCCCAAAACCGTTATCCTGCGCAGAACTATAACCAAAACTATAACCAGTACCCTGCACAGAACAACTATGGTGGGTACCCTGCTCAGAACTATAGCCAGTATCCTGCACAAAACAATTACGGTGGAGGCTATCCTGCACAAGGTTACAATCAGTATCCACAGCAGCAACGCAGACGCTATAATTAAGTTCAGGAGTTCCTGATAAGTGACCACACGTAAGCTATTTAAAACACTGACACTCATTCTGATGGGGGTCGGTGTTTTCTTGCTCTTTGGTTGTCCCGGCGGCGGGGGCGGTAACCCGGCAGGGCCCGGTGGCACCGGCAATTTAACCGTAAGAGTGGTAGATGCTATTAATCAAAGTCCCATTGCCAATGCCAGGATCTCCTTAAAGCTCAATGGCGACATTGTGGGCACAGAGCAGGCCAGTGACGCCAGTGGTTTAGCTGCGTTCCCCGGTCTGCCCGCTGGACGCGGCTATAAGGCGTTTGCCTCCAATATTCCCGGATTTGCTCCTGGTGCTTCTCCCAGTATCAATCTGTTGGGGGATCGCACGGTGGTCATTCCCGTTCAGCCCAGCTTATCTCAGGCAGACGGTCTGGTGGCAGGTTCTGTCAAAGACGGACGTTCCAAACAGGCCCTTCCCGGTGTAACGGTATCTATGGCTCCGGCAGGAGCCGTGGCTGCTCAGCGTTTTCGCATCAGGCAGGTGGGGCAAACCACCCAGAGCGATGATGCCGGACAATTTACTTTTGAACGGGTACCTCCCGGTCAGTATACGCTTACCTTTACCCTTTCAGGTTTCCCCGAAACCCGACGGGATGTTAACGTGATCCCCGGCGATTTAAGTTCTGTGGAAACCGTATTTATGGGGGGGACGGCCAGTCAAACCCCTGGTGATGTGTCTACCCGAGGACATGTGCTGATTACCGAGCCCAGAGGAGTTTACCAGCTCTCAGCTCAGGGTGAACGGGTGTTTTTTGTGCCCGCGGTCAATGCCGCTACAGCCACCCGTTTACCGGACAATACCACGATCATTGCTGATGAAGGCGCCAATCAGGTGCGGATTGTCAGTTTATCCGGAGACGTCCTCTGGGATATGGCCGGGTTATTCAGTCGCTTGAGCCGACCCAGTTGGGTGGATGCTGCCGCCGACGGACAGTCCTTTCTGGTGACGGATTCTGGTAACGGTCGTATTATTGAGGTGGAAAACCAGCAGCGCGTCTGGGAATTTAAGGGCTTAAACAATCCCCGTTCCGCCACTTATGTGCCGGGCTCAGGAACCGTGCTCATTGCCGATACCGGCAATGCTCGTGTTATTGAAGTAGATCGCACTACCAACAATATTATTTGGGAATACGATCAGAGTATGCAGGCTCCGTCTCACGCGGTTAGACTGTCGAACGGAGATACCATTATCACCGACGCCGCTTATAATCGGGTTATTCGCGTGAAGCCCACCAAACATGTGAGCCTCTTTTTTGATGGGGGTGTGAGTGAAGGCGCTCCTCCCACTGAAGGTCTTCTGCGTCCCAGCAGCACTATTGCTACCCGTTTTGGAACATTTTTGGTTTCCGATACCGGTCACAATCGCGTGCTGGAATTGGATCAGAATGGTCAGGTGACCAACCAAATTAATGGCTTAAGTAGCCCAAAAGCTATTGAGAGGCTTTAAGGCCGAGAAGCGCTGAGCTAAACCTCTACCTCGGCGTATTCTTCACTCTCTAATTCTTGTTCCAGACCGGCTTCTACATCTTCTTCCAGGGCGTTGTCTTCCAGAGAAACGTCTTTGCCTGACTCTGGTACCTCTTCTTCGCCCCGCAGCCAGCGTTTGAATAATTCCAAACTACTTTCATCGTCGGGGGCATATTCTGTATCGGGATCCAGCCAGTGGTGACACACATCGGAAATCACGTCTTCATCCCAGGTCATTTTTTCAGCATGAAGCAAGCATTCAGCGATATAGGCCAGGCCTTCTGCACGCATTTCACCCTCCAGAATGGCATCGCAAAATACCACTAAGTCCTCAGGAGCAACGGTGTGTACAGAGTCCATATCCTGAAAGGTATAGTGATAGCTGGGGGCGTCTTCTTCGTCCCGGTAGAATTCTTCGTCCAGAGCATCTTGCAATTCTTGTAAATCAATTTGCTCCTGAAAAAAGTGCAGTAAGGTGGTTTCATTTAACATAGTCTAGTTTCCTGATTGATTGTGTATTCCATTTTAACTGGTGAAGACGGGATGCTGTAAAGAAGACGTGATCAAAATCAAAAACCGCTTGCTGTGCCTGTAAGACCGGTTCCCAGATATCTTCTGAAAAACCGCGCCAGGTATCCAGACCACAACTCACTTCGGGTGCGTAGGTGTGGGCGATACTGGCGAGGTATCCCAATCCCAGGCTGCTCTCAAAACATGAGCTAATAACGGGAATGATACGGTTTTTTCTGGCTATATCCAATAAAAAGAACAGACGTTCTGGTCCCAGTACCATGGGTTTCAGCACAAAAGCCCGGGCTTTTGAGAGTAAATTCGTATCTCCCTGAAACAGGGACTCATCCAGGGCGATCAGCTTCCAGTGGGCTTCAGACAACTGAGCATATTGCTCAGGTGTGGCAAAGGGTTCTTCAAAATACTCCAGTTGTGCCTCCGGAATAGCCTGCTGCAGCCGCAAAAACTCATCCAGCTTCAAACCCCGATTGGCGTCCAGACGGAGCCGAATATCCGGATACAGCTGAAGCAATTGTTGTAAACGCGCCTTATCCTGTTTGATGGACTGAAGACCCACCTTGATTTTGAAACAACGGTAACCTTCTGCATAGCGTGCCTCAGCCCGCTCAAAAAAAGTGGTGTCATCCAGCCCGGTGAGCAAAGCATTGAGGTTGAGTTTTTGTTGGGGTAAAAAAACAGGCGTGTGCTTTAGTTGATGCAGTCCCCAGGCCACCGCGGGAAAAAGCGGAGGGTTCTCAGAAAGACGTTGGAGTTGATCTGCGCAGTCTTTCAGGGTTTCTTTTTGAAGTCCTGGAAAAGGACTCACTTCACCGTAGTGAAAACGTCCCTGGCGTTGCTGGCGTAGGATCAATCCTTCACGATGTGTAAAAAGCCCCTGCTTCAGCTTCAGGGGCTGTTGCAAGGGGCGTTTGTACTCAAAAATTTCGAGGTGCAAGGAACCGTCTTATGAGCAGGAGCCGATTTGACCCGTGCCACTCAGGTCACGCTGTGCTTTGGGCCAGGGAGAATCGGCCAGTCCCACACTGTCACCAAAGACGGTGAATAATCTGCCGTCCAGGGTGCCGGCATAAACCGTACCGTCTGCGGCTACCGTAATATCACTGCGGATAGGAGCACCCAGGTCTTTTACAAAGCGCTGGGTACCCGCGTTGGCGGAGTTTGTGCCGTTGATGCTGTAAAGTAACCCGCCTTCGGTACCTACATAAATAACGTCAGAACCATCGGCGCTTTCACCAATCGCAGGAGAAGAAAATTCTACCGTATTGCCCAGGCCTACCTCAAAGAGTTCTGTACCTGTGGGTGAAAAGGCCTTCAAGACACCATTCTCTGATGCAATATAGGCAGTACCGTCAGAGCCAATGACCGGTGCACCATCACCGTCTCCCACAAACATGGCCCATTCAGGCACAGCGGGATTGGCCGGATCAAACTTATAGAAGGTACCCGTTTCTGATACCGCGTAAGCTTTACCCTGGGCATCAATGGCCAATGGAGAATTGATGGCCTGATCCAGAGGTTGTGCGGGAACAGTCTGTCCCTGAGCGTTAACCGCATTCGTGGGAATAAAGCTCGCAGGGCTACTGCCATCAAGGGCGGCGATACGAATACCGTTCTGCGATCCCGTAAATACACGGTTATTGGCCGTGTCCACCACGGGTGTTGCATAACGGGCCGTGGTGGTGGCGCCTGCGGGCAGATTAACGTCACCATCAGGAATTTCCAGAATTAAACTGGGATTGCCTGCTGGGTCAACTTTAAACAATTTGCGATCTCGACTCTGAATATATACGTTGCCACCACAGTCAATGGCTGGAGCATTAAACTCGAATCGTGCACTGCTGGTGCCAGCATTATTGACCGGCAGGTTGATTTCTGTACGCACGGGATTGGCAGGATCGGTCACGTCCACTTTAATCAGACGACCGTTGTTATCTCCGAAATAAATGGTGTTGCCGCTGCGGGCCGCAGGTGCGGTGACTTCACCATTTAGTGTGAGTTCAGAGGTTTTAACACCGTTTTTGTCGTATACAAAGAATTTGTTGTCAGCTGCAAAGAAGGAGTTACCCTGTGCATCTACCATGGGAGTGGAAGACACCTGTTTGCCCAGGTCCAGACTCCAGCGGGTCGTGCCTGAAGGGATACTGAAGGAGGTGTCTACGGAAAAATTAACGTTACCGGTGGCGCCACCACCGTTGTTTCCACCGGTATTGCCTCCAGTATTTCCACCCGTGTTACCACCGGTATTGCCTCCGGTGCTAGAGCCACCGCCGGAAGAGGATCCGCCACCGCCGCCACCTCCACCGCCGCCTCCACCAGAGGAAGAAATGGCTTCTACATTGTCTACTTCAATACGTAAAGGGCTACTTAAAACAATGTTTCCGTCATTGAGGGTGGTTTTGGTGACGAGTTCGTACTTACCGTCAATTAAAATGGCTGAGGTATTGAGCTCGTAAGCATAGCTATTGTCCGGGCGTTGTAAGGCACCAATGGCAATATATTCTCCTTCAGGAAAAAGCCGGTACATATACTGTACGCTTTTTACATTGGTATTACATGAAAGCGTTGAGGTCAAACGCAGGTAACCTTTAACAATATTGGTGTCTTTTTCTAAATCCAGAGGCTCTAGAGTACCGGGGGTTGCTCCATTATTAACAATGCGGGCACCGTTCAGGTTGACGAGGGGCGTACAGCCTCCGCCTGCAAGAACAGGAGCATCTGAACCCGTATTGGGAACAGGGACCAGAGGGGTTTCGGTATTGGGAAGTGGATTTGCAGGAGCGGTTGGGTTTGTGTTGTTATTGCTGCCTGCTAAAGGTTGCGGAGGAAGAGATACCTGAGCTTCACCACTAGCATTAGCTTCTGTACTATTTGTGGATGCTGGAGGTTCGACCTCGGCAGCGGGTGGGGTACAAGCCAACAAGCTCAGGGTACAACTCACAGGGATTAACCAATGGAACTGACGCATAATATAATTTCCTCCAAATTTAGGCAGCTAATAACCATAGTATCTTGAGACAGATTGTCTTGTATATCTAAAAGATTCTATGTTTTTAATTTTAATTTTGAATGATTTGCTGCAATGAACTATTAATTTACACATGCTTTCACACGTTGTTTGTAGGAGATCCTTCCGAATAAGTTACGGATCGAAACAAAGTTTTAATTTGTTTTTAAAGTACTATTGATTTGACAGATGATGGCTTGTCCGTGCTACCGTCGAAAGTATGCGTAACTTCAGTTTTTACCTTGCGGGCTTATTTATCTTATGGACGTTATGTTTATCTGGCTGTGATATGTCAGTGGAAACAGAGGCGTCGTCCACCAGCAGTGATTCAAAGCAGCTGCAAGTAAAAACGGTAGCTTATGGTGAATCGAAAGCAGACAGCAGCAGTCCTGCCGTCACGTATGAAGAAATTAGTCCAATCATTTCCATGAGCTGCATGCCCTGTCACAATCGCCATACGATTGGCACGGTGATTGAGCGCCTTGAAAAAACCAATCTGGAAACCCTCGATGGGGAAACAAAAGCACGGGTGCTGGCAGAAATCACTGAATTACGCCAGTATATGGAAGATGGTGTACCGGTGAGTTTTACCAGTGAGGCAGAAATTCAAAAATTCCTGAAAGCGGCTCCCGGTGAGTTTTATACCATGTTGCAAAAAGGCGTTATGCCTCCAGGATTTGCGCCCGAATTGATGCAGCATATTCAGTTTAACGAGTATAAGGCTTTGACCTGGGAAAACCGGATCAAGTTATTGAATTATGCAAAACCTTACTCAAAAGCGTATATGAGATAATCTTAAGATCAATTTTTTCTTCCTTTAATCTCCACGAAAGCATACCTGATAGTGTAAAATGCTAGTTGACTTGTAGTCTTTCATTTCATTTTTTCAAGTGACATCTTTTCATAAAGCGACTGCAAACTATCAAATACGCAATGGATGGAATACCATGAACACAACATATTCTGCTAAAAAAGAAGACGCGCAAAGAGCGTGGTTTGTTGTTGATGCAGAGGGCCAAACCCTCGGTAAATTGGCCGTAAAAGTCGCCAATGTCCTGCGCGGCAAGCATCGTCCTACCTTTACACCTCATGTAGACACCGGAGATTTTGTTGTCGTCATCAACGCAGAAAAAATTCAGGTCAGCGGTAAAAAACGCGACCAGAAACTGTATCGTCATCACACCGGTTTCCCCGGTGGTCTGAAAACCCGTACTTTCCGACAAATGCAAGAAAAGCACCCCGAGCGCATCATTAAAAAAGCGGTGAAAGGTATGCTTCCTCACACCCGCCTCGGTAACCAGCAAATCAAAAAGTTGAAAATCTATGCAGGTGCTGAACACCCGCATCAGGCTCAACAACCTCAGCCTCTAACTATTTAAAAGGAACCTGAATTATGAGTAAAGAATATTACTGGGGAACCGGCCGCCGCAAAACCGCAGTGGCTCGCGTTCGACTTCTTCCCGGCGGAGAAGGCAAAATTTTGATCAACAATCGCGAGTGGAAAAATTATGTGGGTGGAAACCCCCGCGTTCAGGCTCAACTGTTGGCCCCTTTAAAACTGTTAGGTTTTGAAAACAAGTACGATATTTTTGTGAATGTCCGTGGCGGCGGAATCCACGGTCAGGTGGGAGCAATCAAACACGGCATTTCTCGTGCTTTGTTGCAAGCAGATCCTGCTTACCGTCAACAGCTCAAAGCAGCTGGACACCTCACCCGTGACCCTCGCATGAAAGAACGTAAAAAATACGGTCAGAAAAAAGCCCGTAAGCGTTTCCAATTCTCAAAGCGTTAAACAACGTAACGTATTTCGCAACCTGCACTCGCTATTATGTGTTACATTACACAGCGGATTTAGTGCAGGTTGTTGCTTTTGAAAATTTTTTTGAAAATTTTTTTGAAAAAACGTTTAGAAGTACAAAATTCTGGGAATATACTACTAGATTCAAGAAGGACGTGGTTTTTAAATCCTTTTAGAATCCACGCTAATCTTCAATATTCAGAGGTAAAAAGATATGATTAAGTCTCTCAAAAACAAACAGGGCGGTTTCACCCTGATCGAACTGATGGTTGTAATTGTAATTATCGGTATTCTGGTAGCGATTGCACTGCCTAACTTTATCGGTGCTCAGGATCGTGCGAAGGTATCCAGTGTGAAAGCAAACATGCACACCTTCCAAACCGCTCTTGAAACCTACGCTGTAGATTGGGGTGGTGTATACCCCGCTGACGTAACCACCCTTCAAACAGAAGGTACTAACCAAAACTACTGGAAAGATTTCAAGAATCCTTTCAATAACCAACAAGGTGACGGCGGCAGCTACGACGATTTCGCAACCCTTGCTGGCATCGTTGAAGGCCAGACCGTGTACAACCCTGTAAACACAACTCTCTACTATATTTATGGTGGAGCAAAAGGTAATGGCCCCATCCTCGATCGTGGTCAACCCTTCACTCTCAGCAACAGCTAAGTCTTTTACTTAACGTATTTTAAAGAGGTTGTCTTATGACAGCCTCTTTTGCGTTAATGTTACAATGCTCAAAAAAAGGAGCGCACCATGAAGAAAAAAATAGGCATTGTGGAAGTGATTGCGGGCATGGCGCTGGTGCTGGCCGGTCAAAAAAAGAAGGGCTTGCTGACCTTTGCTCACGGTTTTTATGCCCTTGAACAAAACTACCAGAAAAACAATCCCCATTTACAGCCCGGTCTTAAAGCCCGCTGGCGAGAAGCGGTGCGTTTTTATGACGCCACCCATCAGGAAGAAACCAATCGCACCCTGCATCGTTGGGGAATCCCCGTGATTCTGGCGGGAGCGATAGGGCTATTGCTGGCAAAACCCTATCAAAAGCCCTGGTGGATAGCTGCTGTTGCCTTTGCTGTTGGCTGGGGTACCAATATTGTCGGGCACGGAAAATACGAGAAAAATCGTCCGGCTTTTACCGAAGACCCCCTTTCTTTTGTGGCGGGGCCCGTATGGGACTTGCAGCAGCTCCGTCAGCGCAAAGCGGTGAAGCACCATGGCTGACATTCCCAAAGAAGAGAACCCCATTTTTCAGGCCCGGGTGAAGAGTGCCGTGACACGGGTGGTGAAAATTGTCTTTCCCAGCACCACCAATCACTACGACACATTGTTCGGTGGCACAGCCCTGCAGTGGATGGACGAAGTAGCGGCTATTGCTTCCATTCGCTTTTCTCGCCAGCAAACGGTGACGGTTTCTCTGGACAGAATCGATTTTCAAAACCCCATTCCTTCTGGTTCTATTGTGGAGCTTGTGGCCCGTGTGGTGTCCGTAGGACGTACCAGTATGAAAGTGCGGGTTAACGTTTACAAAGAACTCAGGGATCACGATAGTAGGGAAAAGGCAATCTCTGGACTGTTCACTTTTGTAGCTATTAATTCTGAAAAACAGCCGATTCGTATTGAATGGGATCGCCCCCTGCCCGACGATTTAGCAGAGCTAGAATAGGTGCAGGCATTACACTGGCTAAAAGCAGCCAGAGCCGCAGAGGCCGAAGGACACGAGCATCAGGCTATTTTAAATGCCGAAGAGGGTCTGGTCCATGCTCCAGATCACGCTGAATTGCATCATTATCTGGCGGCCCTTTATCGAAAAGAAGGACTTAACACCCGCGCCCGCAAACACTTTGCTGCAGCCCGGGCTTTTGCCCCGGATCATTCTCTCTTTACCCTGGATCTTATAGATGACTATTTGCGGACGGGAGAAGCCGCTGAGGCGATGATCTACCTGGGTGAGTGTCTACAGAAGTCTGACTTATTCGGTGCGCCCGCGCTTTTTTTGCGACTGGGCCGTGCTTTATTTATAAACGGTCAATGGAATGATGCCCTCAGAGCTTTTTTACAGGTGTTGGCTGAACCCGAAGTTTCTCAGGAGGAAGCTGCCTCCACGCTTCTGTACGCCCTTGAGATTATGTTACGCAGAGGGTTGTATCTGGAAGCTCAGGGCGTCCTTCACGATATGGTTCCGTCTACCGGCAGTTTTTTTCACTGGATATGGGAACAGCGTCAGGCACAGCTTAGCTACTGGCAGGGCGACTTTGGTCAGGCACGGGCTTTTTGGCGAAACAATCTGGAACAGCGTTTTGACGAAGCGGTATTTGGAGCGCTTCAGCTTCTGACGCCACCGGTGGCTCAGAGTCAAAGTGCCCAGAAGAAATGGGAGACCCTGATAGAAGAAACCGGTGACTTATTCCGAGAACGCCCTTTGTTGACCACGCCCCAGTCTCTGTTTAATCCTTTTGATTATCGGGTGGGGTACACAGCCCGTGAAAAACAGCGTCTGGATGCTCTGGGCGTCTGGTATCATCAGCACTTTGCGTCTTCGCGGCCTAAGACAAAGTCCAGTCTTGACGAGGTGTCCCGAAAACCTCATATCGCCGTGATCACCGACGAGTTTACCCCCGACTTTTGCTGTTTTATTTCGCCCTGGCTGCATCATTATACGCAAGCTTATGCTACTGGTTCAGCACCTTACGATCTCACCATTTTCTATTTTTCTGCTGATGGAATCCCTCCAGATCTGACGCCCTTTGAAGCACTTTTTTACCAGCTTCCTGTGCATGTGGAACGGGCTCAAACGCTTTTGAAATATATTCAGCCCGATATTGTGCTCTATACCCAGCTCAAAACGGAATTATACCGTCTGGCCCTTACACCTTCCGCGGACACGCAAAACTATTTGTACCCGCTGGCGCAGTACTATAGTGGGATTCCGAGTTTGCGCTCGGATCTTGTGGAGCAATTGACCGCGCAGGCTCTTGACCTTTCAGAACCCCTTTCTATCTATCTGAAGCGCAAGAATACGTCATTGGCCCCCTTCAAACGATCGGATTATCAGCTTCCTTCTCTGGGAAATCTCTACTTTTTTGCGCTAACCCCTTTGTCCTGGACACCTGAATTTGATGCCCTGGCCTCAGCTATTTTGAAGGCGGATCGCAAAGCCTTTCTGGTGGGTTTGAAAATTTCGGGAAGCGCGTTGCATACTCACGCCCAACAGCGCCACGAAGAAACCCTTGCCAAACCCCATCGTGTGCGATGGTTAGACTTAACTCTGGAGGCCTGCACCGGATTGATTCAAGAAGTACAGGTGGTTATTGGAGGCATAGACAGTGAACGCTGGCTCAGAGAAACCGTCTACCAACAAAAAAATGCGGTGTATTATACCGCTTCGCTGGCCCAGGAAACCCCGCTGATGCAATGGCTGAAAAACAGGGGCGGTATGGTCACCAACGAGCTGGAGCTGGCTTGTAATATGGCGCTCGCTGGATCCGGCGCAGCGGGTGAACATGTTAAACTTGAAACCGTGCCCGGCCCCTCTGACTTACAGGCCTGGGAATCCATTTTACTTTCACTGGAAGATTAATCATGAAGCAAAACAGTCCTGAAATTCAGGCCATTTTAGATTTACAACGCGCTGGCAAACGCGAAGAAGCCCGTCAGCAGCTGGACCAACTTGTGCAAAAAAAACCGGACGATGCTGAAGCTGTACATATGCTGGGCATTATGGCATATCAGGAACGCAATTATGAAGACGCCATTAAGCATATGCAGCGCTCTCTGGAGATGGCTTCAAAACCCTCTTTTTATAGCAATATGGGCAATGTATATGCGGATTTACGTCAGTTTGCAAAAGCCAAAGACGCTTACCAGAGTGCGTTACGCTTAGATCCTTCTCTGGCCGCCGTTTACGGTAACTGGGGCAATATGTACAGAGCTCAGAATAAGCCAGAGCAGGCCATCTTTCAGTACCAGAAGGGCCTGCGAATTGACCCCAATAACGAAGACATTCATTTGCACATGGCCAGCCTGTTTTTTGACATGAAACGCTACCCCCAGGCCATTGAAAAATACCAAAAGGTGTTGACGATTAACCCCAAACGTTTAGAGGCTCTGAACAATCTGGGCAGTATTTATCATCAGCAAGGCGATGCCGAGAACGCTGTTAAATACTATGAAAAAGCCCTTGAACTGGCCCCTGACTTTGTGGCCGTGCTGTTTAATTTGGCCAATCTGAAGCGTGAGTCTAAAGACTTAGCGGGCGCCAAGGCCATGTATCAACAGGTGATTGACCATCACCCCCACATGATTGAGGCCCATTTACAACTGGCACAAATTTTCGATTTTGAGGGAGAGCATGAAAAAGCGGAAGCACTGTATCACGAGATTCTGGAACAGCAACCCCGTGAAGAAGTGCATCTGATCCTGGCAGAGCGCGCAGCTCAGAAAAATAAAATGGATGAAGCCCTTGAGCACTTTAAAAAAGCCAATGAAATCAATCCTTACAATCCGGACACCTGTTATAACCTGGGAACCTTGCTTAAAGAACAGGGAGATGCTGATGGGGCTGCCCACTTTTTAAACCAGGCCATTCAAATGCAGGATTATCAGGATCAACAGCGCCGCGTTTAGCCCGCCTGTTGGGTTTCGGTTACAGGTGTGTTTTCTTTAAGTACGGGCGGTAAATGCCGCCAATACAGCAGAGGAAGCACACCCAGAGCGGCCACTACTAAAGCACCTTTTAATCCAAATCCAGCGCACACTGCCCCGATGACCATACCGGGATCAGAAAGACTATTAAAGAGCGCAAATTCCCGTCCAGAACGAATTTTTTCGGTGAAGTTGAGAAACGCAATAAAGAGTAAATAAGCCTGTAGTACAGCTGCCACCAACAGTAATGGGCCCCACTTCACTGTGAAAAAGAGCAGCAGCGTGACACACATGCTCAAAGGAATGACGATTTCAAGACCTCTGGGATTGAAAAAACGGATGGTTTTGGCGCCCACCTGCTGTCCCCCGGCAAAAATAAAAGCCAGAATTAGAGTCAGAAGCGTAACGGTATCCAGTTTCCAGAGGTGCCAGCTAAAGTAAACCGTGGCATAGCTGGTTAAAAAGGTGAGCAAGAAGCCGTAAAAACACTTGCCGTAAAACAGGGAGTAAAATTTATCGAACCAGCTGATATTACCGAATAATTTGCTGAGTTTGAGATCTTCTTCTGGCACCGGCTCAAAATGAGGCAACATGGGAATCAAACTGGCGTTGATGGCCATGAAGAGCAGGCCTGAAAAAAGCAAAAACACCTGAATTTCGAAGCGCAGCAAGGTGAGTTTTACAAAGACTGGCCCCAGCACATAACCCAGGGCAAATACCGCGTTATAGCGCACAATTTTGGTTTTGTTTTCAATGCTATTGGGCGCCATAATCAAATGGGTAAATAGCAAAGGCGTGGCCAGTCCGGCGGCGATGCCTTCCCAACCGCGCCCAAACGTAAGCACCCAGCGTCCGTCAAAAAAGCCCATATAAATGAGTGAGGCACCAAACAAAATTTCGTAGACCGCAAACAAAGCCCGGTGCTGGCTGAGACGCCCTACCCAGTAAATGAGCAATTGGCCCAGTAAAAGTCCCACAAAATAGAGCGCAAAGGGCCAGCTGGCCTCGTCTCCTAACTTATCGTGAAGAATGGGAATAAATCCGCTGGCGAAAACCCCGTGTAAGAACGACACCAGTAAAATAAGATTGAACAGGGGGTATTTCATGAGGTTTCCTTTGCGTTTTCTGTATAGCGAATATAAACCCATGCTAGAGCCATTAATACCATGCCCACAACCACCAGAGAGGCAATGCGCCATCCCATATTCAGATCGCGCAAATCGAACACCAGCAGTCGCAGTCCGGAAAGTCCCAGCACAACAATGCCCTGATAGCGTAACACTGATTGTCGGAGCCAGAAACCGGATAGCACAAAAACGGCTCCCAGCACGGCCCAGGACATGGTGAGATACTCCGCACTTAACAGCGCCTCCGAATATAAAATAGTGGCGGCGGTTGCAGGCCAGAGCCAGCCGTGCTGAAACTTAGCCGTCTTTTTTACCTCTCTGAACTGGGCCAGAAAAAAGCCGAGGTACAAGGCCAGAGTCAGCAGACCGTCTCGCAAGCTTTGTAATCGGTCGTAATGTCTGATACAGAGTACGACCACTGCATTTCCGTGAAAGATAAGTGCCAGGGCCAACATGTGGGTTTGCGAGCTCTGATATAGAAAAAACAGGGCCAGGAGAATACAGCCCGTGGCCATCCAGGGTGTTGTGAGCACCAGATACATGGCACTCAGTAAACTCAGGGCAGACAGGGTGTCATAGTAGCGTGGCAAGGGGGAGGTCTCCCTTGTGTTGTGCGTTGTATAGCGAGCAGCCCCATAGAGTAAAACGGCGCTGATGGCCAGACACAGAGCCTGGGTTTGGTCACTGCTATCCTGTAAGCTCAACCAGAAACCCGCAGGAATAGTAGCTCCCAGAAGCCCGTGATAAAAATGGTTCAGGCGTTTTGCGTGCCGGTGGGCAACAATGACTGCCAGTGCAATGAGGGTATAGGCGCAGTGGCTCCACAGCAAATACTGAGGCTGAGTATCGTAAATGAGCATAAACAAAGCGCCGTAGCCTGCTATATTCAGGAGAGCAGTGGGAAGCTCCGGGGTGTTTTTCAGGCGGTACACAACGCTGGCGTACAGCAAAAAATAGAGAGTCAGGAGTCCGTGAACACCTGCCCATAGCTCAGGATTAGCCTGTACCCAGACGCCATGCAACAGCCAGGAACCCACCACGCCCATGCGTAACAACAAGCGCCAACGGGTCACAAACACCACGCCCAAAAGTCCCAGCGATAAAAACAAATTGTAAAAAAGAGTGAGACCATAAAAGTCTGAGCTCAGTAAAGACGTAAAAAAGCCCAGCACAAAGGCACGACTGGCCAGCGTCTGCGACTTCCGATACAGAGACAAACCAATGGCCAAAAGGACCACGGCCATGAGCAACAAGGCATCTAGTAACGCTGTGAGATGAGTGACCTGCTGAAAATAGTCAAAGTGATAACCGGCATAGGCCAGAAAATAGAGCAAAGCGACCCCGCCGCCCATCAAAGCGTGGGCCCAGCTTTTGTAACGCAGATGGCGTTCTGCAATCGTATTGCCACTGATTAACATCGTCAGGGCCGCCATTAGTCCGCTGATGAGAACAGCCCAGGGCCCCAGCCAGCCTTCGGTATAGGCGTAACGAATAAATAAGCCGGCCCCCGTTAATAAAGCGAGAATGCCCAGCCAGGCAAATCCTTGAATGCCCAGCAAATGCTCCCAGTTGCGAGGGCTCTTTTGAGAAGTGTTCGAGGATGTTTTCAGATGCTCGGGAAAGTCTTCCAGAGGAGGAGACGGCACCGGAGAGGGGCTTTTATCTTGTTGCTGTGACTGTTCTAATTGCGACTGCTCTAACCGGTTCAAACGGGCCTGCAGTTTTGCCTGGAACTCCATTAATTCAAGCTGTTGCGCAGCCAGCTTTTCGTAGGCCAGCGTCAGGTGTTGGAAATCAGCGGAAGAGGCACCGAGATCGGAAGGCTTCTGATTCATACCCCCCAGTTTAGCATGCTATAATTTGACTACAAATGCACAGGAGTCTCCCTTCATGTCTAAGATTATTGCCCGTTCTCTCATTATTGGTATGGGTTGCCTTTGCGCCCTGAATCCGCTGCTAACCTCTACTGCCGTTCAGGCTGCGGATATGAAAGTTCAACGGGTAACAGAAACCCGTGGCAATGTCACCATCAATTGGACTGAAGGCGTGATCACTGTGGTGGGTGTTGGTGCCCCTCCCGATCGTGGGAATTTATCACAAAAACAGCTGATGGCCGAACGTTCCGCCACCTCAGACGCTTACCGACAGCTGATGGATGCCGTGGAAAACATTCGCGTTAATTCTGACACCATTGTGCGGGATTACACCATGGAAAGCGAAACCTTGAAAACCTATATCAAGGCGTTGATTAAAGGGGCTCAAAAAATTGATCAGCGCTACTTAGATGACGGTACCATTGAAGTGGAATTGGCCGTTAAAATGTATGCGGCTAAAGGTTTGAGCGGTATTTTGCAGCCTCAAAAACATATTGTACCCCCACTTCCCGTTAAAGAAGAGCCTGCGCGCAATCCCGGTGATTATACGGGCGTGATTATTGACTGTCGTGGGTTAGGCCTTGAGCCCGCCATGAGTCCAGCGGTGATGAGTCAGTCCGGTGGGGAATTATATATGGGTACCGTACAGGTGGCCCCTGACTATGTTATTACCCAGGGCATCGTGGGATACGCTTATTCACTGGCACAGGCCCGGCAGAACGTGCGGGTGGGCGCAAACCCCCTGATCATCAAAGGTCTCAGTGCCACGGGCAGTTTTCGTACCGATGTGATTATTGCCAAAGAAGACGTACGGCAGTTGCTGGGGCTGGATGCAGCCAATAGCCTCTTGCGTCAGGCCCGGGTCATTTTCGTTAAATAAATTCTGTCTTCTAAAATTCTGTTTTTTACGAAGAGCTCAGAGCAAGCGTTTTTACGTTTTGCACCGCATAGCCCACTGCAATTTCCGCATAAGAGAGGACCGGTGTGCGCGGATAAGCCCGCTCGATCAAGAGACGTAGCTCCCGACGAATTCGGGGATCGCATAGAATAGCTACCCGCTGAAAGCCTTCCTGTCGAGCATAGGCATGAGCCTGTTCCAGCACATCAAAAAAACGAGAGAGCAAACCCGGCTCCAACTGAAGCCGGGTGCCTCCAGATGTAGACACAAGTCCCTGAATGAGCATGCTTTCTAACTCTGTGGCCAGTGTCATTACATTCAGGGTGCTGTCCATGATTAAAGGGTCAGGTTTTCCAGGATAATGGCGTCGCCCTGAGCCGCACCGCTGCAAATGCCCGCTGCACCAAAACGTTTGCCCTGAGCAATAAGTTCGTGAATGAGCGTGGCCACCAGACGCCCGCCGCTAGCGCCTACCGGGTGGCCCATGGCAATAGCACCGCCATTGACGTTAACAATATCCGGGTCAACTTCGAGCATTTTGGTGCTCAGCAAAGTCACGGCCGCAAAGGCTTCGTTGATTTCTATCAGATCCAGCTGATCTGTAGTCATTTGCGCTTTTTCTAGCGCTGTTTTAATGGCGTTGGCGGGCGTGCGAGCCAGATAAGGATAATCATCTGCTACTTCACCATAGGACACCACGCGGGCCAGAGGTTTCAGGCCCAGCGCGTCGGCTTTTTCGCGAGACATCACCACCAGTGCTGCGGCCCCGTCATTGATTCCGGGTGCGTTGCCGGCAGTGACACTGCCTTCCTTGTCAAAAACGGGACGTAATTTTGCCAGTTTCTCCAAAGAGGTGTCTGAGCGTACGGATTCATCATTATTCACCACCACGTTGTCACCTTTACGCTGAGGAATGCTGATGGAGGCGATTTCTTGGGCCATTCGTCCAGAGGCAATGGCTTTGGCTGCCAGTTCGTGACTGCGCAGTGCCCATTCATCCTGTGCTTCCCGGCTAATATCGTATTCTCTGGCCACGTTAGAACCATGAATAATCATGTGAACGTCGTGAAAAGCGCACCAGAGGCCGTCATGAATCATAGAATCTACCAGTTGTGCATCGCCCATGCGAGCACCCCAGCGGGCTTTGGGCATCAAATAAGGTGTATTGCTCATACTTTCCATGCCGCCTGCCACCACAATCTGGCGGTCACCTGCACGAATCGCTTGCGCTGCAAGCCCCACGGCTTTCATACCAGAGGCACATACTTTATTAATAGTTGTGGACTTTACCTGCGTTCCCAGTCCTGCTTTAGCAGCAGCCTGACGCGAAGGAATCTGACCTACTCCGGCATTCACCACAATTCCCATAATCACTTCGTCAATATTTTCTGAATTGACGGGAGTATCTTTAAGCACCGCTTGAATGGCGTGTGCACCGAGATCCACAGCACTCAAACTGGCCAGAGCACCGCCAAATTTACCAAAGGGAGTGCGCAGGGCTTTGACAATAACAACTTCTGACATTAAAAAATGTCCTTTCTTTTTTCTTTCAGTTTAACGCAAAACCGGCGTTTTTCGCTGCCGTGTCCGGTGAGTCACATCAGACCTTTCCGCCGAGAAAATTGAAAAAACTGCGCATGATTTCGGTAAAGGCCCATGAAATACTCATCAGGATAAAAGCCGGCACGTTCATCATGGCTCCTCGCAGGCCCAGCATAAGAGGATCCAGTTTTTTTTCGCTATAGCGAAACGTATACCAAACCCCAATAAAAATAGCGTCAGACACAATAGAAAATAGGCTGATTTTAACGATTTCTTGTGGCCAGGTCACTAGCATGGTGTGGAAAAATTGAGTCATGGTGCCGGTGGTCTGCAGGCGAGAGAGGACGGGACCAAAAATGAGTACAATCAGCACCAAACTGAAAGCGTTAACCACCACCACGTCACCCAGCGATTGATTAAAAGAGACTTTGTACTCATCTTCTAAAAATTGATGAAAAAGTATGGCTTCAAAAAAGACCAGCCCACTGTACAGCAAAAAGAGAAGAAAAGCGGTCAAGAGGCGGTCATGGCCTCACGCAAAGCCATGGCTTTTGCCTTCAATTCTTCCGGGGTGAAATCTCCGAGGCGCAAATGGAGGCGGTAAAGGGCTTTTCCTCTGGTAAAGAGCAAAATTGACTGTTTTTCACTCCAGGCACTTGTCTCATCCATAAACTTGAAAGCAACGTTTTTCAGAGGATCGGGACTGCCAAATTTGAGGGCTGGCCCCTGCTTAACAAGACGATTGAGTGCTAAAACGGCCGCCGATTCGTTATTAAGTACACGGTAGCGTTCGAGCACCACTTCCTGCCAGAGGCGTGCAGGCGTGTACCTACCGCTTGCTCCGGCTTTCAATTCGGCAGCATTTTGCTGCTTGATTTGAGCCTGATCCTGTCTGGCCCAGGAGTAGTCACACCGACCGGGCAATTGGCTGCGCTGTTGCAGTCCGGGAAGAGCTTCAAACACGCTGTTTAAGGCAGTGGGAGAAAGCAAGGTACATGCTTGTGCCTGTGGCGACAACAGCATAATTCCTGAAAATAAGAGCAGACAAAAAACGGTTTTTTTCATGAATTTCCTTATAAAGTGACCCGAAGGCATAATTTAGATTCACCTGTTTAGATTATAACAAAACCCCGCAGGTTCTTCTGTTGCATGTGTTAAGCTTTCACCACACATTGATATGAAGGTCAACGTTTTGCTGCCATTTCAGGGATCGTGGGGCTTTTGTACTTGCCCGTTATTCCAGTGCCTCAAGCTTCAGGAAGCACAGGGATCGTATCCCCAATTTTTGAGGCTGTAGCGCCAGTCAGAGTCTTTGATATTTCCATCAGGCTTCTGTGCCTTATGTCGCTTGATATACCCGATGACTTTTTTCATATGCTCATAGTCGTTTTTGGTGAGCTCTGCTTTTTTGGTGCGCTTAATATCGACAATTTTTTTACCGGATTTGTGTCCCCTGGACTCTCCGTCCCCGCTGTCCTGACCCACTGACTTTGACTTTTCAGTCTCCAGCCACTCTTCGATTTCTTTGGGCTGCATATTTACCAGATCGTAGAAATCATCGTAAATCTCATCCTTGTTGTCTGAATCCACTTTACTGCTCCTGTTCCATTACAAAAGAAGATGATACCAGGTGAATAACACCGTTACTGGCGTTGATATCCGTGGTGACAATAGACGCTCCGTTGATCAGCATGCCAGCCAATCCTTCTTCTTTATTGCTGATCAGCACCTTGCGTTCAGACAAAGAGCGGAGGCTATCTACCTTGGGCAAATAATCTGAGGTCATTTTTCCCGCAAAAATGTGAGACATAATAAACGCTTTGCGCGTTTGTGGATCTTTCCAGACTTTGTCGCTGAAATCAGCATCCAGTTCTGCCATGGCTTTATTGGTAGGCGCAAACACGGTCATGGCACCGGGTTGATTGAGAATGTACTGCATTTTGGCGTCATGCAAGAGCTCGCTGAATTTGCTGACACGCTTGTCGTTGTGGATTAATGTGCCCATGGGCTTCAAATCCATAAGTTTCTGGGATACTTTTATAGGTTTATTTTCAAGGGAAGGGGTGGCACTTTCGTGGGCCAGTATGGGGTAACTCATGCTGAGTAAAATGGTGGTCAATACTAATTTTTTCATAACCGTTATTCTCCTTTTTATACTTCATCATAGGTGAAGTGGAGGGGGTTAAAAAAGGTGTGTTTGAACGTTTTTATAGGGCTTTTAGGTGATTTTATGGGGACCTTTACGCCAGTAGACTGCTGCTGCATCGATGCGTTGCAGCGGTGACTTTATACCCTGCGACTGGCGATATTCTCTGACGGCCCGACGACATTCTTCGAAAATATAGTAGTCATCCACTACAATAAAACCTCCCTCAGAAATTCGGGGATAAAGTTTTTCTAAGACATAACGCGTAGAAGGATAAAAGTCGCTGTCCAGCCGGAGCAAGGCCAGGGGAGGGTGAACTTCTGATAGGTAGGTGGGTAGTGTGTCTTCAAAGTAGCCGGGTAAAAAACGGACCTGCTCATCCAATAACCGGTAACGCTCAAAGGTTTGTTTGACCGTGTCCAAAGATGCTGCCTGGGCATTAAAACCCACTGGATCTGCAATGCCTCTTTCGGTGAGCTGTGCGGGGGGAAATCCCCTAAAAGAGTCTGCAACCCACACCTGACGGCGGGTATTGTTGAGCGCTTTGAGTATGCCGCGCATAAAAATACATGCGCCTCCCCGCAGAACACCCGTTTCCATAACGTCTCCCACAACGTTTTCTTTTTCGAGAGTAATAAGGGCTTGCTGGAGTTGATCCATGCGCTTTAAACCAATCAGTGAGTGGCATACCTTTGAATCAATAAGGCCTTCCCTTTTGAGATCTTCGTAGTTAGAAAATACGGTTTTTTGGCCCGTTTGTAGATTGGTCATGGTGTGGTCTGCCTGGTTGGAGCCGGCATCTTGATCATATAAAAAATCACAGAGGGAACGCTTGAGTAAATCCAGATAGGCCAGATAGCCAGCGTCCAGCATTAGCGACTGTCCATAAAGGTTTCGATATAGCCAAACTTCCAGGCTTCCCCTTCACGGATAACCCGCAAGTACACCTGAGAAGGCAGACATTTTACCAGAATTTCGCCGTCCGACTCTGCCATGGCCTGGTAATTTTGAACCATCCAGGACTCTGGATTAAGCTGCTTCGTAAACTGTTTCCAATAGGTGAGGGCTGGTTCACGGCCTTCGGAAAAGGCTTTCTCTAAGCTGTGAATGGTGTCATGAGGTAGATTCTGAGCCAGTAAGCGCACGATGACTGACTGACTGCGTTGCGATAAATACCCCCATATTTTGAGCGCATCCTGCTGCTGCAGAGCTTGAAAAAAAAGCAGCGGAACTTTGGCTGCAGCCTGAGAGACCATAAACTTAAATCCTTTGTGTCAGGTTGAGGTACGTTGATGCCGTAAAAAAGCGTGGCGCAAATGCACGGCCCAACGGTGTAAGTGTAGCGCATTTTGTTCTGGTTCAGGTAATGCGTGACTCCAGAGCAAATGTTCTGGCATGAGTTGATGCCAGAGAGAGGTTACCGGTTGGTCAGATTTGGCCCAGAGAATGTGGGGTTCATGGGCATAGAGGCCCATAACCTGTTCGTGGGTTTCAGAGGACAATTGTAAGAACTGGATCGGCTGAGCTTTAGACACCTCTGGCAGGGCGTGAGGGTAGGCGTTGGTTACAAATAAAGTGATGCGCCACAAACGAGAAGGCAAGGTGTTCAAATAGGAACTTATCGTTTGAAAATCGGGACCTGTTTTGTTCAGTAAAACCCCCAGATGCAAAGGTTCTAGTCCCTGATACACGGCGCGTTTTAAACTACTTTGAATGATGTCTGCAATCTGAGGCTGCTGCTGACGCTGCATTTGAACCACCAATAAGGCCAGATCCAGGCCAGGATCTAAAAATCGGGCACTGCGCAGGTGTTGGACGGCGCGTTCTCTTTGGTCCGTTCGGGCGTAAAACAGGCCCAGATGAAGATGGGGTTCTGCATAAGCAGGATTGATGAGCAGCGCCTGTTTCCAGTACGTTTCGGCCATAGACAGCGCATTTTGCTGCACCGCGATGCGACCCAGACGAAACCATACTTCCTGGATGTCCTGACGTTGTTCTAGCACTTTTTCGTAGTATTCTACCGCTTGTTCCCACTGCTGTTGATGCTCAGCGATGTCGGCCCGTTGAAACCAGGCTTCAATACATTCTGGCCAGGTGGAGGTAATGCTGGCAAAAGCCTGTGAAGCAGGCTCCAGTTCTCCCGAGAGATACGTTTGCATGGCACTTTCAAACTGAGTTTGGAGCGTGGTGCTCATCAATCAAAACTCCAGGTCAATCCGGCTCCCACCTGACCCTGGCCCTGTAAATTAGAACCGATGTTTCCGTGGATTTTTAGATTTTTTGCGGGTGCGTACTGAACACCCGTACGCAATCCGGTCTGATTCCCCAGTAACGGATCGTTTTGGTGATAGGCACTGTTGGCCCAGGACAACTTATCGGTGACATTCAGTTCTGTCATGGCACCTACTTCAAAAACACCGGGGTGTCTTAAGTCAGCCTGACCCATCAACGCTACCCGGCCTTTGTCTCCCTGATAGCTGACTTCACCATAGGCGTCCAGTTCGGCAATATTATTAAGCTGCTGACCCATATTCGCAACACCATTAATATTGGCCAGGTCGATGCGGGGTGTCAGGCCCGTGCGAGCACTCAGGCCCCCTTTGTCGTAACGGATACCCAGGCTGGCCTGGCCTTCCAGCACCGCATCTCCTAACATGCGGGTGGCATAACGGGTATAAAAGTCGTTGCCCTGAGTGGCCACCGTGGCGGTGGCGCCAGCGTTGAATTGCGTACCCAGTTCAAAGCGCAGTGGCCGTGTGCCAAACAGATGGTTTTGTGTCAGAGAGTAAAAACCACCCACGCGGGCTGCAGCGCCAGTATCACGATAACCGGGCCAGTAAATCTGACCGGTCTCACTGGTGTCTTCGATGCCCGCGTGAATATTGGTGTACTGGCGCGTGTATTTTTCGTGGCCCGTGTTCACTTGCTCATGAGTCACGCTTTCCCATTCGTACTTGGCGTCCACCCGCTGTCTCTGAAAACCGTGGGCATTGGTGTGATCCTGAGCTTCAACGCCCAACCCTTGCGTTTTCTGCGTATTACCTTCCGTGCTCCGAGTGTGATAATTCAAAGCGGCGGTGGTGGTCCGGGGGTCAAAAGACACCTTCAGACCGCCCACGCCCACGGCCAGCTCCCGGTTACCCAGTTCCACGTGGTTGCCCTGCTGACCGGGTTGGTGATTGCCCGCACCCAGCTGAGAACGGAAGCGATACTCTCGCTCTCCCAGGGCTGTGCGAGTGTCCCGTTCTAAACCGATGCCGTCAGGGGTGACTTTGCCGAGCGTCATGTGGCGCTGCTCGGGTAAATATTCTTCAAACAATTGACGCATGTTTTTGGCGTCGGTTTCTACCACCGTGCCGTAGTTTTGAATATTCCAGCTCTGCTTTTGTTCGTCAAAATAAACGGTGACAATGTGTGCCTGATCGTCCCCGTTGGTGGTCATGACGTAGGCTTCCTGTCCCAGTACTTCCTGACGATAGGCGGCCACCGCTGCGTGAATATTGGTGCACACTACCACATTGGGATCATCGGGCCCCGAAGAACGGAAAGGAGCCGTAACGTCCACGTCTCCTGTGAGTCCCACGCTGGTATAGCTGCTGTATTTACTGCTTAAGTCATCGCCCAGTTGCTGAGCCATGGCGTTGCCGTTGGTTTGAATGTATTCCTTGATTTCGGCATCGGTGGGCTGGCGCCCGAGGGTGGATTCCAGATGCTGAGAAACACTTCCCTTATTAACATTGACAATGTCTGAAAAGTCGTTGATGCCGCGGGTATCTGCATCGTAAACATCCATGCGGGCAATGCCGGTGGGAGCGGCTTCGCTAATATTAAACGTATTGGGATTGAGCACCCGTGATTCGTCCGGAGCAAAAGCCTGTTTTAAGGACGTTAAACGGCCACCAAGATCGGGGTTTTTGAGATCAAACCCTCCGAAGGTCAGGCGATCGGCGACGGTGCCGGAGGCATCGGAAGGTGAGGAAGTCTCAGAAGATGGTTCTACGTCTGGAAATAAAATGGCGTCAAAATCCAGCGACTGGCTGCTGGCCTGTTTTAGCGCTTTGTTCAGGACAACCTGATCTTCCGTTTCATGAACGCCAGCCTTTTTGGCTTCAGCTGGGTCAATGCTACCATCATTGTTCTGGTCCAGGGTTTGCAGCTCTTTGACTGAAACTCCGTCCTGGTTTTGATCCAGGTGTTGAAACAGAGATTTTAGCCGACGGGAACGCGCGTTGATATTCATACAGCTATTATAGACGTTATTGTGTAATTCTTGTGATATATCTCATGACGTATCTTGTCACAGTTCTTGTCACAGATCTCGGGGCGTCAGGGCCTCTCGAATACGCTGCTCACCCAGGGTCACATAGCGATCTTCTTGTTCAATACTAATGGAGCGGCGCTCAAGGCGGGCGCATACGGCGGCGGTGGTAAAGGTGCCTGCAAAAGGGTCCAGCACAAGCTCTCCTGGGTGACTACTGGCGCGCACAATGCGCTCTAGCAGGGCCTCGGGCTTTTGAGAAGGGTGTTTTTCGTATTCTTTCATGCGGTAACGCACCCGCGGAAAATTCCACACATTGCCCGGGGTTTTGGTGTGGCTGTATTCCACAGGAGGATTACGACGATAATCGATGAGTTTACGCCTCGCGCCGGTGGGGGCTTCAATTTGAATATCGTGGGCATTAAACGTATAGTTTTTCTTGTGGTTGACGGCGTGCAAAATGGGCTCGTACAGCGAACCAAAGCGTTTTTTTGCCTGCACACCCGCACTGTCATAAGCCCAGACAATGCGTGACAGAATGTGTAAATGCTTTCGCACATACAGATCAAAGTACGGCATAAACTGGGTGGCTCCCATCAAATACAGGCTGCCGTGGGGATGCAGTTTTTTCAGGCAGAGCTCCAGCCAGGCGTAACACCAGTTCAGATACGCTTCTTCTGACGACCAGCGGTCTTTACACTGCCCAAAAGCCTTGCCAATATTATAAGGGGGATCCAAAAAAATCAGGTGAACGCTGTTATTTTCAACGTGTTGTTCTAAAACCTGTATAATGTCACCCTGATAAATACGGTGTTGTGCAATGTCTATGGGAGCTTTCATCGGATAGAAATGGTTTTGGATACTCCGACCATGCCAAGTTCCGTTATGCGGAGGTTCTGCCCTTTGGGTATTTATGCCCTTCAGGGTAGGTACTGCCCTCTGGGTATTAGTTGGTGAGGAGTTCTGCCCTTTAGGGTATTTAAGCCCTTCAGGGTAAAAACCATACAGGCGTTAGCCTGTCCTCCTTTACTTTGTTGTTTAAAATATTGTATATCATACATATGGAAATTATTTTGACGCAGAAAAACAGACTTCGCTTGAGTACCGAAGAGCATAAGCTGGTTACAGCAATGTCTTACCATTCGGCTCGTTTGTACAACGTAGGACTGTACTCTGTGCGTCAGT
>CAYFGW010000021.1:0-30006 GCA_964342365.1 uncultured Candidatus Sericytochromatia bacterium | reverse complement strand
AGAGATTGATGGAATGGACCAGTGTTCGTTATGCTGATAGAGGGCAACTGGATGCTTATATTCAGCATTTAAATGATAATAGTATCAATGTTTCTCCCGTTCTCTCCGACTTAACGTCTAAGAATGTAGCGTATGCCTGGGATAAAGAGGCTACGTCTCTCAACAACGCTTTTTATACTATTGGTGCTTCTTCACTATCTTCTAGCGGTTCTCACACTATTCCAATGTCAAGAATAAGAAATGCCTTACTTTTGACGCCCCTTTCTAATGAAGTATATAGCGTATCTTATAATAAAAACATGAATAAGGGAGACGCCTTTTACTTTCCTATTAGAATGAAAGTTCCATATCATTATGATTATAATGTTCCGGACTGTTCTGGGGCTGTACCAAGCAGTGGTAGTACTCCGGATCAGGCTGCTGGTAACTTCACACGTGGGTTTGAAGTCGGGATTTCAGGTTCTGCTAGCGGTCGTTCCGTATTATTACGGCTGAGTTTGGTCGGTATGGGTAATTTTAACAATATTGCAGAGCATACGCATTCCGCAATTGCTTATGCAAAAGATCGCTAAGTCTTGACAAAATCCTGCCTCGTGCATTGAGATAGAAGAAGAACCGGAGGCCACCCATGCGTCTTGGAATGATGTATCTCAAAGGCAAGGATTATGAGGATTATGGAGTCATTGCTCCCCTCTCTTTTGGTTATCTTGCCAGTTATTTAGAAGAATACATTGGCTTTAATGATGTGATTCTGGAAGTCGATAACCGCGAAAGCCTGCTGCGGCAGTCGCCGGATATTATTGGACTGTCTTCTTTTACAGAAACCTTTGAAGACGTGATTCACCACGCCCGTCATTTTAAACAACTGGATGCGCGTACGCCCCTGATTCTGGGAGGGGAGCATATTTCTGCTTTGCCTCAGAGTCTTCCCCGCGACATTGACATCGGGGTGCTGGGTGAAGGAGAGCAAACCCTGACCGAACTGATCCAGCTCTATGATCGCGGTGAAGCTACTCCTGACAACTTACGCAACGTTAAGGGCATTGTGTTCTGGGATAAGGGAGAGCGCGTCATCACCCAACCCCGCCCGTGGATTGAGGACATGGATACCATCCCCATGCCCAATCGTGAGCTTTTGCTGAAAGATACCAAGTGGCAGCAGCCTATCTTTACCGCCCGGGGCTGCCCGTATAAGTGTACCTTTTGCGCCTCTACCCGCTTCTGGCAAAAAACCCGCTACCACTCGGTTAAACGGGTCGCCGACGAAATTGAATATATTGTGCGGGAGTTTCCCAAGCAGTCCATCATTCCTATTAACGACGATTTATTTCCGTTGAACAAGCAGCGGATGCGTGCCATTGTAGACGAGATTCGTCGACGGGGCCTGCACAAGAAAGTGGGCTTTTCTCTGAATGCCCGGGCCAGTATCTTTGACGATGAAGTGGCCCGTATGATCGTAGAAATGAACGGACAGGTGGTGTGTTTTGGGCTGGAGTCTGCCAGCGACAAAATTCTGACGGCTCTAAAGGGCAAAACCAGTGCCCGCGACAACCAGCAGGCCCTTGAAATCTGCGAACAGTATAATCTGCCCGTGGTGAGCAATATGATGGTGGGAACTCCTGAAGAAACAGAGGAAGATCTCGCCAAGTCGTGGTGGTTTATTCAAAAGAACAAGCACCGCTTTGCCAAACCCTCCATTGCCTATTCCACCCCGTTTCCCGGCACGGGATTCTGGCAAGAAGCCACGGAACAATCCCTTGTGGGAGAGGGTTTTGAGCGCTGGAACGTGTTAGACCTGGGCTATCGTCAGGGTGAGTCGCTGTATATGAACAAGCATATCCCGGAGCCTGAATTTGAACCTTTGTACGATAGCTTCCGTCACTTTCAGGTGCCCCTCAAAGAAGGGCATCAGCATATTTTTTCCTGGATGGCCAAGCGTAAGTATCTTGAAACCGCTTATGAAAAGCTATTGGCGGATTACCCCTGGCAGGGAAGCATTCTGGAAGTGGGATTTGAGTCGCTTTCTCTGGCAGACTTTTCTCCGGATCTTAAGGTGACCAAGGCTTTTGTGGAATATGGCAAGGTTAACACAGAAGGACTTGCCGAAGGCGCTTTTGATACCCTCTTTTTAAGTCATGCTCTTGAAAAGGTAGTATCTCCCGAAAAGGTACTTAAAGATTTGACCCGCTTTCTCAAACCCGGGGGAACGCTGGTTTGCCTGTTTTACAATGCCCAACATCCCCACTTTTTACAGCAAATTCTCAGAGGCCGTATGACGGCCACGCCCTTTGGTATTCATCATCATCACGGCCTGCGGTTTTTGACGGAGCGTACCCTGAAAAATCTGGTGCAGTCTCAGGAATGGGCCCCGAAATCAGTGGATACCTTAATGGCTGGCGAGTCTCCTTCGCCGGATTCGCAAGCCCTGCTGGATCTATTGGCAGAACAAATGCCGACCCACTGGAGCACGGATATTAGCAAGGTTCTGGTGGCAGAGCCGGTTACAGCGTCTGTGGTATAGTGAGGGCATCATGCTGTGGAGGTTAGCCGTCCTTGAAACTTGGTTTGTTGCCCCTGTACAACAAAGGTTCATCTCCCCATAACGACGAAGCCTTTCACTCCGGAGGGCTTTCCTTTTTCTCCACGGCACTCCTTGCGGAAGTGGCGGCTTTTATCCATCAGCGCTTGCCCGATATTAACTGTACCGTGTATAACAAATTGCCGCCTCTGGTGGCAGACTTTCCCGATGTGGTCTTGATCTGGTGTACCAGTGTGGAGTTTGGCGAAGTGTCTGCCTGGGCTGAAAGTATTAAGGCGGCGCTCGATTGTCCCGTGTGGCTGGCCGGGCCTCATATTTCTTATTTGCCTCAGAGCTTGCCCTCTCAAGTGGATCTGGGGATTATGGGCGAGGTGGAACTGCCCCTTTTTCATCTGCTCAAGACGGCGCTGCAAAATGGTCCTGAATCTCTAAACCCCACACTGTATCGTAAAATACCGGGGCTCATTTACCAGAGTCGCGGGCGCATGTACTCCGGGGCTCCCGCTCAGGAAATCCCTGATTTAAAATCTCTGCCTACCCCAGATATTTCCATTTTCAAAAACACCAAAAACTATATGGTGGCTTCCTTGCGCACCTCCCGTTCCAACGATTCTATTATGACCCGCCTGTCATACCCTCCCACTCGTAAACCTCGCTTATACTCTCCCGATCAGGTGTGCCAAAACATGGTGTCCATCGTGCAGCAATTCAAGGATTATTTGGCGGGTTATCCGTTTCCTCCCAGAGTGTTTCGCCAGTATTGCCCCATTTTTATTTCTGACTATTTGTTTGTGCTGCAAAAAAAGCGTTTGCAAGAGATTGTTGCTGAAATGCGACGTTTGCATCTTCACGAGGTGTGCTTTTTGATTGTGCATCTTCCCGTACGTGCCATCAACGAAGAACTGCTGCGTTTGCTCAAGTCGGTAAATCTGCAAAAGGTGATGCTTAGCTTTGGTCCTTTTGGTCACGACAATCCCCTATTACCTCCTTGTACCCCCCATGAACTCGATAAAGCCCTTGCCTTGTGCCATCAGTTTCGCGTGGGTATCCTGGGGCATACCTATATGAATCCTTCCCCTAAAACCCAGCGTCGACATATTTTTGCCTTTTACAAACATCTTCAAAAACGGGCCGATGCTTTTGAAGTCCTGGCCACCTCCGTACTGGGTCCCTTTCCCGGCTTAGAACTGTGGGAGCAGTACCAGACCGTGCGTAAAAAACGAGCGGATTTACCAGATATTGAAAGTTTTCCCTGGCATACGCTGGATTGGAAAAAATTTCATCGCACCCTGCCCGTGGCTCAGCCTCAGTTAGACCGCCAGCTTTTGACCGACGCTTCAAAGGCTTTTTTAAGGCTCGGGGAAGACCGAATTACGCCCTTTACGGCTCCTTTTGCGCAAACAGAGCGCACCCGTACAGAGGTTTTACAGGTCAAGGCCTTCGCAGAAACCTATCTTTTTCCCGAAGCGCGTCTGCTGGAAGTGGTGCTTTTAGACGGGTTGGCCCTGAAACCCTATCTCTCCAGTTACCATGAGGTGCTGCAATTGCACGTCAAAGATGGCAAGGTGGTGGGGGAATTACCCACAGAGCCGGTGGATATGCTGGTCTGTTCTGCAGCTCTCCACGGGGTGCGTTATCCGGAACAAGCGCTGGATTTTATGTTGAAAGGGCTGCGTCCCGGAGGTCTGGCCCATTTTACGATTTTAAACCCCATGTTTATGGGGCATATGGCCCGGGTCTTTAAATGGCCCGCACGTCAAAGTCTGGCGGATTATGACGTGCTCAAATGGTTTACGGATACGGAACTACTGAAGTTGCTCAGTCAGCAGAATCTGACTTTAGTGGAGGTCAAGCATAACCCTATTTTACAGGTGGAAAACGTACGGCCCACCGTAGAGCTTCTGGCCAGACAATTTGAAAATTTTGCCGCCACGTCCATTCCCCAGCATGCTTTGTATATCCATGATATTAATGTGGTTGTGAGAAAAGAGGAGTAAAAACAATGTATGACAAGTATCGCGAGCAGATGGAGCAAAAGCTCAACGCCATGATTGGGGAAACCCATCAAAAAATACTTTGTATCGGTGATCCGCTACCCCTGATTGCGTCCCGTTGTGAGTCGGAAGGGCGAGAATTTGTACGTATTGACGCTCTTGAGCACGATTGGAAAGACATGAGTCGAGAAAACCCCACTCTGGATCTGGATTTGCCTGACAAGCATTTTGATCTTTTGCTGGTGTACCACGCCCTTGAACAGGCTCTGGACCCTGAACGCCTGATGCTTTATTTACGTAAATATGTTCAGCCTGAGGGACAGTGTTTTATTGTAGCTTATAATATTGGGCATATTTCTACGGTGGTCAATCTGCTCACCGAAGGCTGGTCCTATCAGGAAGATGGCGCACTCAGACATCAGCACGTACGCTACTTCTCAAACGAATCCCTGCGTTATTTGATGGAGCAAGTGGGCTTTGAGTTCATGGACGAAGTGGTTTATCAGATGTTGCAAATGCCGGGGCTTACCAAGCAGCTGTCTCAAATGATGCAAAACCCCTATCTGGGCATCCTGAGTTTTATTATGGTGGGCAGCAAGGTGAACAGCTTTCCCTTCATTGATTTTGAAGAGGATGTGGAAAAAGATCCTCCCGTTAAACGAGAGCCCCGTAAAGCCTGAAAAAAGCCCCCGAACCGCTACCGGTTCGGGGGCTTTTTTTGGGGAAATTTATTGTCCTTTGGTGGGAGCGTTGGTGATGGTATAATCTCCCGCGCTCTGGTTATTGGCTCCTGTGGCCATAATTGACAAATATTTTCTCAGGAACCCGCTGCGGGGTGCCAGGAAAATAGAACCCGTGCTCGGAATGCGACTGATGCGATCCTGTAGCGCGTTTTGTGGAACCAGTGTGAAGTTACCGGACTGAGGCACCAGGTTGATTTCAAAAGCCCCTGCAGCATTGGCCACCTGACCTACCGGCAGGAAGACGTTGCTGGTGGCCGCAACGGGAACCAGATTCACAGTACCTGCATCAATCAGACGGTTCAGGGTCGCTCCTGCAGCAAGGTCTGCAGAGATGCCCGCGGTCAGCGTAATGCTTGGGCCTCCTGCATTCACCGAGGCAATTTCTCGAATATCGTTGTTAGAAAATTTGACAAAGTCACCGGCGCTCATTCCTGCAACACTCACCACTTCAATGACCGTATCACCGGCGGTTTCGAGATTAACAGTAGTGGTCTGGGTGCTATCCACAATGGGGTTATCCAGAGTGACCGTGGGGTTATTGATCGCGGTAATAGTGCGCACCTGATTCACGCCGGGGAAACGGATTACGTCTCCCACCACCAGTCCGGAAGTGTCCGTCAGGCGGAAAGGGGCTGCGGCGGTGCCGTCTCCACTATTGGTGCCGTCAATGTTACGGGTAATAATCGGACTGTCCAGTTCAATACGTGGCGGTGTTCCCGGTACCACTGTAATGGTGCGGGTGACGCCGCGAATAGATACCTGATTACCGGTGGCAAAGCCTTCGGTGCTGGCCACTTCGATAGGATTTCCTGCGGTACCGTCACCAGTGGTATTCGACAGGTTCATCACCAGGGGGGTGTCCAATTCTACCCGGGGTTTGGTCCCTACTCCAAAAGCGGGCGTGATAGCGACAATGGTACGGGTTTGACCGTTCACAGAAACAATATCTCCCACGTTGAAATTGTCCGTGTCGTCCACTTCTAAACGATTGGTTTCACTACCGTCACCGGTGTTGCCTGTGGACAGGTTCATGGTGGCCACAGGGTTATCCAGTCGCACCTGATTGGCGCCAAAGGTGAGGGTACACAATGCGCCGTTGGCGGTTCCGTCATCACAATTTCGGCCATTGAACAGAGCCACATCGCCTGTGGCAAAGTTTGTGGTGGAAGTCAGGGTGATTTCATTGCCTGTGGTACCATCACCACTATTGCTCTCCGCTACAGGAGCGGTGGCAACCGCTTCATTAATGACCACCTGATTGGCGGCGGGGGTACTTACCAGGTTACGGGTCACCGTAAACTCATTGGGTTGTCCACTGCGAATCGTGATACTTACCGTGTTAGCACCCTGAACAATATTGGCTTCATTTGCACCCACTGTAAAGCCGGGGCTGACGGTACCGTCGCTGGTATTACCATTTTGGATGCTGGCGAAGAGTACCTGATCCAGTTCGACTCTTGGACCGTCTTTAAAGGCCACTACTTCGCGCAGGGTGCCTCCGGCAATCACGTTGACAAAGTCACCCGGGCCCAGTAATCCCGTGCTGTCTACCAGGATGCCGCTGTCCACGGCGCCAGAACCTGTGTTCGTGCTTTGAATGCTGGAATTCGAAAGGGAGGTGTTAATGCGGACGCGATTGGCGTTGGCCCCCGTGCCTTTGCCCGTTACCGTACGGCGTAAACGCTGAGGTAAGGTGGTTGCAGCTCCTGTGGTGGGGGTATAGTACACCACCACGTCACCCGTGTAACCCGTGTATTTGTTGCCGTCGGTGGTGAGAAGTCCAGACTTGTCATTGCCGGTTTCGAAAACACCGTAGTGGGCTGAGTTTGGATCTGCAATATTGCTGGTCACCGCCGCAAGGGGATCGATCAGGTCGGTCACGTTCAGGGTATCGTTGTCAGACCAGAGGTTGACGGCCACGGCGTTGTTTTCCAGTGCACCTCCGTCTACGTCGGTGCTGCCAAATTGGAGATAGTCTCTGTAGCTGGTATCGGTGGGGCTGGTGCTACAGCTTCCTGCACAGAGAGCGATTTGCGTCAGGGCGTCGGCGGCCGTCGCGTTCAAGGGATCCACGCGCATTTCTTTGCCGGTGCTTCCGGTGAACACATCGTCCGCGGTGGTCGCTCCATCGCGGGCCAGGTTGATGCTCAGGGCTTCGCCAGGTTGTAAGGCGGGCGTTTCAGACGGCAGCGTGAAGGCGACAGCGGTAGCGCTATCGGAAGGGGTATACACCAGTTGCCAGTTGGCAATTTCTACAGAGCTACTGCCGTTGTTTTTGAGTTCAACAAACTGATTTTCGTCGTCAGAGGGGTTAAAGAATACCTCGCTGATCACCACGTTCTGGCTAATAAAAGGAGTTACACTACTGCCCAGAGTGGTGCCACCGGCGTTTCTGATGGTGAGTGCTCCGGTCTGAGCATTAGCAGGCACACTCGTGACCAGCTGATCGCAGCCCACAGGGTTCGTGATTGCACCTACCGGGCTGGAGACATTACCAAAGAACACGTTGCCGCCTGCGGCCGCATTGAGATTTTCGCCGAATATGACCACGCGCAGGTCTTCGCCGCCTGCGCCAGGGGTAAAGCGGTGAACGGCCAGGGTGCTGGTTTCAATGGTGAATACCTTACTGCTGGAGTTGTCTTCGTTGTCCTGAACACGGGCGGTAAAGGTGGTAGATCCCGTGGCGGTAGGGGTGCCGCTGATGCGCCCATCGCTGCTCAGCGTGAGTCCTGCTGGCAAGTCACCTCGGGAAATACTCCAGCGGTAATCGCCGTCACCGCCGGTGGCCTGAAGTTGGCCGCTGAAGTTAATGCCGCAGGCCGTGCGGTTGTACGTGCGGCCTACCACGCCCACGGGCAGTGAGGGGCTGAGGATACTGATATCTGTGTCGGTCCGGTTGATGGTAATGCTGAGGGTGCGGGTTTCGCTCTGGCCTCTGGCATCACTCACCCGGACGGTAAAGGTTTCCTCACCTCTCAGAGTGGGGGTGCCGCTGATTTCCCCGGTGCTGCTGTTTAAGCTTAATCCGTCTGGCAATGAACCTGAACTGATACTCCAGGAGAAGGGGGCGGCTCCGCCTGACACTTCCAGAATGCGTGAATAACGGCGATCAATGGTGCCAGAAGGCAGACTGCTGCTTAAAATACTTAAATCGTTAAGGCCGCTGCTGCTACTGGATACCAACAGGGAAAGATTTTGTCGGGCCACCTGTTGCGTCTGGTTGTCAATGACCTGCACCTGGAAGGTGAAGGTGCCCGTGGTGGTGGGGGTGCCAAAGACCTGGCCCGTATTGGGGTCTACGGCCAAACCCGCGGGTAGGTTGCCGTCAATAATGCTCCAACGATAAGAACCGCTGCCGTTGACCACCTGTAGGGGAGCATTGTAAGCGAAGTTGATCACTGAAGTAGGTAAGGTGGTGGTGGTGATGGTGAGTCCTGTGGGGGAGACGCTGGCGTCCGGCGTGCCGGGATTGCTGGGGTTGTTGGGACTAATGGTAGGCGCGACACCGCTGGGGAAAGGTGTGGGCGTGACGATCACCGAAGAGGGAGCGGGAGTGGGCGTGATATTGGGAGGGGCCACAGAGGGAATGGGTCGTACGTTGACCCCGGAGCTACTGGTGCCGGGGCTTGCGGGAGTTGTGGGAGTTTCGGTGCCGGGGCAGGCGGTCAAAAAAAGACTGGAGGCTATAAACAGGGTGCTGCAACGGGTGGGTAACTTACGCATTGAGGGGGTTCCTTTTTCGCAATATTCAATTTATTTTAACACAACCGTTGTACTTTCCCTAACCTTCTTTTGATGGCCAGAACCGCCCACAAAAGCTTTTGTGGGCGGTTCTAAACAGCCGGATGTCAAATTGCTGTGACCTACAGGATTACTTGTTGGTCACTACACCTCCGTTGATCACCACGGGTGCACGTGCTGGCGCCGGCTTTCTGGCAGGCGGTGGAGCCGGTTTACGGGCCGGTGGCGCGGCTTTTCGGACCGGAGCGCGGTAAACGGGCTTACGGGCCGGAGCGCGATAGGCCGGTCTGCGAGCCGGAGCACGGTAAGCGGGTCTGCGAGCAGGTGTAGATAAGTTCACAAGAGGAGCTGCGGGCTCCGGCGGATCTTCTTTGACGGTTTCTACTTCTTTAGGTTCAGGCTCCGGCTCATCTGCTTCAATTTTACCGGTCAACACGTCTTCAATTTCCTGAATGGTGTGCTTTTCTGCCATGGTGTCGGTATCCGTGGGAGAACGAGGAATGACTCTGAAGTTTCCTTTTTCTTCAATAAGTACCATCAGGTTAACCCGTTCATTAGGCACGGCCAGGGTAACGCTATTACCACCGGATTGTTCGCTAGAAGCTCCACCGGACAGACGATCACCCACGGCTAACACCACGGCCCGCTGGAGAATGGGCACACTGATTAAACGCCCGCGACGGCTCGGATTGGGATCGGGAATTGTGGCCATGACGTCCACGTACTCTTTACGATCCACTGTGGAGGGTTTGATCAAACTGCTGTTGATGCGGTCGGTACGAATATTCAGCGCCCGATGGCCTTCGGGAATAATAGTGGTAATACCCGTCTCGGAGTTGGGTAGGGAAATACGCCCCTGATTCAGAACCTCACCCTTATACAGACTGGTGAGAGTCACCTGTCCGAGGAGCTTGAGATTTTTTTTGTATTCTACAGCACCTTCAGGCAAATAACCTTTGGGAATTTCGCTGATTTTGATCATGTCTTCGCTGATTTTTGTACGGGCGGGAACATCTTTGGTCAACGTAACCACCTGAATCAATTTGGACTGGCCGCGCAGGGGTTCTGCAATACCTTTGAGGTAACTCATGGAAAGAAAACTGGCCACGGCAGCAATACTGAGGGAAACCACCAGCATTTTGCGATTGACCTCTAATCCCTTGAAGCGCTGGCCAAGAGAGGCTTTATTCAACCCACTCTTATCGCCGTCTTTGAGTTCAAAATTTTCCGGGGGAGACAAATCTGCAGTGCCCGACTCAAAAATTTCTGAAATGAGGGAGTCAGTATTGCCCCGTTTAGCGAGGCGTTCCGCCACCGGTTCAGCGGGTTGTGAGGGGGCTGGAGGGGCAGCGGGTTCAGTTATGTCCGAGAAGCCGAGGTCCCCGGTTTCACTCTGATTTCTGATTTTTTTTCTGAGATGATCCATTGATCCCATCTGGTGTTCCTCCCCTACGTTCAGGTACAGCGTATAGGGTTATTATAGAACGAATTGGGGTGTCTCTTGTGAAACTAGCCACGCCCAGAGTTAAGCTAAAGTTAAGCTTGGTTTGTTTATGGTGTAAATTCAGGATAAAATTTCCCGTCTTCTTAGAAGGGGTCTGGGATAGAGCGCCTATCCAGGCGGTGGCTGTGAGTAAGTCCGGCGCCGTGAGTTGCCAGTGGGCAGGACCTTTTGGGGTCGGCGTGCAGAGATTTAAATAATATTTCATGACCTGCTCTAAAGGCTGCTCACTCAATATCACCCAACTATAATTTTTGCCGTGGGCCATGCGCCTCGGGGTGTGATGGGGCAAAAATAAATCGTCGAGGGGTGTTTTACGCTGAGCCATTACGGCAGGCGAAAACAGCATGTTGAACAGAAGCATAAACACGCTCACCCACGTCGCGTAAAAGTGATGTTTTTTGCGCATGCTTTCCATGGTGACACGTTTTGTGAACCGCGTACAAGCAGTGTTACACTGAAATATTATGAGTTCTGAAGTGAATCGACGGTTGAACGCCTGTCTCGAAGGAATCCCGGAAACCATTGCTTTGATGGTGATCGAGGCTTTGGCTTTGCTGAGCGGAAAACCAAAATTGATGGCTGAGCTCGGAGAATTGCCCTATCAGGAGCGCATGTTTCGCGTGCGTGAAGCCTATCGTTCCCTGTTGTTTTATCTGATTGATCATTATATCGGTGAGATGAACACCGAGCAGCGGCTGTTTGTGAATACTGGAGCCATCGCGGATCGGGTGGTGTTTGAAGACCCTGAAGGGGGACGCTATGAGGTAGAGTTTTTATCTACAGACGTATATAACATCCTGCTGCGGGACTTAGAACAACTGGATGAAGAGGCGTTGCCCCGCTGGACCCGGAATATCTACCGTCCTGAAGATCAGTTTAACGCTATTGCTCTGGGGGTACTGGAGCCCGAGGGGTTAGACAAAAAGAACCTGGCCAAGTTCAGGGCTACCCGCAGTTTAGAGCAACAAAATATGTCCCGTGAGCAGGCCACCATTCTCAACAACACCTATTATGAGCTTTTGCAGCAAAGCCAGGATTTGTTTGCAGATCTCGATAATCTCTTTGATTCCTACGAACGTCATACCCGCCATTTGCCCACCGTCAAAGACACCCTGGTCCGGGTGCGTAAGTATAATCAAATGATTGCTTCCAGAGATCCCCAGCCGGAAGAGCGGGAAGAAATGTCGCGCATTATTAATGATCCGTCTCACCAGCGCATGGGTCAGGACATTGAACTCCATGCTCAGCAGGGGCTGGGGATTTTGCGGCAAATTCAGGAACAAAGTCAAAAAATTGACATTAAAAATCAGAAGCTCAAAGAAATTTCTGCCAAATTGATTCACTCAGGAACTCAGGATGTGGGATCTATCCGCCACCGCAAGGACATTATTTTTGATGAGGAAACCCGGCGTTTGATCAAGCGGCATGTGCAAACCACAGGAACCTTTGCGGTGAGTGCGGTGCAAAATTTGCCTCAGAAAATGGACGAAGATACCACGCAGATTTTGCTGAACGCTCATTTTCGTCAGCGAGAACAGCCGCTTTCCGAGTGTTTTGCCACCCTGGAAAATGTAACGGCTTCCTTTCAAAAAATCATGGGAATTCACACCAATTTATTCCCCCATGATGCCGCCGACCAGCCCATTGTTCCGCCCGTGCTTTTAGAACCCATTCGCCGTTATCTGGAGTGGACCGGTGAGCGTTTTGTGATGGGCATTGTTACTGCTGAACCCTCTCGTTCTGGGCAGGATTATACTTTTAGTTCACTGGATATGGCCGTACTCAAACTCTGTGGTATGTACGCTTTTAAAGACAAAATTT
This sequence comes from uncultured Candidatus Sericytochromatia bacterium, assembly GCA_964342365.1. GTDB lineage: Bacteria > Cyanobacteriota > Sericytochromatia > UBA7694 > UBA7694 > CAXRDE01. The sequence continues at coordinate 17,664 of CAYFGW010000021.1, read as the reverse complement.
TTGACTACCGGGGCAACCGCCTGGAAGGCAATCTAATGGCCGATTATTCCGCCCGACTGGAGTCCAAAACCACAGTGAAATGGGTGGGGGAAGAAAAAAAGTACAAGCTGGTGACGGTCATGCAGGAAATTGATGCCGCCAGTCGCTCTGAAGCGGTAGAAGACTACATGGAATTTGTGTTCCACGCCGCCAATCGTTTTCCCGCTCCCCTGCATTTGAGCAAGCGCAAAATGGCGGTGATGCTGCGCTATATTCAGGTGTTTGATCCCATTTACACCACGGCGCTGGTGTTGCGCTATGTGGCAGACAAAGAGCCTGAAGAAGCCCGTAACGTGCTTATGTATCGCGCCAGTTACGACCGGGCCAGGGCCTTTGAACAGATTCAAAATGCGTATGGGCGTTACGAACCTTTGCTGTCGGAGCCCGTCAATTATTATGAAGGGTTGATTCGCACCTCATGACACATAATCCAGGGGTTTTATTGCTTCACGGGCCCAATTTAAACATGTTGGGCCAGCGCCCGGTGCAACACTACGGAACTCTGACCTTTAAGGAGCTGGAGTTAGAATGTCAGCACACGGCTCAAGAACTGGGTTTGACTCTGGAGTTGTTTCAGTCCAACCATGAGGGAGAACTCATTGAGCGGGTACATCAGGCCTATCAGGAGCAGGTGGGGGGGGTGCTTATTAATGCGGGGGCTTATACTCATACCAGTCTGGCTTTAGCAGATGCCGTTGAAATTTTAAACTGTCCCGTGATTGAAGTGCATTTGAGTCACGTCCAGTCCCGTGAACCCCTGCGGCAGGTGTCCCTGATGGCTCCTCACGTCAAGGGTACCATTAGCGGGCTGGGAGTTATGGGTTATCGTCTGGGGCTTCAGGCGTTGCGGGATTTGATTCAATCCAGCTGAGTTGTTCGGTGTGTTCTCTAAATTCTGTCAGAGCCGCAGGAGGCGTGTGCCCCAGATGCTCGTACGCCCTGAGCGTGGCCATACGTCCCCGAGGGGTACGCTGTAAAAAGCCCTGTTGCAGCAAAAAGGGTTCATACATGTCTTCAATGGTGGCGGTATCTTCGCTGATTGCTGCGGCCAGGGTGTCTAATCCCACGGGCCCTCCCTGATAATGCTCAATAATGGTGTTTAAAATTTGCCGATCCGCAGGATCTAGTCCCGCGGTGTCAATGGAGCGCATATCCAGTGCCGCACGGGCCACGTCGGCCGTGATGACAGATTCTTCCTGGACAAGCGCATAGTCTCTCACCCATTTCAGCAGGCGATTGCCTACCCGTGGTGTGCCTCTGGAGCGTTGCGCAATGGTCAGTGCTCCATCCGTTTGGAGCGGAGTGTCGAGGACTTTGGCACTCTGTAATAAAATGGCCTGCATTTCTTCAGGGTTATAAAAACGGAGACGATGCACCAGACCAAAGCGCGTGCGGAGGGGAGAGGAGAGAGAGCCAGCTTTTGTGGTGGCACCAATGAGTGTGAAGGGCTTTAATGGCAGACGTTTGATGCGAGCGGCCTGTCCTTTACCGATGGTAATGTCTAATACAAAGTCTTCCATGGCCGGATAGAGAATTTCTTCAGCCACCCGATTGAGGCGATGAATTTCGTCAATAAACAAAATATCGCCCGGTTGCAGGCTCACCAGCAGGCCCGCAATGTCGCGGGGGCGTTCCAGAGCGGGAGCGGAGGTAATGCGAATTTGACTGTTCATTTCTGCGGCAATCAGCATGGAAATAGTGGTTTTGCCCAGACCGGGCGGGCCGTAAAAGAGCATATGATCCAGCGCTTCTTCCCGCTTTTTGGCGGCCTGAATAGCGATATGCAGGCTTTCTTTAAGTTCCTCTTGCCCCAGATAAGTAGACAGCTTTTTAGGACGCAGACTGTTTTCCAAAGGCGCTTCTTGCTTTTGTTGTTCAGGAGCTATCGGTCGCGCTGAAGGCTTTACAGAGGGTTTTCCAGAGGGCTTTCCTGAAGGGCGTGCAGGGGGCGTGGAATCATGAGAGGGGACAATGGCCATCAGGGAACCAGCAAGGTATATTCGTATTTGATAATATCCACCGCAGCGTCGTTGACGCCAGAGGGAAGCGTGGTAACCAGCGGGCGATTGGGCAGGATGCGACCGGCGTTTAAAGCAATGCCCTGGGTATTATCTAACTGATCAAAGGGGGAATTGTTGGGAACGGTCAGTAAGAGGGACGTGGGCGTATTACTTAACAAATTATCGTAGACAATCCCAAAGCCGCGATTGTCCGTTAGGTTCTGACTGACCGCCAGGTTAACAGGAATGTTGTTGGGACTGTTTTCGCTTGTGAGTCCCAGTTCCTGTAGTGGAATACGTAGGCGAAAGGTGGATTCGCTGCGGCGCTCCCAGAGATTGGCCGGGTAATTGGGCTGCACAATACTGACATCCACGTTTCCCAGTTCTCCGGGCTGCGTGTCGTTATTTTGTCCATAGCCCACCTCAGGCGTACCGCCCGCAGCACCCTGTATATAAAAAAAGTGGGTCCAGATGGAGCGTACGTCTCCTAATTGTAGGCCTGTAAAAGGAAGACGCCCCACCAGATCAGTATTGCTAAACAACGTATTGGGACCGTTCACATAGGGGCCCTCAAGGGTAGGGTTGATATCAACGCCGGCTTTGTCAGTGGGAGCATTAAGAATGACGTAATAGGTAATATCAGGGTTATCCAGAGCCAGACGTCCCCGTACGGTAAAGTCAAAGACCAACTCTCTGCCCGGTTGAGGACCGCGAATGACTTTATTGGCACAGCCAAAATGAGCCGCGAACAGAAGCAGTATCAGAAGAAAACGGGGAGCAGAAAGAAAGGGCATTTTCAGGCTTGCTCGCTGGCTTCGCGAGGAATTTTTACCATAATAGAAAGCTGTCGTGCCAGCACGTCTTCCAGTTCTTTTGCGGTAATGTATTCCAGCTGCACCAGAATTTCTCCCAGCAGCACCTGAGACTCAGCCTGAATAGACAGGGCTTTTTCCAGCTGTTTTTCGGTAATTTGATTCTCTCTGAGGAGTAAGGCTCCCAGACGATTGTCGTGACGCTGTTCTCTTAGAGCCTCTTTGAGCTCTTCGGTGGTGCAAAAGGCTTTCTCCACCAGAATAAAACCTAGCAAGCGACCGGTGTTTTGCTGCACCTGAAGGGCTTCTTCCAATTGTTTGCTGTCCAGAATTCCGCTGCGCAGCAGCACCTGACCCAGACGGGTTTCTTCCTGCTGTTGTTCAATGGCTCTGGAGACGTGCTCTCTGGAACACAGGCCCTCCGTGATTAAAATTTGCCCCAGCAGTTTATGGGGCTGTTTCTCTTTGATAGTAAGGGCCTGTTGCAGATCGTTTTCGGTAATGGCCGACATGCGCAATAAAATTTGTCCCAGGCGATAGGGTTCCACCGGTTCATTGGGAGAAACCGGCCAAAAGCGCTGAAACAGTTCTTTGATTTTATCGCCTAGCATGGGTGAGCACATCCTTTAAAATCAGTTATCTCTATTATAGCAAGAGATGGCCGCAAGAGACGGCGATATGAAGGGGTTAGCGCTCGTACAGCTCTGTCCAGTGTTTCAGAGAATGGGCAATCTGAGCATTGATTTCGCTGTCTTTGAAACGCCAGCTCCAGTTTCCTTCAGCCTTGCCGGGGGTGTTCATGCGGCCTACCTCGTCGTCCAGGCCCAGAATATCTTGCATGGGAATGAGAACGGTGTTGGCCACAGAGCTCATGGCCAGACGAATCATTTGCCAGTGAATATAAGCGGCATCGGTACTACCCAGGTAATCCAGCACAAACTTTTGTACGGTCTCAGAACGACTCTCAAACCAGCTCACGGTGGTCTGGTTATCGTGGGTACCCGTATACACCACGGCATTGGCCACGTGTTTGTGGGGCAAGAAGTTATTGGCAGAAGTATCGTCAAAAGCAAATTGCAGCACCTTCATGCCCGGGAAATCAAAGCTGTCCCGCAAGTCTTCCACCGGCGGTGTAATGACTCCCAGATCCTCGGCAATAAAAGGCAGGTGGCCCAGGGCTTTTTCCATGGCGCTGAAAAAAGCTTTGTCAGGTCCTTTGACCCACTGACCGTTCATGGCGGTCTCTTCACCTCCGGGCACTTCCCAGTAAGCTTCAAAACCTCTGAAGTGATCCAGGCGCACAATATCCACAGAATTGAGCATGACTTTAAAGCGCTCGGCCCACCAGCTATAGTCATCCTTGGCCATGACTTCCCAGTTGTACAGGGGGTTGCCCCAGAGCTGTCCTGTTTCTGAAAAATAGTCGGGTGGCACACCGGCCACGACTCTGGGCGTACCGTCCGGCAGCAAGTGGAACAATTCCTGATGGGCCCAGACATCAGCACTGTCGTGGGCCAGAAAGATGGGCATGTCGCCCACAATTTGAATCCCGTTCAGGCGGGCATAGTTGCGCAGAGCGCCCCATTGCTTGGAAAACACGTACTGTAAAAATTTATGATAGGCAATTTCTTCCGCCAGGGCGTGATTGGCATGAGCCAGCGCTTCTGGATGGCGCTGAGCCAGTTCAGGGTTCCACTTGGTCCAACTTTCGTTGTCAAACTCTTTTTTTACGGCCCGGAACAGGGCGTAGTTGTGGAGCCAGTTGCGGTTTTGCTGACAATCGCAGAAATTAGCGAAGCGCTTGCGTTCGGCTTCTTTAGCATGCTGTTGAAAGTGGGCAAAGGCCGCGCGAAAGAGCTTTTCTTTGGCTTCGCCCACTGCTTCAAATTCCACTTTGTCTTCGCTCAGGCGAGGGTATTCTGCCAGAGCGGGATCGTTAGCGGCTAAAAAACCGTCTTCAATCAGCTTTTCAGGGCTAATGAGCAGGGGGTTGCCAGCAAAGGCAGAAAGACAGGCATAAGGCGAATCACCGTATCCTGTAGGGCCCAGGGGCATCACCTGCCAGAGTTTTTGACCGGTGGCCGATAGAAAGTCTACAAAATCATAGGCAAATTCACCCAGATCACCGATGCCGAAGGGCCCGGGTAAAGAAGTAGGGTGTAAGAGAATGCCGCTGCTGCGAGGGTAAGTCATAATTAAAAGCTCCTGATAACACGTGAATTGTGTTACAGCATAACAGAATCAACTAGATCGGAATACGATAACCGTGCAATAAAGAGCGGATCACAAAGGTGGCCACCATCCAGGAAATAAACAGTAAATTGGGCCAGAGCCAGCCCGGCAGGGGGGCGTCTTTGTATTTGCGGAGCATGGCCACACAAGCTGCCAGCATGAGAATGGAACCGGTGAGTACAAATTTAGAGAGATCATGGTGTTTTTTGACGGCGGCCCGCAGGGCCTCATCTCCCGAAAGCAGCAGCGGTTTTTGCAAGATAAACCCGCTTATATAGGGAATACACAAACACATAAAGGCCACAATAAATCCGACGGCTCCCCGACGCAGGTAGGTCTCGTCTTTTTTGAGCAATCCCACAATACCCAGGACAATAGAGCCCAGAAAGGCCAGCACAAAAGCATAGGCTCCCACCACGTGTAGCGTATGCATCATTGCACCTTCACCAGAAAACCCTTGAGCACATTTCGGCCGAGCAGCACCTTTTGCTTCATGTGCTGACGTTCACTGAGCGTAAATTCTTGCTCTAATACCCGATCTTTCAGTTTGACCTTTAGTTTGACCACCTTACGTCGTCGTGTGCCGTGGGCCGTGCGAATATAAATATCGCGCACCACGGGCCCGTCTAATTTCAGCTGACGGGCCAGCGCTATATCAATACTGGATAACTCTGCCCCCGTGTCCACAAGGCTCTTAACCCGCACCCCTGCGCTGAGCAAATGTATGTCTTCATAAAGTCCCACCACAGGTAAATCGGTCAGGGTGGCAGGGCAGGGAGCCGCTGCTCCCAGCAAAAACAACAACGGAAATATGAACTTAGGCAAGGTCCTGTAAGTCCCGACGCAGAATGAGTACCAGTAAAATGCCCAGCGTTGGCAGGGTCAAAAAAGGCAGCTGCTTAAAAAAATACGGGGTAAGCAGGCTGATCAATACAAAAAAAGGCAGGGCCAGTAAAATGGTTTTCATGGCGTGTCGGTCCGGGCTTTCAATTGTTGTTTTAAGGCGGCGTCTGCAGCCAGAATATCTTCTTCAAACTGTAACCGTTGTAGCTCATGAATGACCATCATGGGAACGGGTTCCGGTACGGCCAACGGATCTTGTGCCATGATTTCGCGGTTCACGGTTTCCAGGCGCTCGATTTGTGAGGACAGCGCCTCGCGGGCGGCGGCAATTTTCTGGTGACGTTCTAACAAAATATCCAGGCGTGCGGTTTCCAGATGCTGATAGGCCCGTTGTTGTAAGACGTGATGGACACCGTGGCGTTGGGCCACCACATGATCCACCATTTCTTCGAGATAACTTAACTTACGTTGCAGTTGATGATCCGTTGGCAAGCGGCGGGAACGCAAATGGTTTTGGAGTGCCATGCCCTCAGAAAGCATGTCTTGAAGCTGTTCCTGAATGCCCATGAGTTCTTGATGCGTATGATGCACCAGACTCTCCTGATGATGGTGCTGAGACTCCATCTGGCGTTGCCAGTTCTCCAGTTTTTCATTCAGTAATTCCAGTTCCTGAGTCAGAGCGGGCACCTGTCGCAATTGCTTTTGTAGCTGCTTTTGACGATTCTGGATGTGTTCCTGAAGCTGTTCCGCCTGTTCCAGGAGGGTTTGCTGTTGTTCTTGCGCCATTTCTAGCGCCTGTTCCACCAGCGGCAGCGTGCGTTCATACACCGGCTCCTGGTCTGTTTCAGCAAGAACTGAGGCACCCAGACTCTTCTGGTTGCCGTAGAGCGCCAGCGCGTTATAGGAAGTGGTCATGGGTGGAGGAGAGACCTCTTCAGGTTCAGAAGGGCTATCAAAAAGAGTTTCTAAATCCTGCAGGTGTTGCTGCGTCAGTTTTTGCTGGGTTTCAAGAGCTTCTAAAACAGACGGTGTCTTGATGGGTTGAATGCCGTTAACGACGCCTTCACTGCGTTTGACCACATAGGCCCGGTCATAGAGCAAAAGTAGCTGAAAGTTTCCATTCTCTGAAGACCAGCTGTGATAAAGGCGGGTTTCAGAGTGCTGCACCACGTCCAGTGCAAAGGTGGGATCACACATGGGTCTCCGCCTCGCTATGCAAACGTTGGGCCACCTCTTCGACAATATGTTGTACATCTGTATCGGGGGCGATGTCGTACCACTGAATGTCTTTGTCTCGCTGAAACCACGTGCGCTGACGGCGAGCGTATTGGCGGGTATGAATAAACATTTTTTCTTGGGTGGCTTCCAGGGTGAGTGTGCCCTTTAAATAATCCACCACCTCTGCATAGTTCAGGGTGCTCAGTAAGGGTAAATCTGCGCCATATTTTTGCTGTAAGGCCTGAACTTCGTCTACCAATCCCATGTCAAACATCTGAACGATGCGCTTCTGAATCCGTTCGTAGAGAAAATCTTTACTCAGGCGCAGGCCTATGTATACACAGGGAATGCTCAGGCCCTCAGAACGGGTTTGAAAACTGGAAATGGGTTTGCCGGTGGTGTGAAAGACTTCCAGAGCCCGCACCAGCCGAAAGCGGTCGTTCACGTGAATCCGTTCGCCGGCCACAGGGTCTACGGCCAGCAGATCTGCTTTTAACTTTTCGAGAGGCTCTTGTTCCAGGCGTGCGCGTAACTCAGGCTGAGCAGGGACTTCCGGCAAATTATACGCGTAGAGCAGTGTGCGAAAGTAAAGCCCCGTGCCGCCTACCAGAATGGGCTGTTTACCCCGTTCTTGAATTTCTTTGATTTTGGCCTGAGCGGCTTTGCGATAGCTGGCCACGGAGTATTTGACCGTTGGAGAGATAAAATTAAACAGATGATGGGGAGCCTCAGCCTGCTCTTCGGAAGTGGGCTGGGCAGTACCAATTTGCATATCTTCATAAATCTGGCGAGAATCGGCGCAAATGATTTCGCCATTTAAAGCTTTTGCCAGGGCCAGGGACAGGCGGGTCTTACCCGAGGCGGTGGGGCCTGCTAACGCGATTAAGGTCATTCCTGTTCTTTTTTGAAGTTGTCGATTTCTTGTTTGACCACGGAATCATAGCAACTGGGGCAAATGCTGTGGCTAAACTGAGCGTGGGTATGGCTCACCAGATAGGTTTCCAACCGCTCCCAGTAATTGCCGTCATTGCGAATTTTTTTACAGTAGGAGCAAATGGGCAAAAGCCCGCGCAGTTCTTTGACATTGCTCAGTGCGTCCTGGAGTTCTTCTACTTTATGCTGCAAATCACTCTGCAAATTCACAATACGCTGGCCCACCTTCACACGGGCTTCCAAAAAGCGGGCATCCACGGGCTTTTCCAGGTAATCGTCCGCCCCGGCACTCAGACCTTCCAACATATTTTCCTGACCTGAACTGGAGGTAAGCATCATGATATACAAATCCTTCAAACAGGCGTGTTCTCGAATTTGCTTGCAAAATTCCGGACCGGAAAGTCCGGGCAACCTCCAGTCAATAATCATTAAATCAGGTTTGGCGTTATTGTCCAGGTACTCCCAGGCATCTTCAGCACTTTCGGTGGAGGTTACCGAGTACCCCCATTTTTTTAAAGCGGTTTCGGTGACGGTTTTTGACACCGGATCGTCTTCTATGAGCAGGATGTGTTTCATCGGCCCTCTTTAACCCGTTCGTACACGTGTTTGGTTTGTTTAGCAATAATGTCCCAGTTGAAGGTGTCAATCAGGCGAGCATAAGCCTGCTCCACCATCCAGTTGGCCCACTCGGGGTTGTAAAGTACTTCGCGAATACCCCAGGCCAGAGAGTCAGAAGACCCGGCGTAGGTTTTGATGCCGTTGACGCCGTGTTCTACAATACCACCCAGTCCGCCGGTGTCAGACACCACCACGGGGGTACGGGCCGCCATGGCTTCCAGGGCCACAATGCCGAAGGGTTCGTACAGGCTGGGGTAAACGCCCACATCCGCCACGCGCAGCATTTTGAGCAGATCTTCGTCTGATACATAGCCCGGCAAAATGAAGCGGTCTGCAATGCCGTAGGCTTCGGCTCTGGCTTTTAGCTCTGAGAGCATGCCGCCCTTCCCGGCCACTACAAAACGACACTGGGGCAAATCTTGCAAAATATCTGCGGCCGCTGCCACCAGATGCTGGAATCCTTTTTCGGGCACCATCCGTCCGGCGCTTACAATCAGCGGTTCATGATCGGCGGCCAGACGCCGTCTGAAATCAAGGGCGTCAGGGAAATCAAAGTCAAACTTTTCGCGCTTGATGCCGTTGGGGATAATGTCTATTTTCTCGTGGGGCAAACCGTAGTTGGACATGACCTCATTGCGCATATAGTCACTGCACACAATGGTGCGGCGGCTTTCGTAATTTAAGAACCACTCCATGCTGTTGACGTAGGCCTGGGTTTCGTTATGAATGCCGTTCCAGCGCCCGGCTTCAGTGGCGTGAATGGTGGCCACCAGCGGGGTGTTATAGATTTGCTTGAGTTGAACACCGGTATGGGTGACTAACCAGTCGTGGGCGTGCACAATATCAATATTGCGACTTTGCATAATCTGATGGGCTTTACTGAGCATGCCGAAGTTCAGGTGCAAAATCCAGGGGAAAAACTGCGGGGCTTTAATGGGTTCAGGAATGCGGTGGATGTGAACGCCGTTGCGTACTTCGTAGTCAGGAGCATCTTTGTGAGCGGCAGTAATGACGTCTACCTGTTCCCAGTTTTCCACCAGAGCCTCTGAGATTTCTTCGGCGTGGCGTGCCAGACCGCCTACAATACGCGGAGGATATTCCCAGGTAAGCATTAAGATATTCATTTGTGGCCCTCGTAACTTAATTTTATACAGTTTAACACGAGCGATCTCACATGGGCGATGGTTTGGGATAAGCAAAGTCAATCGATAAGCCGGGTTTTGTCGCGGGTGATTATCTATCTGGAAATACCGTTACCGGTATTTTCTAGCAGCTAACCCGAAGAAGGGCGAGCAGCCCTGTGCCTTCTGTTTGCCTTGCTCCGGATGGGGTTTGCCTGGCCAACGATTCACACCGTTGCCGGGGGTCTCTTACACCGCCTTTTCACCCTTACTCTGCCCTTGCTCAGCAAATACAGAGCGGTTCTTTTCTGTGGCACTTTCCCGGAGTCGCCTCCGCTGGGTGTTACCCAGCACCCTGCTCTGTGGAGCCCGGACTTTCCTCACATCATGTGCAATCACCTGATTGACTTTGCTTATTCATAAGCTAAACTAGGACTCCATGACCCGTCAAGGGAAGGAGCACAAAAATCATGAAAATACTGGCCGTCTACGGCAGCACTCGCGATGATGGAAATACCCGTATTCTGGCCCATCACATTGCTGATGCCGCAAAACAACAGGGCGCTGAGGTGGAATTCTTTGACGTCTTACGCGAAGAACTACCGCTGTTTCGTACAGACAGAGACTACAAACAAAATGCGCTGGTGAGTTCCCTGCGACAGAAAACCTCTGAAGCCGACGCTTTTATTGTGGTGTCGCCGGAGTATCACGGGTGTATGAGTAATGCCATTAAAAACTTTTTTGACTACCATTACCAGCAGTTTGCTGGCAAAGCCTTTGCTATTGCTACCTCTACCGGCGGCAGCCTGGGCGTGAGCTGTAACTCGCAAATGCGTATTGCCATTCAGCACTGTCACGGCTGGGCCTTGCCCTATCAGGTGGGCGCCCGCAGCGCTGAATTTGTCGAGGGGAAAATAGAGAATTCTAAAATCTGCGATCGTTTGCAGCGTATGGGCCGTGATCTGGTAGTGTATGGAAAGTTGCTTAAGGCTCAGTTTGAGCAAGACAAAGCTGAAGGTGCGACCCAAAAAGAGCACGTGGGCTTTGCGGGCTGGTACGTTTAGCCTTTAAACCTCATGCTTTCTTTTTTCAGGCAGCTGTGGCCACAGCTACGGACAATTCCGGGATTTAAGCTGTGCTGGGCAGGCGTCTGGGCCTGTCTGGGGTTGCAGTTGATAACCACCGCAGCCCTGGTGCCTCTGGCCCGCCACATTGAACGGGTGTTTTCTGATGCGGCCCTGGCCCGTGTTGGGTTTTGGCTTGGCGCTATTGTTCTGCTCTATATTTTTCGTCATGGCGCTGAATACGGTCAGCAATACCTGGCCGGGCAGCTTTCGCTGCGCTGGCAACGGCGCTGGCAGTCTGAGGCCTACGGGCGTTTACTTGCGGCACCGGATAGTGCTTTAAGGCAAATTCACCCTGAGGAAACCCTGAGTTTGTTTCAGGATGATACCCGGCAGGTGCAGCAGGGAATTTATGCCTTGCTGCATCGTGGGTTGCCTTCCATAGCCCTCCTGAGCATTCTGGTGCTCGCCCTGTTCTATTTATCGGTATTGTTCACGCTGGTTTTGTTGGGGCTGGCTCTGTGTGCTCATCTGCTTTTGCGACAGGCGCAGCGCTTATTGCCTACGCGTGCGGCCCGTCTGCAATCTGAAGTGGCCGCTCTTTATCATGAGATGGGAGAAGGGATGCGGGGGCGATTTCTGGTGCAGCATATGCACTGGCAGCAACCGCAGAAAACACGCCTACATCAGCGTCATAAAACCTGGCTTGGGGCAAACCTTGAGGTGCTTAAACTTCAGGCGCTGGAGCGTCCCGTCCTGGGCAGCTTACAGGTGACGGTTATTGCTGCCGTGTTGTTTTTATGCGTTCTTTTTGTGCGTCAGGGCTGGCTATCGCTGGGAGAACTCGTGGCTTTTGCCACCGCTGTGGCGCTGGCTGTAGACCCGGGTCTGTGGTGGGCCGAAACCTCAGCCACCGTGCGGCGGGCGCAGGCGTCCTTAACGCGTCTGGAAACGGCCCACTGGGATCCTGCTGAAGCTCTGGTGCTATATCATCAGCAGCCTTTTTGCCGTCTGAAAAACATTGAGCTGGTACGGGGTGAAAAAACCTTGCTCAGGCTGGAAAAATGGGACCTGCCGCCGGGCAGTAAATGGGCCCTGATTGGAAAATCCGGACAGGGAAAAAGCAGTTTATTGCAATCGATTGCGGGCGTATCGCCCTTTGCAAAGGGGCGGGTGTACTGGCCTGAGGCCTGGCGAAAGCAGGCTGTGGTGCTGGTGCCACAGGAGGCCTTCTTTTTTCATCGTACGGTGCGTGAAAACCTCACCGGGGGCGCTACTGTGTCAGAAGAAGAGCTCTGGCAAGTGCTTCACATTTGTCAACTGTCAGAGCGTTTCAATCATTTGGCTGAGGGGTTGGATACCCTGATGGGAGAAAACGGCGTTTATTTGTCCGGTGGTGAAAAACAACGGCTGGCCATTGCCCGGGCCCTTTTGCTGCGGCCGGCGCTTCTGTTGATGGATGAAGCCACTGCAGAAGTGGATGAGCACACAGAAAAACAGCTTTTCACCGCTCTCTGGCAGACTTATCCCGATATGATCTGTCTGGCCACCACCCACCGCATGTCTCTCTTGCCTTTGTTTCAGAAGGTGTGGCATCTTGAACAAGAGACTTTAACGGAAGCAGAACCCCATGTGTGATACCCCGGAAGCGATGGGTCAGCGTCTTCAGCGCTTAATAGATGATGTAGTAGAGAACTCTACAGAGAGTTCTTCCTTACCTGTTTTATCGCCCGCACGGCGAGCGGACTGCCTGAGGGATATCCATGCCCTGGAAAAAGCGGGTTCTGCAGAAGTGATTCCCGTGTTGGTAACCTGCACAAAGGTTTTTTCTGAAGACGCCGAACTGGTGGCCGCTGCCCGGCGAGCGATGCGCCATCTGAGCCCTTCTCAAAACCCCAGAGATCCTTACGGGGTGTTTCGAATTTGAGGTGTTCTCGTTTACAGCACCAACTTAAACACATCCGTCGTCAGGGAAACTACCCTCGTTTGGGGCGGGCTTTGCGCAGCGTCAGGCGGTTACAAAAACGGCAGGAAAAGCGCTCATTGCGCGCTCAGTTGGGGGCGATTCTGCATTATGAGCGCGGGCAGTGGCTGATGTTTTCTCACCGTGTAGAGCTTGCAAAGCGGGCTTATCAGCGGGTGATTTATTGGCAAGAAAAGCACCTGGAGGCCTGGTATCAGCTGGGGCTAATCCACGAAAAACAGTTTAACTTTTTTTTGAGTCTGGAGGCTTTTTCGAAATGCCTGCAAATTCGCCCGGACCGTGTCACGCCACGACTCTACCTGCGATTGGCACGATCTTTTGACCATCTTAAGCTGGAGCAGTCAGCGCTACCGCTTTATTTGAAAGCCCTTGAAGATGAACAGGTAGAGCCCTCGGTTTACTTTTATCTGGCACAAGCACTCGATAAAATGGGGGACCTGGATGCCGCTATGGACAGTCTGATTTCTGTGGGGAAACAGCACCCCACGAAACTGGACCTGGTGTCTTTTTTGATGGGTTACCTGCTGGAGCGCCGTGGATTTTATGAGCTGGCCCGTCAGTGCTTTGAGGAAGCGGTGGCTCATAATCCCCGGCAGTTACTGTGGCAACTCAAGCGAGATCTCACTTACCCCGTGGTCATGAAAAGTGCTTCACAAATCGAGCGTTTTCGTATCCAAATGGAACAGGCGCTGGAACGCTTTTTAAAGCGTCTGGAGCATCAGCCCGTGCGTCTGCCCCGCAGCGTCTTTTTTATGTTTTCTGTACTGCATACCAATACGGCCTACGTGGCGTATCACCACGGCTGTGTGCTTTCCTTACGGCGTCTGATGGCTTCTCTGGCCCGGCGCACGCTTATTCCTCCGGAAGTTTTTGTGGCTCCTCCTCCCCGGAAGCGTTTTCATCTGGGGATTCTGGTGGCTTCCAAAAGTATTTCTCTGGGTTATGTCTATGCAGGAGCACTGGCTGCGCAACTGGACCCCGAAGATTTTGAGGTAACTTTGTTTTGCACCTCTCCCGATGTAGCGCTTTTGTTTAAGTCGGATCGTCGCTATCATTTTACGTCGCAGCAAAAGCACGTGCACTGGAAGCTGATTACACAGGATCCTTACGCGGCGGCCCGTCAAATTCGCCAGAGCCGCCTGGACGCCATGTTTTTTACGGAGCCCGCCTGGGATTTTCAGCAGTATGCTCTGGCCCTCTTTCGGGTGGCTCCCGCGCAGTTCACTTCATGGATGAATCCGGGAACCACCGGACTGCAATCCATGGACTATTTTTACTCGTCGGCGCTGATGGAACACGCTGATGGGCAAAAAAATTACACGGAAACGCTGGTGGCGGGGCCCGAGTTTCCTTCTTACGTGCCGTCTTTTACTTTTCCTGAGCCCGTAGGACGGGACCACTTTGGTTTACAGGAAGACTGGCATGTTTATGGTTGTCTCCAGAATATGTTGAAGCTCCACCCGGATTTTGACGACTATATCGCTGACATTTTACGGGCCGATCCGCTGGGACATCTGGTGCTGGTGAGCGCAAAAAACCAAAAAATTGCCGAAGAAATTACCCGGCGTTTTCAACACGCAATGCCTGACCTTATGCCTCGCATCTGGGTTTTCCCCGAGTTATCCAATCAGGACTTTTTACATTTGTTGCAAACCACCGACGTGATTTTAGACCCTTTACACTATGGGGGTGGCACCACTACTTATCAGGCCCTGGCCTGGGGAGCCGCGCTTGTCACTCAGCCCACTTCACAAATGGTAGGGCAAATCACGGCCGGTTTATGTAGGGCCATGGCTTACGAAGAGGCCATTGTGCCCGATAAAAAAGCCTATGTAAAACGAGCCCTGTTCCTGGCGCAGAGCCCCCGGGAGCACCTGCGTATCCAACAGCATTTGCGGGCACAGCGGGATCGCATTTTTGAAAACCCAGCTGCGGTTACGCAATTTGCCTCCTTTTTAAAGTCCACAAGAAAGAGGCAAACCGCGGCAGATTAAGCTTTTACCTTCTTCGGGCTCTTTTTCGTGGTTTTCTTTTTGACCGCTTTTTTTGCAGTGGTTTTTGTGGCGGTCTTGGTGCTTGTTTTTTTGGTCGTCTTTTTGGCCGCTTTTTTTGCGGGCTTTGAAGGATTGCTGACCTTGCGGGTTTCCAGCAGAGGCTTGAGAAACTGGCCTGTAAAGGATTTTTTGATTTTACTCACCGCCTCTGGCGTGCCTTCGGCCACGATTTGTCCACCGCGACTCCCTCCTTCGGGCCCGATATCAATAAGGTGGTCAGCCACTTTAATCACGTCCAGATTGTGTTCAATCACCAGCACCGTATTGCCCTTATCTACCAGACGCTGGAGGACGTTGAGCAACTTTTCCACGTCGGCAAAGTGCAGGCCGGTGGTAGGCTCATCCAGCAGATACAGGGTTTTGCCCGTGCTGCGTTTGCTCAATTCGGTGGCCAGCTTAATGCGCTGGGCTTCACCCCCTGACAGGGTGGTGGCAGACTGGCCCAACTGAATATAGTCCAGTCCCACGTCCACGAGGGTTTGCAGTTTGCGTTTGA
Source organism: uncultured Candidatus Sericytochromatia bacterium (assembly GCA_964342365.1). GTDB lineage: Bacteria > Cyanobacteriota > Sericytochromatia > UBA7694 > UBA7694 > CAXRDE01. The sequence goes on along the minus strand of CAYFGW010000021.1, from coordinate 2,250 downwards.
TAGAAGGGATATTGGCAAAGTGCTCCAGTCCCTCTTCCACGGTCATATTCAACACATCAGAAATTGTGGCGCCCTTCCATTTGACTTCCAGCGTTTCCCGGTTATAGCGTTTGCCCTTGCACACTTCGCAAGGAACGTACACATCGGGCAGAAAGTGCATTTCAATTTTGAGTACGCCGTCGCCTTTGCAGGATTCGCAGCGTCCCCCCTTCACGTTAAAGCTAAAACGCCCGGGTTTATACCCCCTCACTTTGGCCTCCACGCTCTGGGCAAAAAGTTCTCGAATGGGGGTGAATAAGCCGGTGTAGGTGGCGGGGTTGGAACGGGGTGTGCGGCCAATGGGGGATTGATCAATGCGGATCATTTTGTCCACGTGCTCAATACCCTGCACCTCTTTGACGTATAAAGGTCTCGGAATGCGTTTGTGCAGCATGTGCTGTACAAAGGGAGCCAGGATTCCGTTAATCAGGCTGGATTTACCGGAGCCACTCACGCCGGTAATGCAAATAAATTTGCCCAGGGGAATATCCACATTCAAATGCTGTAAATTATTCAGATGGGCATCCACAATCGTGAGGGTTTTGCCGTTACCTTCGCGGCGCACGTCCGGTGGGAGAATGCCTTTTTTGCCGCTCATATACTGTCCCGTGAGAGACTCTTTGACCTTGACCACTTCTTTCAGGCTGCCCTGGGCCACAATGCTACCCCCGTGACGGCCTGCCCTGGGGCCAATATCTACCAGATAATCCGCATCTCTGATGGTATCTTCATCGTGTTCTACCACAATCAAACTATTGCCCAGATCCCGCAGGCGCTTGAGGGTGTTCAAGAGACGCTGGTTGTCCCGCTGGTGTAAGCCGATGCTGGGTTCGTCCAAAATATACAAGACGCCCACCAAACCCGAGCCAATTTGAGTGGCCAGACGAATCCGCTGTGCCTCTCCACCGGAAAGGGTATTGGCGGTACGGCCCAGACTCAAATAATCCAGTCCCACGTTCAATAAAAAGCTGGAACGTTCTTCTAGTTCTCTCAGGATCAGGTCGGCAATCATTTGCTCCCGGGCACTCAAATTCAGGCCGTGCAACCATTGGGAAAAGCCTTCAATGGAATAGCCCGTGACGTCCGCAATGGATTCTTGACCAATGCGAACCGCCAGACTGGCGGGTTGTAAACGTTTACCTTCGCAATCCGGACAGGGGGCTTTCTCCATATAGCTTTCCACCTCATTGCGCGTGGAGTCGGAAGGGCTTTCTTCGTACAGCCGGCGAAGGCGAGGAATGGCGCCTTCAAAGCGGGTCATAAAGCTGTAATGCATTTTGCCCCGGCCCTTGCTCTGATACTCCACCTGAATGCGTTGCGGGTAACCATACAACAGCACGTGCTTCACATTTTCGGGCAAATCCTCAAAAGGGGTATCCATGTCAAAAAATAGTTCATCTTGCAGCCCTTTGAGTAAGGTGCGTAAGTAAGACCCTTTTTTCTTGTCCAGGCTGCGGCTCCAGGGACGCACGGCCCCCTGATTTAAGCTAAGAGAAGGCATGGGTACGATTTTGCCGGGCATAATTTCTTGTTTCGTGCCAAGACCGTGGCAGGTGTCACAGGCTCCAAAAGGACTGTTAAACGAAAACAAACGGGGTGCCATTTCAGGGAAACTGTAACCGCAGCTGGCACAGGACAAATTTTGATTGTACAAATGGCTAAAACTGCCGTCCATGGCTTCTACTCGCGCCATGCCTTCCCCTTTGGTTAGCGCCAGCTGTAAAGACTCGGTAAGTCGAGACTGGAGACCATCTTTCATACGAATGCGATCTACCACCAGTTCAATGGTGTGCTTTTTGGTTTTGGCCAGCTGAATATCGTCCGCCAGTTCTACATATTCACCGTCTATTTTGGCGCGGGTAAAGCCTTCCTGTATCAGATTTTGCAACAAAGACTTGTACTCGCCTTTGCGTCCGTTGATTAAGGGGGCCAGAATGTAGAGCTTGCTACCTTCCTCGATTTCTAAAACCTGATCCACAATTTGATCGATGCTCTGAGAACTGATGGTTTCACCACAGTCCGGGCAATGGGGCACACCAATGCGCGCGTAGAGCAAACGCAGATAATCATAAATCTCGGTGACGGTGCCCACCGTGGAGCGAGGATTGTGACTGGTGGATTTTTGGTCGATGGAAATAGCGGGAGAGAGACCTTCGATGGATTCCACGTCGGGTTTCTGCATTTGTCCAAGAAACTGGCGGGCATAGGCAG
>CAYFGW010000020.1:0-30112 GCA_964342365.1 uncultured Candidatus Sericytochromatia bacterium | reverse complement strand
CAGTCGGGGCACAAACTGTACCAGATCCCAGGGCTGAAAGAGAATCTCCGGGTGATCCGCAGCCCGTCCCAGGGCTGAGGTAATTTGCACCTGCCAGGAGCGCACGCCCAGAGACCGTAAATGTTTATAAAGGGGTTCTAGATCGTGCTGGTTGAGGCGATTAAAGTGGGTGTTGGCACTGGGGTCCATACCTGCTTCGTGAATGGCCTTGAGCGCAAGTGTTGTCTGCTGAAAACTGTCCGGGCGCTGACGAATGGCGGTATGTGCTTTTTCTGTACCGTCAATGCTAATAGACACCCGCTTCATGCCCGCTGCCGCCATGTCCCGCGCTAGCTCAGGAGTTATTCCCATGCCGCCGCTGGTCATGACGGGCGTGATGCCCCGTTGGCTCAGGGCTCGAACAATGTCTAAAAACCCGCTGTGCAAATAGGCTTCGCCCCCGATTAAAACCACTTCTTTGGCACCCATCTCATGCAACTGTTGTACCACCTCTAAGGCTTCGGCAGTGCTCAGTTCATCGGGGCGAGCTTTTGCTGCCCGGGAGCCGCAGTGCTTACAGGCGTGATCGCATTTTAAGGTGAGTTCCCACACCACGTATGCGGGGTGATAGGGCGTCTCACCGGGGACGATATAGCGGTTGTCGAGTTCTTTTTCGCGTTCAGCTTTTCGGGTCACAGATTTTTGTGTCACGGATTGGAATTGTCACCAGAACTGCTTTCTTCAGCGTCTTCATCTTCTGAGTCTTGCGCATTGCGTTGAAAGCAACCGTCTTCTTCAGGCGTTTGATCCGCTTCACAGAGAGGAACAGGTGCTCCATACACTGCAGCTACCATCATCGGTGTGCAAGAGGCTGCCAGTCCCAGTGCCAGAGAAAGGCTGAGTGAAGTCAGACTCCAGCGCTTGACTTGCTCAACTTGCGCATGGAGTTTGGCTTCGTATCCGCAATTGGGGCATTCCGAGTGAGCGTGAGGCACAAAGCCTTCACAGTTTGTACAATGTTTCATATCCTTATGATACTAAAAATCCGTGGCAAAAGCTAAGCTACTTAAAACCTAAACCGCTTGCCAATCTTCAGGCAGGGGAATGCGTTCTTCAGTATCTCCGGGCACTTTAGGAAAGCGTTCGGCGTGCCAATCCTGTTTGGCCTGTTCAATATTGGCTTTGTCAGAAGATACAAAATTCCACCAGATGTGGCGCTTGCCCACCGGTGCGCCTCCTAGCAACATCACTTTGGCTCCCGGAGAAAGATGCAGGGTCACTTCCTCTGCGCCGTCAAGCACGAGCATCCGGTGCTCAGCATACTCCACATCGTTATAAATAACGGCTCCCTGCACCACATAAATGCCCAGTTCTTCAGGCAGGTCTTTCAAGATTTCGGTGTGCAGTTCTTCTGTTTCGAGAGAGGCATACAGCGTTGGTGAATAGGTTTTGACCGGAGACGTCATGTCCCACAGAGAGCCCATGAGCGTACTGCGCTTGACGCCGTTTTCTTCTTGCACGGGCAAATCTTTGGCCGGATAATGATCAAAGGCCGGGGGGATGTCTTCGCTACCGTCAGGCAAAGCAATCCAGATTTGCATACCGTGCATGGGAAAGCTTTTGTTTGTTAAATCCTGAGGGGTTCTTTCCGAGTGGGCAATCCCCGTGCCCGCGGTCATCAAATTAATGGCTCCCGGTGTGATGGTTTGGACCGAGCCGAGACTATCTCTGTGATCAATGGATCCCGCAAACAAATAAGTGACCGTGGCCAGATGAATATGAGGATGGGGCCTCACGTCAACGCGTTCATCGGGTTCCATGATGGTGGGGCCCAGATGATCTACAAAAATAAAGGGGCCCACCATGCGGCGCTTTTTGTAGGGCAAAATCCGGCGTACGGAAAATCCACCCAAATCTTTGCCCCGGCCTTCAATCACAAAAGGTTCCATTTGACTTACTCCCGTTTTTTATTCAGTGTAAACCACAACGACCCGTGACAGAGTGAGCCGTCGTAAAAAAGCTGTTAGAAAAAACGCGGTTTCCTTTTGTTGAGGTTCAACCTCCTGCCATGCTAGTTAAAGACAACAAATAATAAGTGAGGGAATACAATGACCATTTATAAACTACTTAAGAAAGATCACGACAAGCACAGAGAACTTCTGGAGCAAATTGTGGAAACCAGTGGCGATACGCGCATTCGTTCAGAGCTGTGGCAACGGTTTTACTATGACGTTAAAGGCCATGCTGCCGCAGAAGAAGAAAGTTTTTACGCGGAGTTAATTGCAACTTCTGAAGGACAGTCGGAAGCCCGTCACAGCGTGGCAGAGCACAAGGAACTGGATGATCTGATGGAAGAACTCAATGAGACGGATCTTTCCAGTCCCGAATGGCTCAAAAAAGCAAAAACCCTTCAACACGAATATCTTCACCATATTGAGGAAGAAGAAGAAGATATTTTCCCCGTGGCCAAAAAAGTCTTTAGCGAAAGTAAGGCCAAAGAAATCGGTCAACGTTTTAGTGAACGCAAAACTCCCGAAGTGCGTCAGGCCGATCAAAAAGAAGAAGAAAAGCTTGAAGTATAGCTTAAAATGTAGTCAGCATTACGGGGCTAAGGCCGCCGTTTGCTGCATAAAGTGGGCCCAGGATGCAAAACGAGAATCCTCAGGTCCATTTTCACAAGTGGAAAGAATGAACAGCGCCAGTGGATAGAGACCATCGGGTGTACTACACACCTGATGGGCCTGCCAGAATGCAAAAGAGGCCCGGTGAAGTTGTCCGCTCAGGGCAAAGTACATATAGGTATCTAAATAAAACTGGTATGCCACCATTTCATCAGCGTTTTGCGTATGTTCATGGAGCAAAAATTTATGATCCAAAGCTGTGGCGTAGCGTTTCGCAAAGTCTGCGTCACTTTCTTTTAAAAATTGGCGGGCGTACAGTAAACGCACCATCAGCCAATCCGGGTGCTCACTCAGACAGTCTTTTAGCTCCTGCTGACGCTGAGCGGGTTCACCTACCTTCCAACGATCCACATAATGAAAATGCATATGCCATAAGGATTCTTCTGCGGGGAAAAGCTGGCACAGCTCGTAGAAAGCCTGATGGTATTTCGTGGATTTGCGTTCATCCTGAAGCAATTGCTGAAACACCAGGTACAAACGCTTTTGAGCTGTTGAAAACTGAGACAGCAGGGTTTCATCGTTCCAGGCTTCTACTTTCACCGCTTCCGGCACGCCCAGATCGTCTTCTAAGTGTTTAAGGGCGTGCTGCCACTGTGTTAAGGTTTGGGGCTTCAGCATGAGTCGGGCCAGCAAAATTTCTAACTGGTCTTCTTCATCGCCGTATTGATTGAGCAAATCTTCAGTGGCAGAGGTGGCAATGTTAAGTTCTCCCTGCTGGTGCATGCTTAGCGTGTGAGGCAAGACCAGCAGTTCGCTTTCGGTCATGACGATGCCCGCTTGATAATCAGTGCATTGGTGACCGGGCGACGGGCGTGCTCAATATTGTGGGGCACATAAATAGAGGTGGACCCACCCCCGTCTAAGGCCATGGCCTCATGGGCTCCCATACGGCGCATAATTTGTGCCAGGCGGGTATAGGTAATACCGCCTCCACGATTGCCCTTTCCCGGAAAAGCGGTAACCAAAAGCAGTTTGTCGTTATGGGTAAAGCCTACGGCACTGCGAGAATTGGGGCGTTTGAGTGAGGTGTGTAAGCGTTCCTGAAAATAGGTATTGTGTACCCGTCCCTGTTTTACCAGATGGGGGGCTCCGGTAACGATAGTATTCACATCTTTCCACTGGCCCTCTCTGAGCGTGCGTAAGGAAATTCGGGACCCCAGCGGATACAAATGCTGAATGTTCTGGGTTTTTCCGTGCGCCGAAATAATAAACCCATTGCGGGGAATTTGCGTGTTTCCGTAGGAGTAACGCACCACCCGGTTATTTTCCACCACCACTTCACGACCAAACTCATTGGTGTGGGTGTACTGGCCGAAGCGAGGGGTATACACTACCGTCTGATGGTACTTGCGCGGCTGATTTACACCGTTAACACGCTGAAAACGGTTTTTGCTGTGGATCATCACGCCGGTTTTCACGCGGGGAATCCCCATGACCATTTTGCCTTCATCGGTAATTCCCAGAGAGGTGCGGCGATGGCCTGAATCCGCAATAATTTCGCCCTCACGCACCACCAGCCCTACTGAACTATCGGTGGTGGTGCCGTGAAAAAAAGAGCCGTTAATGGCTGCTAAAGCACCGTGGCGGCGGGCAATATGACTGACGGGCTCAACGGTGTTGGCACTCTCTTTAGCCATGGCCAGATCCAGCTGAATGCTGGGGTCTTTCAGGTTTACTTCTACAGCGTGAATGCGTACCCGCTGGCCCTGATCTTTGTCCGCAAAAGAAAAATAGCGCACGGAATTGTTAATAATTTGGCCCGGAGATGCCGAGGCAGGAGTTGTTATAACAGGAGCTGTCATAACGGGCACCATGAGTAATAACGCAGAAAAACACAAACTTGACCACCGAGACTTTTTGACATGCTTTTTCATGAACGCCCTCCACCTTTTTTTGAATCAATACCCTTATTATTGATCATAAAAAAAATATCAGGTAATTACAAGGAAAAAGCTCACAATCAAAAACAAACGTTCTAGAAATGCATCAATACAAAGTTGGTATCGTAGTAGTACATGAAGGGAGCCAGTAATAAATAGCTATCAATGCGATCCAACAGGCCGCCGAAGCCCGGAAGCCAGGTGCCGGAATCTTTCACGTTCATATCGCGCTTGATCATAGATTCTATGAGATCGCCCATTTGGCCCAGGCAGGCCATACTCACCGCCAGTACAAAAATGTGGACGCCCTGGACGGGAAGATTATCTCCCATAAAATAGGCCAGCGCGTAGGCAATGCCTACAGAAGCCGCTACACCACCCACGGCACCTTCGATGGTTTTGTTGGGGCTCAGGTGGGGAAAATAGGGGGTCTTGCCAAAGAACTTACCGGCAAAGTAAGCGCCAATATCTGAAAAAGCCACCGTGGTGAGCCCCCAGGCCAGATAAAAAGAGCCGCCGGGCAATGAACGTAGCAAAATAAAGAAAGAGGGGAACCAGCCCAGATAGGCCATTTGAAACAGGGGGGCAAACAATTCGGGGACGGTGGCCCGCGGTCTTGAAAACGGGGTCCGTAAAATGAGTGTCAGGGTAGCAAACAAAATAAACATGTTTTGCCAAGCCAGTACCTGAGCATGACTCACGTTCCAATCCATAACAATGCTTGAGTAGTCGGAATCCACAAGAAAATAGATACCCACCAGCAAAAGCCCGTTCAAAAACATGGGCAAGAAAGTAGATACCCGGTGGCCGCCCCGACGCAACATGCGCGCCAGTTCCCAGGTGCCGATCACGGAGAGCAAGCCCACCATGAGCAGCCACACCAGTTTGAGATAAAAAATAGAGAGAAGAATAGCGGCAGCAATACCGATGCCGCTAATCACTTTAGTGAGCAGCAGGGGTTTAGCGCTCCATAATTTCGGCTTCTTTTTGTTCCGTGGCCGCATCGATTTTAGCGATGTACTTATCGGTCAAATCCTGCATATCGTCCTGCATGCTTTTGTTAGCATCTTTTGGCATACCGTCTTTTTCCAGCTTTTTTAAGCTGTCAATGGCGTCACGGCGTACGTTACGCACGGCTACTTTACCGTCTTCAGCGGTTTTTTTAGCCATTTTTACATAGTCACGACGTCGTTCTTCGGTCAGGGGGGGGATATTCAGACGAATGACTTTGCCGTCGTTATTGGGAGTGATGCCCAGATCAGACTTTTGAATGGCCCGATCAATTTCAGAGAGTGCACTTTTATCAAAGGGCTGAATCATCAGCATGCGGGGTTCAGGCACTGACACGGAAGCCAGCTGTTGTAAGGGCGTTTCTGCCCCATAATATTCCACGTGAATGCGGTCTAAAAGCGCGGGATTGGCACGCCCTGTGCGAATGCTTTGAAATTCTTTCTGCGTACTCTGTAAGGATTTCTCCATTTTTTCTTCGGCTTCCATTTGAATCATGGTGGCCTGTTCCATTACGTCTTCGCTCATATTACCCTCCATAGAAAATCAGGCCCCTTAATCTAAGGAGCCTGATGGTTAATTATTGACTATTCTTCGGTGCTTTCAGCACTGCTGGTTTCACCCAGTTCGTAACGTACAAAACGCTGAACACGGATGTTTTCACCGATGGTAGAAATTGCGGTTTTGATCATATCTTCTACTTTTGTATCGGGATCCTTTACAAAAGGCTGGTTCAGTAAGCAAATTTGCTCATAGAACTTTTCAATACGACCCACAATAATTTTTTCACGAATATTTTCGGGCTTGGATGCCATATCGGGCTGGGCCATCAGGATTTCTTTTTCCTTGTTGACCACGTCTTCAGGTACGTCATCTTTGGAGACGTACTGAGGATTGGCAGCAGCCACGTGCATGGCCACATCGCGAGCAAGCGCTTTGAACTGGTCGTTACGGGCTACAAAGTCCGTTTCGCAGTTCAGCTCTACCATGACGCCAATCTGTCCGCCCATGTGAATATAAGATTCAACGAGGCCTTCAGAGGTGGAACGACCGCTGCGCTTAGAAGCATCAGCTAAGCCTTTTTTACGCAGATAGTCCTGCGCTTTTTCCACATCACCGTCGGTTTCCACGAGGGCTTTTTTACATTCCATCATGCCCACCCCGGTTTTTTCACGCAGGGTTTTTACCATACTGGCTGTAATTGTCATAATATACCTTTCCTTTTAAGCCTGGCTAGCAACGGTATCTGCATCCGCTGGAGCTGCTTCTTCTTGTTGTGCCTGTTGCTGGGCAACGGCTGAGGCAATGGCTTCTGCCATGGGGCCTGCGGCTTCACTGCTAGGAATTACCAGATCGCCGGATTGCAGATCTGCGGGTTCAGCAGCAGCTTCTTCGCTTTGATCAGCCTGTTCAAGCATTTCGGCTTCGGCAGCCTGAGCAAAGTTACGGCCTTCAATCACCGCGTCAGACATCAGTCCCGTGATCAGACGAACGGCTTTAATAGCATCGTCGTTGGCGGGAATGGGGTAATCAATCTGGTCGGGATCACAGTTGGTGTCCACAATACCTACAATGGGAATATTGAGCTTTTTGGATTCTTCTACCGCAATGCTCTCTTTTTTGGGATCTACCACAAAAATAGCGTCAGGCTTTTTTTCCATAAACTTGATGCCGCCGAGAACGCGCTCGAGTTTTTCCATGTTGCGACGAAGATTGAGGGCTTCTTTTTTGGTGCGCAGTTCAAACTCACCAGCAGCTTCTTGCTTCTGGAGATCTTTTAAGAAGGAAACCCGTTTTTGAATGGTTTCAAAGTTGGTGAGCATACCACCCAGCCAGCGATGGCTAACATAGGGCATACCACAGCGGAGGGCTTCTTCAGCAATGGCGTCTTTGGCCTGCTTTTTGGTGCCCACAAACAGAATGGTCTGTCCGTCGGCTGCGCGCTGTTTTACTTCTTCATACACCACGTCGAGTTGGTGCATGGTTTTCTGGAGATCGATAATATAAATGCCGTTACGCTCATCAAAGATGAAGCGTTTCATTTTAGGGTTCCAACGGCGGGTTTGGTGTCCGAAGTGGACGCCAGCTTCGAGAAGCTGTTTCATAGAGACTACACTCATGATAGTTTGCCTTTCTTTCAGCGAAAATTTAATTTTTGCCACGCAAATATGGTGACAGAGGGTGCAATGCACTTTTGTTCGCCACCCGTTCTACCTGAAATTACGATTAATTTAAGGTAAAGGGCAAGGACGCATGGACTGCATGTTTATCAGTGTACCGTCAAACAGGGTATATGTTAAGCAGAAAAGCCCCCTTTTGGGGGCTTTAAAAAGTTTTGTGCTCAGATTAACAGGTTACTGGGCAGCTTTCAACTGTGAAGGCGGTAGCGTCAGCACCTGACCTGGATAGATCCAGTGGGTGTTCGTGGAGCCAATGACGTCACGGTTTTTCTCCGCGATTTCAGGCCAGCGCTTCCATGAACCCAATTCATTTTGAGCAATCGAGGAGAGCGTATCGCCTTTTTTAACGGTGTACATTTGCGTGATGCTGCCTTCGCCGATATCTGGTGTAGGCGCCACGGGCCGGGGTTGCGGCACGGGGGTGGATGCCACGGGTCGCGGAGGCGGAGCCACCGGACGCACGGGGGCTGGACGTGAGGGCGCGGGTGCGACGGGAGCCGGTGCGGGTTGAGATACCACAGGGCGGCTGCCGGTCACGGGAATTTCTACCAATCCCGGATTATACTGGTTGCCAGGAATAATAATTTGATCGCCGGGGCGACGGCCTGGTGCCGGGCGTGAGGGCGCGGGAGCTGGCTGAGCCGGCGCGGGTTGTGCCGGGACCGGTTCTTCTGCCACGGGAGGCTGTGGCACGGGCGCTGTGTCAGGATCCTTGGGACGCACGGGAATCACGTCCACGGGAGGTTCTGCCGGAGCGGGTGTTGGGGGAGTCGGTGCTGCCGGTGGAGGCAGGGGCGTCACGTCCACGGGAGGAACGGGGGCAGGAGTTACCGGAGGCTCTGCCGGAGCGGGTGTGGGCGCTGGAGGCGTGGGCATCCCCTCACCTCGCAGTAAACGGGCGCGCAGAGCTTCCGCGGATTCTAATTTAGTTTGCAAACCGCTCAGCACCTGGCGCTGTTCGTTTAAGTGCTCACCGGCTTTCGCCAGGTTTTGATTGCGTTCGTGCAGTTCAGACAGGCTATTGCCCACGCCCATAAAACTCAACGGGCCCTGCTTTTTATCGATGGCCTGACGAGACTGATTGAGGGTGTTTTCGGCCCCTTTGATTTCCTGACCCAGTCCGCGCAGCATAAGAGAGATATCACGGCCACGACCGCTGTTAGGATCTAACCCCGCCAATTCCTGCTCATAACCCGCCTGGGTGCTTTTGAGTCCGGTCAGCTTTTCTTCAGAAGCCGCCACCTGATTCTGGTAGGTTTTGAGCTGTTGAGGAGAATCCTTACCCAGAAAATCCACAAGACGTTGACGCAAGTACTGGGCGTTTTCTAAACCCCGTTCTGCTTTTCTCACATTGCGGCTCGCGGTTTTGATTTCGGCAGTGTAGCCTTCAATTTCTTGCTCTACATTCTTGAGGGGAAAGTTGGCCTTGTCCGCGTCAAAAAATACGACACCCTGAGAAGGTAAAACGCCTGAGCGGGTCTGTACAGAAAAACCCGCTTTCACGTGAGGCTGTTCAATGCCGTCTTTCTTATAAAGCCCCAGTTCTTTATCGCCCAGATCGAAAGTCGCGCCCGCCACGTTTTCTGCATTGCTTGCTACCGACTGAACAAAGGTGCTCACCTGTTGGTGGGACAACTGGCGATCGTTTTGTCTGACGAATTTCTTGATGCCCTGATTGGAAAAGTCTTCCATATATTGCCCGTTAATGTGAAACGAAATATTGTGCAGCTTAAACGGGCTAGCAGTAGGATGATTTAAGACGTGGGTACCCACCTGATTTTGAATGGGAGCAAGCCTGACGGTCTGGCTGGCGGATATGTTTGACATACGTGGCCTCTTTCGTTCTGTACAGCTTTAGATATTAAAGCATCATTAAGTTGATTTTGTATAGTTATAGTGCAATTCAGGTCAAATCATGCGTTGATTCGGAATTTTTTTGGGCTTTTGGTCACCATTTTTTTGTTAAATTCGTATCAAAATCAGGTTATAAACGGGCAGATTGTGGGATCTGTAACTTGCCACTTTTTTATTTTCCTTTATTATAGTGTATGCATAAATTAAAATGCACACTTAATTAAGGAGTCTATTTATAATGCTAAAGCGTATTGCCGCTATTATGCTGACCATCGCAATGGTGTTTGGCGTACAAAGCGCTGTCTTTGCTGCAACAGATTATGTTGAAGCTACCACGACAGCTCAAACCGAAGTGATTCGTCTGGCTGAAAACCCACAGTTGGCAGCCATCAATGAAGACCTTCAACTGTTGAACGCCACCGGTTTTGGTGGAATGAAAATTGAACCCTGGTTCTGGCTGCTCTCTATCGTAGTGCCTGGTCTTGGTCAATTCTTAATGGGTGACATGGTAAAAGGTATTATCTTCTTCCTGTCAGGAACCATTATCGGTATTCTTACCACCCTGGCTGCAGCCATTTTGACCCCACTTGGTTTAGGCGCAGTTGTAGGTGTTCTGGGAATTGTTCTGCCGTTGATTTTCCTCGGCGTTTATCTCTGGAATATTTATGATGCTTATATGATGAATCAGAGTGCTGTAGGCATGTCTGCTATCGACACCGAAAAAATCGCTGCCGATATTCAGAAAATTGCTGAATTTGCCAAGAAAAACCAACTGGTTGCTTACCAGAACAATGGTATGGGCGTAAGCCACCAACTCGCTGCTTTCTAAGATTAGCGTTTAAGCAAAAAGCCGGTTCCATACAGGAACCGGCTTTTTTAATGGAAAAGTTTGATAAGCGGGTTAAGCCATCATGGTCATATTTCCGTAGATATTGTTCATGCCACCCATGAGATTATCGAAGTTACTGAGGCTGGCCAGTTGAACGACTTCCGTTTGGAGTGCTGACGCCTGTTGGGGTTCAGAAATGCTCTGACGGTAGGCTTTCACCGCAGGCAGATTGAGAATATACTCCTGAATTTGCAGGGTTTCTTCGGGACTCAGGTTTCTTTGCAATTGGGCCAACTGCTGACCTTTTTGCTTATTCGTGGCGTCAAAATCTTCGATTTCTTGCCGTAGTTTATTCGCTTCATCCATCAGTTCGGCTCTGTCATCGGAGCTCACAGCGGTACTGATCTTTTGAACCAGCGCATCTTTTTTAAGGGCCAAAATGAACATGTCTTGTACAAAGAGTTGTTCGTTTTCAATAAATGACATGGTGTCGGCATATGCCTCGGAGACTCCGGGGGTGCTCATCATAATCTCAGCACTGTCATCTATACCCTCGATCCCGGGGTTTTCATCGACCACATCAGCAGTACCGTCTACGCCGGGGTTTTCATCGACCACATCAGCAGTACCGTCTACGCCGGGGTTTTCATCGACCACGTCAGCGGTGTCGTCCACATCGGGGTTGTCATCGACCACATCAGCGGTGTCGTCCACACCGGGGTTGTCATCGACCACATCAGCGGTGTCGTCCACCCCGGGGTTGCCATCGACCACGTCAGCGGTGTCGTCCACACCGGGGTTGTCATCGACCACGTCAGCGGTGTCGTCCACATCGGGGTTGTCTACATCAGGCGCATTCACTTCTGGCTCTGCGTGTATATTTTCGCTGGCGTGGGGCCCTTCTGTACGGGTTTCTTCCACGACCCGTTGAATATAGGTTCTCAGGCTTTGATCCGTACGCTTACCGTACATATTGTCATAAAAAGCTGTGGTGCCATCAGGTTTTTCGTAGGTTAACTGGTTTTTAAAGGAGGGCTCATCCGCGTTACTGTTGTCTTTTTGTACCAGAAACTCCTGCAGGCCAGCCACGGCCTTGGGATCACGGCTGTTCAGCTTGGCCATCACTTTATCTAATCTTTCCACCGCATTGTCAATGCCTTCAAGGGTTTCAGCAATGTGCTTATAAGGTGGGCTATCCGGACTTAGCGTGGCCTGCATGGTTTGTAGTTCTTGTCTGCGATTCAGCAGTGCCGTTTTACCTTCCTGGGCATTATCCGACAGTTCTGTAAGACGGTTGTTCAAGCTTGCGCCCTGGAGAATATTTCTGCCGTTCTGGAGGTGGGGGACGTCATCCGGAGTCTGATGCTCAATTTCAGGTAGTGCAGAAGTTGTGACTTGTGACGGTGACCCGAAATTCACCTGATTGGGTTCGCTATCGTGGGCCGCGGCGAGACCGACGGCGTTTTGATCAACGGGTACGGCTTCCTGTCTCTCTTGCGTCGGAATAGCTTCGGCCGGGTTTGCGTCGGGGGGGAGCTGAACTTGCGTGGAGGGTGTGGTGATAATGGCGTTCGCAAAACTGGGGCGGGCAGGAATGGCAGACATGAGAGCTCCTTTTAGCGCAAAAATGAACCTGAGTAAAGTATGTATTTTTCATCATAGCATTAAAGGAGAGGGCGAAAATTCAAGAAATCGTTAAGAATAAACGTAAAAGGCTTTACTTTTCTTTAACGGTAATGAGATTATTTTGTCGTCCGTATCGATTCACGCGAGTACGTAATGCCTTGCTCAAACGTTGTTTGGAATACACGTTATCGCGTCCCCTACGTTTACCAGGATCATCAATGACTACAGAACCATCGGCACGGACTTCTTTGATGATGACATAGTGTCCACGGGATAAACTGGACATATTAGAAGACAGCAACACCACTTTTTCTCCCCGGTCAAGAGCTGCCCTCATCTTCTCCAGGGCCCGATCTACATTAGAAGAAAGGGAATGCACTTTGAAATCCACGTCAATATTTTTGGCTTTCAGGGTATCTTTCACGGCTTTGCCAATTTGTTCTGTGGAAATGGCGTAAAGGCCCCTTCCGTTCCCGGTGCGTGCTCCCACCTGTCGGCGTAGCTGACGCATGGTGGGGGGATTAACGCCAAAGTGTTTAATGAGCATGGAGGCCACTGCCGGGCCGCAGTTGCCCTGAGCCTCCATACGTGAACCGTGCTTACCGATTTCACCAAATTGGTAGGTGAAGGTATCATCCAGGGGTTGACGCCGGGGTTTTAAAGCAACGGAGTCAGGACGTGCCTGGGGTCTCAGAGAACTGATGGGGGCCAGGGCAGAAACGCTTTTCAGCGCAATGCTGGGCCGGGGCGTTGGTATGGGTAAATTCAGAGGCGGTGTTAGCGACGACACGGGGGTAGAGGGCAATGGACGCATGTCAGGAACGGGCAGGGAGAGAGTGGGTGAAGGGGACGTGGCAGGAGATTGAGGCGCAGGAGAGAGAGTTACCGTAGCATCGGGTAAACGTCCCTGACGTGTGAGTAAACGAGATACGCCTGAAAAGTGATCTTTGCCAAGGGTCGGCGTATGGGATAGGGGAGCCTGTCCTCCCTGGAGGCGTGATAGTTGTCCCGGAGCTTGAACAGGAGAACGCGACAGCGATTGAAATAACGCTGTGGGAGCTTTTAGTCCGTGCATGCCTGTGGAGTTCATAACTCTATCATAGAACAAAAAACGAGGTTTGGATCAAAGGTTAACTGAAAAATTGTTTTTGATTAACCTAAAATTAATCTAGAAGGGTTTTTGTGGGGTGGGGGCCACAATATCGTGACGACTTCCAATCAGACGTAGCCCGTGGCTCAGAATACGATGTTCTAAGTAGCCCTCTGCATGGGTATGAAATACCAGTTCGCCGCGAATGCCCACCAGTGAGCCGGTTTTAACATAGTTATGAGCAATTTCTGCCTGGCGATCCCAGAGTTCTATTTTGAACCAGTCCGTCTGGGGATCTTCATCAGGGCTGGAGCGGGGGCGATCTACCGCCAGGCTAAAAAAAGCCTGAGTACGGCCACTTTCAAAATGCTTGATTTCGGGGTAATTGCCCGCCCTCCCTACCAGAATAACGGTGTTGATTTCCGCCATGCTAACCCTCTGGTGGACGCCCCGGCAGGGCGTTGGGGCTCAAAGGGTTGGTGCGCCCCGGTCGTGGGGGACGGGGACGACGTCGGGCTTGCTCAGCCTTTTCCGCTTTTTCTGCCTTTTGTTGCTCTAAAAACTGCCCGATCAGGCCTTTTTCGACTATTTTCTCGTCCTGAATGCCGTAAAGCTGACGTTCTAAAAACTGATCCAGGGCGTTAACGGGACGGTAAGTGGCTTGTTGTGCACGCTGTAGCGCACTTTCAAAAATTTGCTGACAGATGTGCTGGCGGGGGGCTGACATTTCCTGAAACTGATTGTACAACTCAACCACCCAGGCTTCAGGGCTTTCTGCGTCCTCAAGGGTGTGGATATGCTCCATAATATGATCAAAGGTATAGTCAGGATGCTGCTGGTGAAGCTGCGCTATTTTTTTGAGAATTCCTGAAAAGGAGGTATCCGTCATGAACCTGTCCTTGTGTTCTTTTTTTGAATTTTAGCATGATTATCGCGTAAATCCGTAGCCCGGTAAACGTGGACCCGCTCGTATCCATCCTCGATCCATAATTGTCCCGGCTTTCCCATAGCCAGTGCTGTTAAGTAATTGGTGGGCAATCCTTCCCGACTGCTCCAGAAAAAAGTCTCTCGGGTTTTGAAATCATAATACCCCAGTCCTTTTTTGAGGCGGGTAAACCAGATGCCATCTTTGTCATGGGCCAGTCGCTGCGTAAACCCTTTTACCAATTCTGACCACTGACCCGATTCCGGATGATACATCATGAGGCCCCGGGAGGTGGCAAAAACCAACCTGTCGTTGACGCTTTCCATATCGTAGACGGAAGTGAAACGAAGGTCCGCCGGCGCGTTCAGAGATTCTAAGCGCTGGTCGTAACTGTATACATTTCCATCACGATTCATGGCATACATCTTGTTTTGATGCCAGATAAAATGCAAAGGACTCTCCGGTTTCAGACGTTTCCACTTTTTATCGTAAACAAAATTCCCCTTCAAAGAAATACTCAGCCAGATACGTCCCTGGGGATCAAAGAGCAGACTTTCCGGTAAAAGGTAGGTTTTGACGGGCATGGGAATCGGCGTCAGTTTGGCGCCGACTTGTTTGAATAACGTATTGTCTTTGATAAAAAACAGGGTGTTGCCCTGGCGGAACGTGTCGCCATAGGGGCATATAGAGCGGTTCTTAAAAAATACCCGCTCTCGTTTAGCCGCACGGGATACAAAAACATCTCCCTGACTGTTTTGAACGTCACAGCCGGTTTTAAAGCTTTGAAGTGGTTTGATGGCTTCCGGTGAGCGCACCTCGTCAAAAGCGCGTTTAAACGTGTCTACCGGCAAAAATAATAATTCTTCCTGATCCAATACCGTTATGACATAGCGCTCGTTATGACTGATGGTGCTGATATGGTCTTCCGGCAGACCTTCTGCGTAACTCCAGGTTTTTGTGCCGGAGGCAGAAATGCGATGCATGCCCTGGGATTTGGTGGTCACAACCCAATCGTTATCCAGTGGCATGATCGCTGTAATATCATGTTTTGGCAGGTGACGGGTGACCGTGCGTTGCTCAGGTTGAAAACGGTAAAACCCTTCTGAAGAAATAATACCCAGTGTTTCAGCGCCCATGGTCAGGTCTTTGATATAGCCTTTTTGCAGTTCTGCCTGTTTTTTGGGCGCTCCGGCTTCCACTTTATAAAGTTCTCTCAGGGTGCCCAGCCAGAGGCGTCCTTGTTTGTCCTGATGAAGGGCAGACACTTTGTGATCCAGGGTGTACCGCTTGTTCCAGCGGTGCGCTTGCATGTCATAAGTCCAGACGGTTTTGTCCTGAGAGATCCAGATATTGCCCGCCGTATCCACCACAAAGGCTCCGGCTTCTTCGGGCGAAGGGGGTAGTGCAATACGCAGCCATTGGGATTCAGGCCCCTGAGTATAAGCCAGCATTTGTTTGTTGTTTTTATGCTCTCCCAGTACGTAAACGGTGTTTTTATGCTGACGTAAGCCCCGAATACTGTCGCTTTGCATAATTTGTTCAGAAGACCATTTGTAGATGGCACCCTGCGCTTCCAGAGACTGATAATACAGCGTGCCGTAGCTGGAAAGCCACACGCCGTTGGCTTCGGTAATCACCGACCGGATAATATAATCGTGTTTACCCGGTACGCGCTTCCAGGGTTTCGCGTTGTCTTGCACGGTATCCATCACCGTCAACACTTCTTCAGGCTCGGTCAAAACGCTTTGTTCGGGAATACTGCCTAACTTAAAAATGAGCAGAAACAAAAGCCCTACTCCCACCAGTACGCCGAGGATGGCCCCGGCAGCCGTGGTGTCGAGCCTCAGCTTTTTTAAGTGGGACGCCACACCGCGTTTTTTGAGTCGCAGGCGGGCAAAGGCCTGACGAACCTCACTGGCCTGCTGATATCGCTTGTTGAGATCTACCTCTACCAGTT
The DNA here is from genome assembly GCA_964342365.1 of uncultured Candidatus Sericytochromatia bacterium. Taxonomy (GTDB): domain Bacteria; phylum Cyanobacteriota; class Sericytochromatia; order UBA7694; family UBA7694; genus CAXRDE01. The sequence goes on along the minus strand of CAYFGW010000020.1, from coordinate 14,103 downwards.
TGTCAATAACGCGGGCCACGCTTTCCGGCAGGCGAGTGCGGGAGCGAAAATCCGGCCGCAGCGCTTTTTTGGGCAAATGCGAAGGTTCCTGCCGGGTGAGCAAAAAGATCAGCGTCATACCCAGCGCATAGAGATCCGACGCGGGCTGAGCGCGTCCTTCGTACTGCTCCATGGGCATATAGCCAAAAGTCCCCACAATGGTAGAACCCTGCATACCCTGCGCCATAAGGGTGTCTCGCACCGCGCCAAAATCAATAATCCAGAGCTTGTTTTGTCGGTCCAGCATAAAATTGCTGGGTTTGAGATCACGGTGAATAATCGGAGGGTGAAAATCGTGTAAATAGGTCAAAATGTCCGCCGCCTGCCAGCCCATGCGCAGCACTTCATCGGTGGAAAAATGTCGTCCGTCTTCTACCCATTCCCGCAAACTCTTGCCGCTGACGTATTCTTGCACCAGAAAAAAATAAGTTTCCTGGTCTTCTTGCAGGGTAAAACTGTCGATGTAATTGGGTATGTTATCGTGGGTCAGGTGTTTGAGAATTTTGGCCTCTCGTTCAAACAGGTCAATGACTTTCCAGTTTTCGGAACGGTGCAGGGAGAGCATTTTGATCACACAGTGGGGTGTTTCAGGCAAATTCTTGTGTCGAGCCAGGTAGGTGTGGCCAAAACTGCCCGCCGACAGCGGCTTTTCCAGCACGTAATGGGCAGGGAGAATCTCCTGAAGTTTGGCCTGAGAAATATGCTGCATTATAAGTACAGCGCCTGGTTGAAAGCCACCACGCCACGGTGTAAAAGATGTTGAAAACCCAGCTGATTCAGCAGGCGTACGTGGGTGTAATCGTCGGACAGGGGGCGGGTGTCCGGGAAGCGTTTGAGTAAGTATTCGTAGGTGGTTTTACGGGTTAAAAAAGCGCCGTCGTGCAGGGTGTCCGTGGTGATTACTGCGGGGTTCGAGCGGTAGGTTTCCCATTTGTTCTGTAAGGTCTTGAGATCAGGGGCAAAAAAGGGCAGACGCTGGGGGCCTCTTACATCGTTAATATGTCCTGACACCAGGCCCACTGCCGGGTGTGCCAGTAAAGGGCGAAGCCGTTGAAACCAGCGGGTCATGGGTCGCATACCGCTGTTGAGACCACACACAAAACTGCCTGCCATTTGTTGCAGCACAAAGAGAAATTCCGGGTAACAGGCAAATTCCTGGGCTTTAAAGTGGGTGATGTGTTGCTCTGTTAACCAGCGCAGGGTTTGCGGATGATTGTCCATGCTAAAGACCACCACCTCCGCGAATTCCGTGGGGGCGTGCAGTGCCTGTATGGCTGAAAGCGTCTGCCGTAAAAGTTCCGGTCCCCCCAGAGAACGGATCAAAAAGACACAGCGCTGACGATAGAGAAAAAGCGGAAACCGGCAGAGAAAACGTTTGATTTCCCGGTCGGTCATATCCGGCATATAGACGGTGCAATCGTGAGCCAGGGCTTTGCAGGCCCTGGCCACCTGCACATTGCGGGTCAACACGTGACAGCTGGCCAGTAAGAACTGGTGGCGAGGCGTTTCAAGAAAGCGAATATCCGCAGAATCATTGAGAATCAACAGCAGCGGCGCATAATGCTTTTCTGCCAGGCTGAGACTTTTGGCCAGTTGTTTTAGATCTCCGCAGAGCACAAAGTCGGTGCGGCCCTTTACCTCTGATTCAGGAGTCAGAGGGTGCCCTGCCTGACTCAGCAGTACCAGAAATTCCGGATCTACACTTTGCCCTTCCGGCACTAAAAACGCGGGTTTAACATGGGGGTAGATTTGTTTGTCAAAATTCAGGCGAGGGCGCACCGGGGGGTGATCGTAAGCGTCGGGAAAACGTCTTAGTCCCACCGTGTCCACCTGTAGCCAGGGGCCCACCTTGTGCTGCATACGTTGCCAGGTTTCTAAAAGTCCCTGCGTTTTCGACAGAAAAAGGTTCCCCGCCTGGCGAAAGGCCTGGGTGCGGAATAGAACGCCCGGCCCCAGATAATCCCGCACCAGAATCTCGTGAGAACTTACAAAGGGCTCAGCGTAAACGGCGTGGGTATCTCCATTTTGATAATGACAAAAGACGCCGCAGTAGGCCGGAAAGCGCAGGAGTTCTTTTAAAAGGGTGTTCAAATAATAGGGGGCATAAAAACAAGAGGCGTAAACCACACCCACAAAAGAGGCGGGTTTGCTTTTTTTCAGGGCAATATTCAGGGCCGCCACGTGTCCCTGGGTCGGCTGCTCAATAATATGGACACGGGCATCGCTAATGGTAGCGAGGGTGCGTCGTGCGGGGAGCTGTTGGCCTTCGTCCACAATGGTGAGGGTAAAGTTTTGATGGGCCTGAGACAGTAAAGAACGCACTGCCGATAAAAGATGGGGCTGGTCTCGGGTGGCCATTACCAGTGCCACCCGCGCGTTAATGCTTGAACTCAGCCCGCTGCTCATGGCTTACAGGTGATCAAATTCCAGATACCCGATGCGAATGGTGTCTCCTGTACCTGCGCCGGCTTCGTGGAGGGCATCCAGAATACCCAGCCGGCGAATTTCTTTTTGTAAACGGTGCAGTGCCCGGGCGTCTTCAAGATCGGAAAGTTCTAACATGCGTTCCAGCGGAGCACAGTGCACCAGAAACATCCCGTCTTCTTCTTCAATTTCAAAGTCGTTGACGTCTGTGTCTGCTTCAAACTCCACCTCCGGCTCAATCTCATGCAGCGGGAGGGGCGGCATGGCTTCCAGCTGTTTTTCAATTTCAAACAAAAGGGGTTTCAGGCCCAGTCGAGCCACCGCAGAAATAATAAAGGGCGTTTGGTCAGTGACTTCAGAAAAGAAGTCCAGGACGATCTCTAATTCGTTATCGTCTACCACATCCCGCTTGTTAAGCACCAGCAGCTGGGGCTTTTCCGAGAGTTTGGCAGGGTGTGCTTTGAGTTCTTCCTGGATGGTGAGGTAGTCCTTAACCGGATCCGGGGCGCTCATATCTACCATGTGCAAAAGCAAACGGGTGCGCTCAATATGGCGTAAAAAATCGTGGCCTAAGCCAATACCTTCGCTGGCTCCCTCAATAAGACCGGGAATGTCTGCCACCACAAAACCATCGCCTTCTGAGCGTTTGACCACACCCAAATTAGGCTTGAGGGTGGTAAAGGGGTAATCGGCCACTTTGGGACGCGCGGCGGAAATCGCCGTTAGTAGCGAAGACTTACCGGCGTTGGGCAAGCCTACCAACCCCACATCCGCAATGCTTTTAAGTTCCAGGCTCAGCTGGCGGGTGCGTCCGGGTTTGCCGGGCTCTGCATAGCGGGGAGCCTGATACACGGCGGTGGTGAAGTGCGGGTTTCCTCTTCCACCGCGACCGCCTTTGGCAGCCATAAAGGTTTGCCCCGGGGTGGACATGTCGCAAATGACTTTGTCGGTTTCCACATCGCGAATGACTGTACCCACCGGCACGGGAATAATAAGGTCTTCGCCTTTTTTGCCGTGCATTTTTTTGATGCCCCCGTGCTCTCCGGAGGGGGCTTTAAAATGGTGACGGTAGCGAAAATCAAGCAGGGTTTGCAATTCCTCAGTGGCCTGAAAAATCACAGATCCCCCTTTTCCGCCATCACCGCCGGCGGGGCCACCGTTGGCCACGTGCTTTTCGCGGCGGAACGCCACAGCACCGTTGCCACCGTTGCCACTGCTGACGGTGATTTCAGAGATATCTACAATTTTCAAGCTTTTTTCCGCTTCAGCATGCGCAGTACCACCACGGCACCCACGCCCAGCAAGATGGCTTTTTTCACTTTCGCTTTGGAAGTGGTTTTGCCGTTAAACTGGCGATTGCTCTTCAAAAACTCGTTAATTTTGGCTGGCGTCATGGCATTCAGTGCCGTCAACGCCATGGGGGGCGTTTTGGACTGTTGCAAGCTCAAATTGATGAGCTCTTCAATATTGCCGTAGCTTTGTTCCTGAATTTTGCGACCGTGAGCGGCCCACATGTTTTCAAAAAACGTCTGGTGCTTGGAGCGATTCATGCCCCAGAGAATAGCTTTCAGAGCTTCACCGTTGAGTTTTTGCAGTGGCTTATACTTCAAGGGAATAAAGCCCAGGTCCTGACGGGTAATTTCAATGCCCTCTTCAATGGCCTGGGCCGTTAAGTTGAGCAGGCGGGAATGTTGAGACAGTTTTTGTAGAGAAAAGTCTACCAGTCCCAGGGCAATCACCACACATTGAATCATGACACCCGGAAAGCGAGTGTCTGCTTCGAGATCGTTAACGCCTTTGGCGGGAATACCGCCCTGCTGCAAGAGTCGCACGATTTCATCACGCACGTGCAGGGTTTCGTTATAGGGGGGGCCCACCAGCGAAGCCATTTTCTTGGGCGCCAGATACTCCACGCGTTCAGTGGCAAAATAAGCCTGGAAAGCGGGTGACATGGGAACCACCACCGCCTCAGACAGCGCCCGGAACACTTTTAAGCCGTCATCACGGCCCGGTTGAATGGGAATAATCACCATGTTCTCAAGAGAAGCAAAAGCGGATTGTATTTGAGACAGCGCCTCATCCAGTTGCTCACTCCGAACACAGATAAATACCGCATCGTACTGCGCATCGGCGGGCACTTCTGTGACCACCTGAGGGGCAGAAATATGTAACTCGGTTTCTGTTTTGACGTTATACAACGTCAGACCTTTGGATTCAAGGGCTTCTTTCTGAGAAGGTCTCACCCAGAAAGTCACGTCACAACCGCTCAGACGCAGATGGGTGCCGATAACCTGACCCACTGCACCTGCTCCTAAAATAAGTACATTGTTAATTTGCATAATGTGATGCAGTATACCAAAACCGCAAATTTAATGCACGGCGCGTCATCGTTTTTTGTGGTGATTTACGGGATTTTTATGCCAGAGAAAAAGCAGAAGAAACTTCGCGGATTTTACCGCAAATTAGTCATTCCTTAGTCCCATTTTTAACGGATGTTAAATCTGGCCTGATATGCTTATAAAAAAGCGTAAGAAAGCATGAGAGAGCCCTATGAGCAGCAGCATTAATTTTTCAAACCATCAGTGGTTAACCCGGGCCTTAGATACAGACCGCAACGGCGTGATGAACGAGCTTCAGGCCAGTGAAAACATTTTTCAACAGGTAGACACCGACGCCAACGGCGAATTGTCCCGGCAAGAGGTGACGGTGGCGCTTCAGCAAGATCGCGTGGAAATCCAAAACGGTGAACTGAAGCCTTTCAGGGGTGACCAAATTTATGTGGAGGGTTTAGAAACCCTGCGCAACGTACATGAAATTGCCGACGATCACTTTGGTGTGGTGATAGATTCTACCATCTGGAGTGACGATACCCCCGAAGAAGCCTATCAAAAACTGCGCTCGGACAACCGTGATTATACCCGTGTGGTAGAGCGTCAGTCCTCGGCGTTGCGATCCATTCGGGATATGACAGAAGGTAAAACCGATAGTCGTTCCAAAGCCATTCATAGCCAGGCAAGTCAGGCCCTGCGCAGCACTTCTTTTCACCGTTGGATGAATTACGGCAGCAGCATTTTTGGCAGTGATGTGGATTCCATGGAGTCCGCCAATACCCATCTGCGTATCGCTAAAAACACGCTGAGAAGTACCCTGAACGCCATTGAAAGCCAAACCGCAGATTTACCGGATGTTAAGCAGCGTTTACAGGCCACCGATCGCGCGGTATCTCGTGCCTTTAGTAATATGGCAGCCATCGAAAATCACAGTTCTACCCCCCAACAGGTGAAAAGTAAACTGATGACGGAAGCGGACGCCACAGAAGCCAGCGCAGGCGGTAGAACTCTTAACTGGGGTATCGCGGGTAGCGTATTAGGCGCTGCCGGAGGCGCGGCCATTGGCTATTTTGCCGGTGGACAGGATCTCAAAAATGCGGCTATAGGTGCAGGTATTGGTCTGGCGGCCGGTGGCGGTACGGGAGCCATCATGGGGAACAGCAAAGACAATGCGCTGCTGAACACCGCCAGCAGCTTACGGGAACTGGCGGGAGAAGTAGAAGCTTACGATCCGGCTCAGGCCCGTGGTGCTCTCTTAAAAGAAGTCCCCACGCTTTATAGCCAGGGGCTTTCTGCACGGGGACATATGAATCTGGATGAGGCCCAGGTGCATGACCAGAGCATTGCCAGCACCGGTCGTCGCGTGGGTCAGATTACCGATCAGTCACAGCGTGTTATCGACGCTTATCGCAAATAACACCCTTATTTATTGTGGCAAAAGGAGCCAGAGTCTGCCGTAATGGTGCAATCGACTGGCCTTGTTCTGGGCTTTTTGCCCTGCGCCCATGTAAATATCCACATGACCCGTGCCCCGAATAGCTCCCCCGGTATCCTGGGCTACTAGCAGGCGCAGTTCATGTTTTACAAATTGACCCTGTTCATCTAACAGAGGAACCTCTGCCAGCAGCACGGAGCCCAGAGGAATAAAGGCTGGATCCACCGCAATAGATACGTCGGGAACCACTTCAGTGCTCAGAGAGCCAGTGGGGCCCTGCTTGCGTTTGGTAAAAAATACAAAACTGGGATTAATGTTTAAATAGTCCACCATTTTCTCAGGGTGTTTCTGAAAAAAGTCGCGAATGGCGTCCAGTGAAATGGCTTCTGCGGGCACGTGCCCCTTTTCCACCAGATAGCGACCCAGACTGCGGTAGGCCATGCCGTTTTGACCGCCAAATTGCAGGGTGACGCGCTCACCGGTATCCACATATTCCGCCAGTCCTGAACCCTGCACCTGCAAGAAATAATTATCCAGCAAACTTTTGGAGTAGGCCAGTTCTAGACCGCGACCGGCCAGCTTTCCGGCTATAATTTCAGCGCGGGTGAGCGGCTTTCCACCGGGCCAGCGAGAAGGCGCTTTATACAGAGGGTATTTGTACACCGCATCGGGTTTGGCTTTGACCTGAAGGGCGGGAGAAAAATAGCCGGTGAATTGGGTATTGCCACAACCGTCTTCGCCCTGAATTAAATAGGGCGTATAGCGCTCAAGGTCTTTGACTTTCAGAGGTGTTTTTAGCTCAAGTAAGCTCCGGGTTTGTCTGAGTTGCTGAGCACCAGAAGTGCGTAAATCTGCTTTGCGCCAGACCTTATTCCGGTGCTTTTTTAAGGGCGTGAGCTGACGTTGCAAGGCCTGCTTTAACAAGTGTCCGTCGGTTTGTATGGCAATGCTGGCGGGCGGTAGCGTTTGACCGTCGCGGGTGTACACTTCACTGAAGCAGGGGCGTTCCCGTTTGCCGTTGCCCTCAAAATCGTAACCGTGGCCCACGGGAGCTGCTCCCACTGATAACGTAAGGCAGAGCAGGGCAGCTGATAAAGAAAATTGACGCATACCTTTATTTTATCAGGATCGTTCTCTACGCAAGTATTTTTAGACAGTAGATATAATATATACAATACCCAACATGTCAGGAGTTGTTTTCTATGCCTCATCTTCGTCGCAATATCAATGCACCCACCAATGCCCCCCGGTTAAACGCTCCACCTCTGACATCTCCTGCTCCGCCTAAGTTGCCTTCGGAAGCCGCTCTTAACATCGTTCCCATGGCCACCAGTAAGGTGAGTATTAGCGAACAGGGCAGTGCCAGCCCCACTGTTCCTCTGGCTCCTGAAACGCCGGCTTTCAAAGATTACACCGTTAAAAAAGGGGATTCTCTGAGCCGGATTGCCAAAAAACACCTGGGTAGCGCAAATTATAGCAACGAGATTTTTGAAGCCAATCGCAACGTGCTTTCCAATCCTGACGCCCTGCGCATTGGCATGACTCTGAAAGTGCCCGTGCCCAAAGCAGAAGAAACACCGTCTCCGTTGGGTTCTCAACGTCCCACCGTGCGTCCTTCTGCCCGCTCGAATGCTCCGGTTAACGTTCCTGCCGCGCCAGAAAGTCCCAAAGATGAAAGCGGTTTTGTGGATTACACCATCCGGCGCGGTGATTCTCTGAGTCGGATTGCCAAACGTTTGACCGGGAACTCTAAAAACAGCAACATACTTTACGAGGCCAATCGCGACCTTCTCATGAACCCTCACGATTTGCGCATCGGGGCTAAAATTCGTATTCCTACAGAAATTTATCAGGCTCCTGTGACAACGCCTGCTCCGGTGCAGAAGCAGCCCAAACCCCAGCAACCCCAAACCGGGGTTCCCGCTACGGAATCCCCTGCAACGCCTCCTGCTCCTGAACCCGTCTACACAGAACATACCGTGGGTCGCGGTGAGTCTCTGAGCGTGATTGCTCTGCGTATGCTGGGCGATTCAGAGCGCTATATGGAAATTTATGAGGCCAATCGCGACGTCATGCGCAATCCCAATTCTCTGAAGCCGGGTATGAAACTGCGTATTCCCAATGCCGTGGCACAGCGCGAAGAGAGCCCGTCGGTGTCAGCGCCCGTATCCACAGGCCCCGTGGACAGCAGCGGCATGACTGCCCGGGCCAAAGAATTATTTGAGGCCATGCAGGGGTATCAGGAGCACCATCGCCGCTTAGGACACACCAGGCGCACCCGCACCACGCCTGCAGAGATGCGCGAAATTGCCATTGAACTGGATGCCGCAGGCAAAGCCTTTAATGTAGACCCCAAGCTCATGCTGGCCTTATTTGCTCACGAAAGTGGCGGTATTAATCCACGGGCCAAAAGCCATACGGGAGCAGGTGGCCTCGGACAGCTAACGGGAATCGCCATTAAACAGGTGCACCATATGTCAGGTATTGTGAGAGGTAAGGGCGCTCGCAGTCCCTATCGGGAGCATCGCAGCAATTTTGTTCAAAGTTCTCGCAGCATTAACCAGCGCTATAACATCAAGGCCAATGTGTGGACCAGTACGGCGTATATGAAGTACGAGCTGGAAGATCGCTCCACCCGGAGTCAGCGTTCGGACGCCGGTCGCCACGTGGGAACGGCTTTAAAACGCTATGGGGACCCCAATGTGCGCACTTACGCTGATAAGGTCAACGCAGAATACACCACGCTGTTTGGCGGCAAATTGTTCTAAGCGAATCGCAGCTGACCGCGAACTGATTCAACTCCAGTAATTCTGCATCAGTTCTTGCATCCAGTGGGGCTCAACGGTTTCTCCCCGCGGCCCCATGCTGTGTACCCAGGGCTTGAGATCCAGCACCGGTGTGCCGTGAACGGCGTCTAAGCCCTTTAGATACAAACCCTTGCCTTCTACCTTTAAAACCTCACACACCGTGAGCCCCATCTGATTGGGGCGGTTTTTGCCGCGCTGTGCAAAAATACCCACTTCAGGCCAGTCCTGACGGTTGCGAGGGCGGCGGGCACCGGTGTTAATGCGGGTCACTTTATGCATATAAAAGAGCACGGCCACATGAGAAAAACTGTCCAGACCTTTGAGGGTCTCCGGGCCGAATTCCTCGGCGAGTTCAATCCAGACCTTTTCGGCGTCCCAGTGGTCGTCTTTGATGTCGCTGCGGCTGCTGTGCACAATGCCGATAGGTGTTAAGACAATGGGTTCTAAGATGGGTTCAATTTCTGACATGCTGATTCAACCTCCAGTTGACAGGCGTTGGTGAGAGCGCGCCGCAAAATCTCAGGTTTTTGCTGCACTTCTGCTACCGTGGCCAGCAGGGTCCAGCCTTCTTTGAGATCCGGTCGATCTCCGGTGACTTTTTCTAACAGCGGCAGGGCCCGGGCCGGTTGCTGCTCCCGCCAGAACAATCGGCCTTCAAACAGATACGCCAATGTATAGCGCGAAGACGCAGTTTGCGCCGCCTGATAAGCCACATGCGCCTTTTTATAATCTTTCAGGGCTTCGTAAGCCAGACCAATATTACTGTACAATAAAGCTTTTTGTACCGGCGGGGCTCCGGCCTGTATGGCGGCTAAATAATCCGCAATGGCCGCCTTATGCTGGCCCCACTGTCTGCGAATCAAACCCCGATTGTTAAGCACTTCGCGGCGCATTTCGTCATCGGGGTTTAGAGACAGCACCTTCTCAAAATCCGCCAGTGCGGCACCGTATTTTTTGACCCGTAAAAATACCTGTCCGCGGCCTTTGTAAGCGAGAACGGCTTCAGGATCTTGTTGAATCACGTGATTATAATCAGAAATGGCTTCTGCGGGCCGTCCGTGTTCCAGATATACCCGTGCCCGCACGTAATACTCTTGCGGGGTTTTTAAGCCCGGTCGGGTGACGGGATTCTCCATGAGTTCCCGGGCCAGCTGCTCATCGGCCACCTGCGGATCGGCCGCTTCGCGAAAGCGCATTTGCATGACGCCAATCAGCACAAAAAGCAGTACACAGGCCACCGCCAGGCGAGATTGAGGTCGCCGAAAAAAAGATTTATTCTGTGCGGCCTGGAGCTGACGCAGCGCTTCGCGGGGGGGCGTGGGTTTTAAACGAGACACGGTCCCTAAATGAAGTTGAGCAGGCTAAGATTATTCAGACGCTGGGTAACTGCATAGGCCGCCTGAAGGGCCGTTTCTTCAAGGGTCAGGCGTGAAATCGCTTCGGTGATATCCACCTCACGATTTTCCGCCAGCTGTGTGGTCAGGGTTTCACTTTGCAATTCGGAACGATTAAACACCAGCTCCGCGCGCTGAACGCGAATGCCCAGTTCCACCTGAGCGGCGGTAATCACGTCCAAAGCATCGGACACATCCTGCACCGACTGATTTGAAATGGTGGCCGCATTACGCTGGGTTTTGGCGTTGAGAACGCTGTCTCTTAAGTCAATGATGGTTTTAAATACGTTCACTTGCTGGGTGGCTTTAGCCCCGTTTTGGAAACCGGTGGCCGACAATAAACTGGCGGTGACGGGATCGGTGGTGCTCACCTCAATGTTTTGCCCGCGGGTGTCCAGCTGCAGACGTACGCCACCCACATTGTCCGTGAGAACTTCAGCGGTTACACCACTGAGTGCGGCGTTGTTGTTAATGACGTTGGCCAGGGCTTGCCCCAGATCCTGAGCCGCTTGTAAGGGATCGGCGGGGTTGGCGGGCACGGGTGCAATGGGGCCTATGTCTACTCCGTTAATAATGAAGTCTCCGGCTTCAATGGCGTTCAGGTAATCCCCTTCAGGAATTTGAGCGCGCACCCCGGCTCCGGTGGTTTGCACGTTGAACACGCTGCCCGTGTCAGAGGTGAGCCGCACCTGATTGGGCCCTTCCAGCTGAGCACTCACCAGCGTGGTGCCGCTTTCGGCGTTAATGGCCGCTACCAGCGCGGTGGCATCCGCCGCGGCGTTGCCCGCAAAGGGCCCCGCGGTAATAGAGGTACCGTTAATCACAAAATCTCCGGGGCCGAGGGTGTCTCCCGCCAGAAAGCTCACCGGGGCCGTGCTGACCCCTGAACCGAGTCCCGCAGCGGGCAGGTTTTGCTGACTCACCAACCGCACGTCGCGGCGATGTCCCGCAAAGGCTTCATCACCACTCATGTACAAATCCACAAAGCTATCGCGGCCAATCTGGGCTTTGTTATCGCCCCCGTCCCCGATATAGTCTACTCGCGTGACGTGTCGGTGGTTGTTGCTAAACACCAGCTGATCCCCGTCAGCCCCGGCGGAAATACCGCTCTCGGGAGTTTTCAGGTTAATGGCTCCCGCGACCGCCTCCGCGCGTTGCGCCGGGGTCAGGCTGGCATCGAGGGTGACCGGCGGAGAAAAAATGTCAATGCCGTTAATGATCAAATCGCCGGAGCCCAGTTGCAGGGAACCTCCGCCGTTGATGGCCCCCACTGCGGGATTGGCGTCAAATTGCTGGGCATAGTTCTGGTTGGGAAGCTGGGTCTGCGGTGGGGCGCCACTTACCGTGAACGGACGCTCAGCCACCAGATTGACCTGGCCTGACCCATCGGTTTCTGCGCGAACCCCCGTGGCGTTGCGGGCCGTATTGATGGCTCGAGCAATCTCCTGGGCATTTTGCTCCGGGGTATTGGCGGCGTTAAATGTCATGGCAGAATTAATGGGTTCGCCGTTAATTTGTACGGTACCAGCGGGCACGTCACCAATGGCTCCAGCCCCGATATCCAGGGAGCGAAAGCGTACGCTGTCGAGGGTGAGGTTTTCGTTGCGAAAAACGGGGGTGTTACCCACACCCTGAGTGCCACGGCTGCGCACCTGAATATTCCGCTCTGTGGGCTCGCCGTTGGCGTCTACATTAGCCAGAGCAATGCCCGTGAGTGGCCCCGCACCGGGGGCATCAAAGGTACCCGCTGGCAGCGTAACGGCCTGAGCACTCACGCCGGTATCCGCAGTCCGGGCGTTGATGCGCTCTACCAGAGTCTGGGTATTTTCTTCGGCGGTACGGGTGGCGTCGTTTACAAAGAATCCGCCAATGTCCACGTTATTGATCACCAGATCCCCGTCGTTTAAGGCAAAGGCGCCTGCTGCCACTTCGTTTTCAGAGCGGGTTTCCACGCGAGTTTCAAAGCTGCCCTGCTGCAGTCCCAGAGCGTTAAGCTGATTGCCGCGAATGTCCAGGGCGTGGACGGCCACAAAGGGCGGTCGCTGGGTTTGAAACCCGGCAAATAGAAAGCGGCTTTCGTGGGTACCGTTGCCCACATCGAGCAGCTGGTCAATTAAGCCGTCTAATTCTTGAGACAGGGCGTCAATTTGTTGTTCGTTAAGGGCCTCGCTAGATGCTCTTAGCGCCAGTTCCCTGGCCCGCTGCAGAGTGCTTTCGGCGGACTGTAATTCTGCTTCTGCCACGTTGTTAAAATCCTGAGCCACCTGGGCATTTTCCCGCAGCTGGCTTTGAAAACGAATGGCCTGCTGTAGGTCCAGGGCGATGGCCGCATCGCGGGGGGCTTCTGAGGGTTGTTCATAGCGCAGGCCCGTGCTGATTTGCTTCTGGGTAAGCAAAAGATCTCTCTGCCGATTCTGAATGTCCTGAAGCACGTTCTGATTGAGCATGCGTTGGGTAATGCGTTGCATATTATGTTACCTTCCCACCAATCCCAGGCCGTTCACGATCTGGTTGAGCATTTCATCAAAGGTGTTCAGCACCCGGGCAGCGGCATTAAAAGAACGCTGGTATTCCAGCATATTGGCCAGTTCTTCGTCCAGATTCACACCGGACACCGACTGACGCTGGTTTTCGATCTGAGAAAGCACCTTGTCCTGGCGCTCGGCCCCGTCCTGAAGCCGTTCAATGCGAACGCCCAGTTCCGTAATCATTTGCTGATAATCTTCATCCACATTCAGGCTGTTGCGCAAATTGTAAATGGCCAGACCCTGAGAACCATCACCGGGCGGAAAATCTCGTGTGGCCGCTAAGGCCACCCTTTCCGGGCTGGCCACCAGACTGTCTGCCACGGCCATATCTGTGGGGTTGGTGCCCGTAAAAAAGGGCTGGCCCGAAAGACGGTTTAAGTTGAAGGCCGCTTCATGAATGCCGTTGACGCCGCTAATGATGGCGTCACTGATGTTTTGTAGACGGCCCAGAATACCGGGTATTTCTGCGTTACGCACATCTGAGAGCCCCGCCAGTTTGCCGCCGGGATTGAGAATGAAAGTGCCCGTTCGCAGTTGTAAACGGGAGCGATCCGTCAGGGCAGTATTGCCACTCTCTAAGCCCGTGGCGTTAAGACCCTGCCCGCTCTGGGTGACGTTTAAATAGGTAGTACCCTCACGAGTCCCCTGTAATACCAGTTGACCCGCCGGATCCAGACTGGCGCGAATATTGGTGCTGGCGGTGACCTGATTGATGCGTTCCACCAACTGTCCCTTGTCAGCGGCACTGTTGAGGGTCAGGGGACTGCCCGCAAAAACGTCAATGCCGTTAATGCGCAAATCGCCCGTTTGCAGGGTGACAGGGAAAACGGTGGTGGTGCTGCCCCGCACAATGTCGGGCTCTCTGTAAATTTGGATGGGATGGGAGCGTTCGTCGTCCACCACGGCCTTGCCGTCAATTTGCACTTCCACCTTGCCCAGCGTGTCTTCTCTGAGCGTAAAGTGGGCGTACTCAGACAGCTCGTCCAGGGCTCGGTCCCGTTCATCTAACAAATCTGCAGGGGTATCTCCAGCGGCGTTGCGTTTGGCGATTTCTGTGTTCAGATCAGAAATGCGGGCGGTGAGGGTATTGATACGATTGACCGTTTGATTGAGTTCTGTTTGTGCAGAGTCCTGAAGGGCCTGGGT
>CAYFGW010000019.1:0-30128 GCA_964342365.1 uncultured Candidatus Sericytochromatia bacterium | reverse complement strand
CGTTGCATTTCTGCTTCCAGGCGTTGAAGCCGTTCTTCAGTGGCGGTGGCGGCTCGCATGGAGGTGCCCAGACGCACCGCTTTGCCAGACCCCGCATCTCGCTTGCAAATCCCTCCGTTCTTTTTAATAGAGCGACTCTGCTTGAATTTTTCGCTGCGCTGTGCCTGCTCCCGACGGGCCCGTGCTGCCGCCTGCAGACGTTGACGCTGCTGCTGTTTTGCCTCGTAAGTTTTACGCAGTCGCTCTCTTTCTTGGGTCTGTGCAGTCCTGAAATCAGAAAAATTACCCTGACGGCAGGTGATTTTTCCTCCTTTGAGTTCCCAGAGGGTTTCGCAGCAGGTGTCCAACAAATGACGGTCATGGCTCACCATAATATAGGGCAGATGGCTTTCCCACAAAAAGTCCGTGAGCCAGTTCAGCGTGTCTTCGTCCAGATGGTTGCCGGGTTCGTCGAGAATAAGCAGCTCAGGTTCTTGTAATAACATGTAGCAGAACTTCACTTTTGCCTGTTCTCCACCGCTCAGTTTTTTCAGAGGCCGTGGCCACCAGGTCTTGCAGCCGCCCAGCTGAAACAATTGTCGCAGTGCATGGCTTTCGAAGGTGTAACCTCCGGCGGCTTCAAAAGCCGTAATTTCTTCCACGGTCGGGTCCTCAAAGAGTCGTTGACGCAAGGAGCGCAGAACCGGGTTTGCGCCCCAAAGATAGTCTTCTACGGTGAGGTTAGGATCGGACAATCGTTGAGGTAGGTAACCGCAAAGTAGGTCCGGTACCTTTTCGATGTGTCCTTTTTGCGGCGTGAGTTGTTCATTGAGCAATTGTAAGAGTGTAGATTTGCCCGCGCCGTTTTCGCCAATGAGTCCAATACGACTCTGGCTGTGAATTTGAAAATCAAGATCGGAGAATAGAAAATGGGGATGTTGAGGATAACCAAAGCTCACGGCTCTGGCCTGTACGAATAATTTTGGCATAAGAAGTTCCTTTAAGTTAGAAATGGGGATTAAAGGAGAAATAACTTCATAATGGGGGGCCCTCGGATCTCTTTAAAGGTGTTTTAAAGATATGCAGCAGCAACGTCTTGTGTAGACCTGGAACGTCTTACCTGGACATGGACTGTGCGTGAGCGCTTACTTCATGATGAGTAGAGGAGACCCCTTTCAAAATATTCTAGAGTTACCTTAACACAAAGCCTATGCTTTTAAAAGAAATTGTGGGTGGGATGCCGGTAGGTGGTAAAGATTTGAAGCATAGGCTCAGATAACACATAAGCATAACCATGACGGGTAAACCCTGTGGGGAAATCCTCCCGCAGTGCGTTAACGGGTTCAAAATCCAGACGAAGCCCCTTCCTATGTCTGTGTTCGGGCAGAGTCAGGAGGGAATCCGAGAAGGGGAAAACACAGACCTCTTCAAAACCAATAAAGCGTTGAAGCAAGGGGTTTAGCGCTTTGTAGAGACTTTCTTTGAGTGAAAAGATAGCGGTTAATTGTTCGGGGGTATTGACCCAGTGTTTTTCGTCAGGGTGCAAAATCTGAGAGCTGACCCGCTGTGCGAGATCTTCTTCCATGATGTGTTCAGCGTCAATGCCAACGGCTTTTGCCTGTTCGCAGGAGAAGAGAACCGCTGCCGCCAGAGACTTGCTGTGCGTAATAGAACCACAAAAGCCTGAGGGCCACGCCGGGGCTCCTGATGCTGTCACTGGCAGATGATCCCATGTCATACCCAGTGCCTGATAGCGTTGGTAGGCACAGTAGCGTCCTGCCAGAAAATCCCGCTGGCGTTTGCTCACGGCCTGTGCCAGAGACGGCGGTAAGATCAGCTCCGGATGGGCGCTGATCTTAAATGTGTGCAAAGCCTGAAAAATGATGTCTTCTAGCACCGCATTCCAAACCACTTCAGGCCCTGTATGCCTTCTCTAACCAGGTCTTTGTCCTGAATATCTACGCCGTAGACGGTAATGTATAAGCAGGAGTAAAGGGCGCGAAAGCGGGCCAGATCTTGCGTGACTTCGCTGACCGGGCCGTAGTGCTTCCAGAAACTGCTGTGCGTGTGCGGGGGGAGACAGCTGTAGACCACGCCAAGGTCTGTGGCAATATGGCCCTGGTGGGTGTCTCCCCAGTCGATAAATCCCGTGAGTTCTCCATGGGTATTTACCATTAAATGCCGGATGTACAAATCCCCGTGGAGTAAACGCTGTGGCAAGGTTTCCGCGTGATAGGCTGTTTGAAAGTTATCGCTTTGTAGATGTTGCACAAAGTTTGCGATAGCGTTTTCCGGCAGGTCAATACCGAGGGAGCGGGCGTCAGCCAGTTGTTGCTGCAACCGGGGCAGCCGATAATTCAAGTCGGCCCGCTGAATGTCATCGTGTACCAGCCCTTCGGGAATGGCATCATCGTGTAAAACACGCAAAGCCTGAGCCAGAGGTTTGACCCACTGATGGCGTTGCGCAAACTCTACGTTGGCCCGACATGCGGTTTCGCCAGGAACGTGAGTATAACCCACAAAAGGATGGGGAAACCGGCGAGTGGGAACGCCTTCAAAAAGGGGTATGGGTGTATTGATAGGCAGGTTAATTTTTTTGAGAACTTTAAGTTCTGAAGCAAACAAAGGCACGGCCAGGGACCTCCGCGGAAAGCGGAATACCAGAGGGGAACCATTTGCGGTACTGTCCGGGCGCTGGAGCAAAAAAACCGTGTTGTCCCAGCCTGCGCCCAACCGTTTTAATGCAAAGGGTTTTAACTCAGGAAACTGCTGTTCAATCAATGCATAAGCAAGGGCCCCGGTCACGGGGTAATCCGCAGACCAGGGCTTTTTTGTATTTATGGTGTTCTTAGAAGCCGAGCACATCGCGAATGCTGATGCCCAGGGTCAGATTGGCTCTGACAAACTCCCGCTTGTTGGCCAGTCCGTCCATGTTGCGATCTAGTCGGGGGTCACGGTTCGCCAGATAAATGCGTCCCACAGAGCCAATTTCAGCGGTGTTCAGGTGGCCGTCTCCACTACTGTCCTTTTGTTCAAAAGCCGCTTCCAGACGATCTTTGCGGTATTTTGCATATTCCTTCAGGTCCACGCGGTTATCATAATTTCTGTCGGCAGCGTCAAATTCAAAAGGGTTCAGGGTAGCAATTGTAAATTCTCCGCGGTCCATCGCGCCGTCGTAGTTAATGTCTGATTGCTGAAATTCTCTTTCCACCAGGCGAAATGTTTCGCCCATGCCCATGGCATAAGACATATCAGAAAACATTTCGCCCATGCCGTTGCTCATGCGTTTGAAGAAACCTGCTTCAAGAGCGTCTTGTCCATAAGCTTCGCCGCCCTGCTGAGATTGCGGGGCCACCGAAGGGGCGGCACTCGATTGGGGGAACATATTTTGTAAAAAGGCGGGAGCTTGAACTTTCATGATGGAACACCTGCTTTGTGAATTGGTCTTATAAGTATTATCTAACAAAACGGGCACAAAGTTGCGTCTTAAAGTTAATTGAGAGTTTTAATGAGGTTAAAAAATGTTTAAAATCCGGGGATGTATTCCGCAATGCCGCGGGTATCGAGAAGAATAATCTCTTTTTTATCCAGCTCAATTAAGCCCTGATGTTTGAACTTGGTGAGGTTACGCACGGTGGTTTCAATAGTGGTGCCCAGAATGCTGGCCATTTCTTCCCGGCTCAGGCGAATGGCCAGATGAACATGGCCGTCTTTGTCCTCTTCGCCGTAGCTTTCTTTAAAGGTCAAAAGCATTTCTGCCAGTCGTTCCGCCACGGACTTATACGCCAGGTCCCGGGCCCGGTTTTCTGCCTGTTTGAGATCGCTGCCCAATTGTTCCATGAGCTGCAGGGCAAACTGGGGGTTGTCTTTGAGAGCACGCATAAAGGGCTCCCGCTCAATAAAGCAAATGGTAGCGGGTTCTAAGACTTCGGCAGTGGCCGAGTAAGACTCATTGGTTAAAAAGGCGCGGTAGCCCAGTAAATCTCCACCGGTGGCGATGCGAGCAATGTAAGTTTTGCCGTCGGGCGTATACTTGGTGAGCTTCACCTTGCCCGATTCCACGCAATACACGCCGTAAGGTTTATTGTCTTCATAGAAGATAATCTGCCCGGGTTCATATTTGCGGGCAGTCTTATTGATGTTGAATTCCTTGAGCACGTTTTCAGGTAAACAGGCCAGTGAACTCAGACAGAGCGAACCACAAAGTCGACAGTCAATTTCTTTTCTCATATGCTACCTCGCAGCAGCATTATACCGTGAGCCATATATGTCGTTCAACGTCTTCAGTGGCAGTTCAGTTCACGGGTGAGGTCGTGCAAATGCTCTGCCGTTATATGGGAAGCGGCTTTAGAGGGGGTTAAAAGATTAAATTTCTGGGATATATTAAATGCTGCAATACATATGAAAACACAAGCCAGCAATTTTTGACTCAGTTTTTGCTGAGAACGCAGCCAGCGGCTCAGGGCACCCGGTCCCCACACCAGAGAAGGTAAAGTTCCCAGCCAGAACATGCCTAAAAACAGGGCTCCTTTTAAAGTGGAGCCCGTTAAAAGTGCACCCAGCACAAAGCTGTAGAGCCACCCACAGGGCATAAGTACCGTTAAAAAGCCCACGCCACCGGCCGCGACTTTGCGCTGAGACACCTGCTTTAGAAAATGTCCGAGCCCTCTTTCTAGCCACCGTTGCACAGGACCTGGCCATGTGATATGCATGGGATTTCCCCGCCATAAATGAACTGCTAACCATACAAAACTGATGGAGAGCAATACGGCAGCCCCCCGCGCCATGGTCTGCTGATAGTCCACCAGCCAGGCGCCCGCAAAGCCCGCTAATCCACCAATGAATAAATAACCCAGCAAGCGTCCGCTATGATAAAAGCGATGAGAGGCCTTTGAGGCAGGCAGGGCCATGACAATACCGCCACACATGCCCACGCAGTGCAAACTGCCCAGCAAGCTCACGCCCAAAACGATCAGCGGCAGGGTTTGCTGCTGTAATTGCCCCAGCAATTGAGGGTGAGAAAGATAGGTGGTAATTTCATTAAGCATCAGTAAGGCCCCACCAGCGGAACTTCCTGGGTTCCCACATATTGCCAGCTATCGTCTTCTGCTCTGCTCTGTAAGGTCAGCTGAATACGGGCGGAACCCTGAGTCAGTAAGTTTTTATTGAAGCGTAAAAAGAAGCCCCGGTTTTTTTCTTCGCCCCCGTTAAGCGGAATCGGGTTGGCCTGCGAAATAATCTCCACCCCTTCGGGAGGTACCAGACGCAACGTTCCCGGTACGAAGGTGTAATTGGAGGCCACCACATAATAACGATTGGTCAAAACCACCTCATTGTCTGTCTGGCTGAGGACTTCGTAGGGGGTACCTTTGGCATTAAATACCGTGGCTTTGATGGGAGGGCGAGTGATGAGCACATAGCTCAGTCCTGCCAGCACCCCGCTCAGGGCCACACTCAAAATAATCACCCGCGCGCGGAAAATATTGTACATGAGGTATTTGTATTTTTGTGTCCAGGTGCGAGGCGCGTTCTCAGGTGAGCTTTCTACCGGAATCTGACGCTGTAAATCGTTATAAGAGGTGTAGCGGATTAAGCCTCTGGGTTTATTCACGCGATCCATAATGGTGTCGCAGGCATCAATACAGGCGGTACAGGCCACGCACTCCATTTGTACACCTCTGCGAATGTCTACCCCCGTGGGACATACCTGCACACATTGATAACAGTTAATACAGTCTCCCGTGACACCGGCTTCAGCTTCAGGAGTTCCCCGGCGGGGCTCACCTCGCTTTTCATCGTAGCCCACCACCATGGAGTCTTCGTCCATGAGTACCGATTGAAAGCGTCCGTAAGGGCACATAATAATACAAAACTGCTCTCTGAACCAGCCAAAAGAAAACAAGAGCACCAGCGTAATAAACATCATGCTAAAAAAGGCGGTGGGGTGTTCTGAGGGCGGAGACACCATCATTTCTGCCAGGGCTTCGGTGCCAATAAAGTAAGCCAGGAACGCGTGGGCCAACTGCCATGAAATAAAGGTGAAAACGGCCCATTTGGCACCTTTCTTGAGCAGTTTTTCGCCGGTCCAGGGACCGTCAGACAAACGTTTTCTTTGAACGGCATTGCCTTCGATCCAGCGTTCAATTTGACGATACAAACGTTCTACAAACACCGTCTCAGGGCAGGCCCAGCCACACCAGATCCTTCCCCAGACGGCGGTGATCAAAGAAACACCCAGAAAAACGCTGCCAAATACAAACACCAGCATGGGCGCGTCATGGGCCCAGAAAGTCATGCCAAAAATGGCAAATCGGCGCTGGGCAATGTCCAGTAAAATGGCGGGGTGCCCGTTGATTTGAATCCAGGGGAGCACCACAAAAAGTGCCATCAGGATCCACTGAAACATCATACGTCGCGTGTGATATTTCCCACGGACGTCTGCTGGAAAGAGATAAACTCGTTTTCCTCTTTCGTCTGTGGAGGCGAGGCGTTCTTCGGGTAATTCCTTAATCATTGTTTAACGTTCCTTTTTCTCCCCCTGAGGGGCCTTTGCGTTGGGAGGCTCAGTTCCTCGCAGTGAAACCACGTAAGCACTGACATCCAGAAGTTCTTCCTCAGAAAAAACCGCATTCCATGCGGGCATTCCTTTTTCGGTAACGCCTTCATAGAGAATGGTACGAATACTCATTGCTGAGCCATCTCCGTTGATCCAGTAATCATCGGTAAGGTTTGGACCAATTTGCCCGGCACCTGCTTCAGCATGGCAAGCAACACAACGCTCCAGATAAAGAATAGAGCCTGATTTTATAGCGCCAGGTTCATCCATTCTTTTAAGCATTTGCGCTTCTGTGAGTACCACCTTCTTGCTCTCTTGATCTTCAAATCGCTTCTGATGGTATGCATCTAACTCTCGCGCGTAGCGTTGAGCATGCACATCAGCGGGGTTCAAGATATTGTGGTAGGTAAAGTAAACGACTCCCACCACAATAGAGATATAAAAGGTGGCCAACCACCAGCCCGGCAGTGGATTATCTAATTCTTCGATGCCATCATAATCGTGATCCAGAACGGGTTCATTTAAGGCTTCGTCCATACGGCGAATATGTGGATCGTTTTCGGGGGTTCTTTCTGTACTCATGTTTCCTCCTCCAGGGGAAGATGCCCAAGATAGTCATAGAGCACCCCCCGCTTTTTTTGCATGACAAAGAAAACCATAATCATAAAGAAGCTAAAGAAAATCATAAGACCTGCCAGGGTGAGATAGGGCATATGAAAATAGCTGAGAACTTCCTGTTTCATTACTGACCTCCTGTATTTGAAGCTGTGGTCATTTCCACAGCGGGTACAAAATCGCTGCTGGGTTTACCCAGACGTTGTAAGTAGGCAATCAAGGCGACAATTTCACGGCTTTCAAGATCGGGATCTTGTACACCACCCTCACGCAGACGATCGCTAATTAATTTGGCCTGCTCTCTGGCGTGGTTTTGTGCCTGAGTCACTTCCTTATCGGTGTAAGGCACGCCCAGTGTTTTCATGACACTTAACTTTTTATTTAAAATGTCAAAGTCAGTGGTGTCTTTGCCCAACCAGGGGTAGTTCGGCATAATGGACTGAGGAACAATATCCCGGGGATTCATCATGTGACGGTAATGCCACATATCGGGATAGTTTCCGCCCACCCGTGCCAGATCGGGACCGGTACGTTTAGAGCCCCACTGGAAAGGCCGATCGTATTGAGACTCTGCAATGGTACTGGGCTTTCCGTAACGCAGGGTTTCTTCCATCATGGGGCGAATCATTTGTGAGTGACAGGTATAGCAACCTTCTCTGACAAAAATATCGCGACCTGAAAGTTCAAGGGCTGTATACGGCTTCTGCGCATTGTTGCGGGGCATAAATTCTTGCATGGTCAGTGCAGGAATAATCTCAATGATGGATCCCACCAGCACCGCCAGAATAGTCAGAATAGTGAACACCGCAGGCAAGCCTTCTAGCATACGGTGCGCGTGGTGTCCCAGCTCTTTGGCGGGAATTTTATCAAAGCTTGCCAGGGCATAGGCTTTGCGGGTTTTTTCTTCGGTCACCTGACCTGTTTTAACGGTTTTATACAGATTGTAAATCATAATGATAAAACCAGCGGTAAAAAGCAGTCCTCCGGCCGCACGCACCCAGTACAGGGGCACAATGCGTGTTACGGTCTCAATAAAGTCAGGGTAGGTGAGTTTGCCTTCGGCGTTTAAAGCACGCCACATCAGGCCCTGGGTAATCCCTGCAGCCCACATGGAAATAATATACACCCCTACACCCGAAACACCGAGCCAGAAGTGGGTGTTGGCCAGTTTTTGACTGTATAATTTGGTGTTCCAGAGACGGGGCACCAGATAGTACAAAATCCCAAAGGTGAGTAAGCCGTTCCAACCGAGGGTACCACTGTGTACGTGACCAATGGTCCAGTCGGTATAGTGACTTAAAGAGTTCACCGCTTTAATAGACAGCAACGGACCTTCAAAAGTGGACATGCCGTAGAACGTCACCGCAGCCACCAGAAATTTAATGGTGGGGTCTGTACGTAAACGGTCCCATGCGCCCCGCAGGGTAAGGAGTCCGTTAATCATGCCGCCCCAGCTGGGAGCCCACAACATAATGGAAAGCACCATGCCCAGGGTTTGTGCCCATTCAGGAAGCGCTGTATACAGCAAGTGGTGAGGACCGGCCCAGATATAAATAAAGACCAGCGCCCAGAAGTGAATAATAGACAGACGATAGGAATAAACCGGACGTTTTGCCGCCTTGGGAATGTAGTAATACATCAATCCCAAAAAAGGCGTGGTCAAAAAGAAGGCCACCGCATTATGTCCGTACCACCACTGAACCATGGCATCTTGAACCCCGGCGTACACAGGGTAAGACTTTAAAAAGCTGACGGGCAGTGCTACAGAGTTCACCACATGGAGTAACGCTACGGTAATAATGGTGGCAATATAAAACCAAATAGCCACGTAAATATGGCGCTCTCTGCGTTTGAAAAGGGTGCCAAAAAAGTTGACCGCAAAGGCGACCCACACCACCGTAATGGCAATATCAATGGGCCATTCCAGTTCCGCATATTCTTTACTGACGGTATAACCCAGAGGCAGCGTAATCGCTGCTGCCAGAATAATGGCTTGCCATCCCCAGAAGTGAATGCGACTTAAAACATCTGAAAACATTCGCGACTTTAACAGGCGCTGACTGGAGTGGTAAATACCCATAAAAATAGCGTTGCCGGCAAATGCAAAAATAGCGGCATTGGTATGTAAGGGGCGTAAACGCCCGAAAGTTAACCAGGGAAGGTTAAAGTTAAAAGGCCAGTAGGCCAGTTGTAAAGCTGCAAGTAGCCCTACCACAAAAGACACCAGTGCCCAGCCCACGGTGGCGTAGGCAAAAAAGCGTACGATTTGATCGTCGTACTTAAAACTTTCGGGTTCAGGTGCTAATGGCATGGCCGCAGCATCAAGGTTGTGATCAACGGTTGACATTATATTACCTTTCTAATTCATCAAACAGCACACGGTGTGCCGGGGTTTCCAGGTCTTCAAATTGACCGGAACGCGAAGCCCACAAAAAAGCCAGTAAAAACATGGCCGAAACCATGATGGCCAGGGGCACAAATAAAATCAAAACTTCCATTGTTGGCCTCCTACAGAAAGACCGATGACGATTAATGCACTCAGGGGCATTAATATGGCGGCGGCCAGCGGCGTAATCCATCCGCAGGCGGCGAGAGAAAGTACAAGCACGTTATAAGACAGTGCAAATCCCAGCGTTATGAAGAGTAGACGACGGGTGTGGCGAGACATTTTGAGCAGTCCGGGCAGTTGTAAAACCCCCTGTTCAGCCAGATACACGTCGCACTGGTTCACGTTTTCTTCTAAACCGCCTCTGACGGAGACGCCCACTTCTGCACAGGACAGGGCGGTCAAATCATTTAAACCGTCTCCTACCATGACTGCGGGGGGATGTTGTAAAAAAGTGGCTTTGTCTTCAGGGGACTGCTGCCAGCGCACGTTAGACAGAGGAATTCCTACCTGATGTGCCACTGCCACACAGGCTTCACGGGTGTCTCCAGAGAGTAAAAAGAGTTCGTATCCCCAGTTTTTGAGTTGGGTCAGGGCGTCTTCTACGCCTTCAATGACCGCGTCGCCCAGTTGGATCTCGGCGCGCACTTTTCCTTCACAGCGAACCTCAAGGCGCAAGACCACATAATCTTTAGCAGATGCTTCATGAGCCACCGGCTGAATGCTCCAGCGGGTGTGGTCTACGTTTCCAGCAATTCCACCGCTTTCCAGAACCTCAAAATGGTCTACTCGCTTCACGGTCTGGGGGTGTTCTTGCTGAATATAACGCATCAGTGCAGCAGCCACCGGGTGACGAGAGTGAGATTCCAGCGCCAGGACTGCAGCCATGACATCAGGCTCAAAAAAGTCCTGGCTATGGCGTAAGACCTTGAATAACCCCTGTGTCAGCGTTCCCGTTTTGTCTAAAACAATGCGTCGGGTGGTGGGCAGTTTTTCGATGCTGTCAGGGTATTTAATAAAAATACCCGTATTGAGTGCTCTGCGCAAAGCCAGGTGCAAAATCAGAGGGGTGGCCAAAGCCAGGCCGCAGGGGCAGGCCACAATACTCAGGGCCAGCAAACGGGAAAAGGCGGTGTGAGGTTGTTGTGCGTAAGCGTATAAAAGCACGGCAGAAACGCAAATGACTATCACAGACAGCAATTTAGCCCCGTTTTCCGCTACACGAATCCAGCGAGATTTTTGCGTGGAAAAGTGGCGAGCGGCTTCCAGAATACGTCCCAGACGGGTGTTCTCTCCCAGAGCCGTCACGCGCATATCCACCACATTTTGTTGATTGGTGGTTCCTCTGAAGACGGTATCACCCCAGGCCACTTTTACGGGATAGGGTTCTCCTGTGAGTAAAGATTGATCCACACGGGAATGGCCTTCGGTAATGACTCCGTCTGCCACAAAGGTTTGATCTTTGAAAAAGCGCAGGATATCTCCCGGAGCAATATGTTCCACAGGGACTTTACTGAATCCGTCGTCGCTTTTGCGCATCACGTGAGTGGTGGGCAATTTGAAGTGGGGGTGGGGCTGAGACAGCACCCGCTGCTGAGTTCTGAGCAATAAGTACCGGCTGCACAAGAGCAGAAATACCAGCATGCTCAGCGAATCAAAATACACCTGGTGGGTGCCCCAGAACATTTCATAAATGCTGCCTGCGGTCCCGGCCAGCAGGGAAATTGCGATGGGTAAGTCTGCTGAAAAACGTCCGGTTTTGCACAGCCGTAAAACGCCCTGCTCAAAAAAGGGCCAGGCCGAAAAACAAAACACGGGCAGAAACAAAATCAGCGACAAAAATTCAAAGTAGCGGGCCATATTGCCCGTCAACCCGGCATAAAAGGACAGCGATAAAATCATCAGGTTGCCAGAGGCAAAAGCCGCAACGCCCATGCGCCAGAGCATCAGCAGCCGCTCTTTTTTAGCCAGATTCACGTGTTCCTGACCCGGTTGCAGAGGGGTTGCTTTGTATCCCCAGCGGGCCAGAGATTCCATGACGCGAGCCGCAGGCAGCGGGTTATTCAGAGTCAAGTACAGCTTTTGAGTGGATAAATCCACGCGAGCCTGTTCGACGCCTTTGAGTACGAAGGGCAATTGCTCAATCAGCCAAACACAGGCTCCACAATGCATGCCCTGAATATAAAATTCGGCCTGTGTATCAAGCACTTCTTCATGCCCCGATAAGTCATTTTCGGTGGCCTGAGGTCTCGGAAAAACAGAGTTATCTGTCAAAGCCTCACGGAGCGCGTAATACTCGGACAAATGATGCTGAGAAAGCACGTTGTAAACGGTTTCACAACCAGCACAGCAAAAATCAATTTGACCGGGGCTCAATTCGTCGTGACAGTGTTTGCAAAGCGTTATTTGTACTGGCATAGATACTCCTACTTTCAGGGTATCTATTTTGAAAAAGAATCACCTTATGCCAGAACAGGTCTTATTTTGATATTAAATAGCCCGGTTATAATTCTATACCAGGATTTTATTTGATTTAGATCAAGAAAATTAAATCAGGTGGATTAAATCAGGTGAACTAAAGCTTCGGGTACCAGCCATTTTTTGCCAGACTTGAAGTCTGCAATATCTATCCACAGGGCCCTGAATGGTCTTCCACTGTCTTCACAGGCCATTATTTCGGGGGTGTCATACATGGTCGGGTCTATAAACTGTCCCCGATATACCCGCACGATTTCGTGAGCCAGCTGCCCCTTGTAATTAAAAATATTTTCCAGGGTTTCTATATACTCTATCTGATGCACTTCATGGTTGGTTTCTTCTTTAAGTTCTCTCACCACCGTTTCTGCCCCTGTTTCTCCCAGATCAATACCGCCACCAAGGGGGCGATAAAAGTGGCGTTGTTGTCCGGTTTCAAAGCCCTCCAACACGAAAATTTGGGGCTTGTGCAAGTGCTGAATCAGGCAAATGGCAATACTGCGAACCCGTTGACGATCTGCCATAGGTTTTCCTTTCGTGCTCACTAAAAAAGCCCGCATAACGCAGGCTTTTCAAGAGTTAATGATAATAGGTTAACGAATAATGTCTAAGACATTCTGAATTTGCTGAGAAGCCACCTGAAGTACTTTGGTGACACCTTCCACAGCGTTGGAGATGTCTGAAATACGGGTGTTTACCGCGGCCAGTGCCAGACCGGTAACCGCATCATACTTGATGGTGCCTACTAAGGTGCCGTTAAAGGTATTACCCGTAGAGCCATCAGATAATCGAACGCCAGCTACGCTATCTCCGTCAGCATCTCTAATTTGCTGTGTTTCTTCGTCCCAGTAAGCGTTACGGTAAATTTCGCCGGTGATGGGGTTCACTGCAAAGCTGTTGTTGACCCGACTCAAAAAAGCGGCTGGATTGGGGGGGGCAGGAGCTACCAGGGGATCGTCGTTGATACCAATGGTGCTGGTACCCACGTTTGTAGGTGCCGCTTCCCGACTTCCGTCCGGGCGAATTTTGCGATGCTCTTTACTGATTTTGTATTCCTGATCAAAGTTGTCCTTCATCCACAGTTCAAAGAGAGGGAGATCGCCTTCTTTGTCGTAACGCACCTTAATAAAGGTGGGGTATTTAAAGGGAACATCCTGATCATCTTCTACTTCTAAAGACAGAGCAGTGTCGTCTTTGTCTCGGGGACTGGGCAAAACAAGGGTTTTAGACAGACGAGACTGCTCGAACCGCAGGGGGCGGTAATCGAAGCTTGACATTCCTAAAACGACGGGTACTACCATTTTTAACTTCTCCTTAGCGAATCACGGATAAAATAGATTGTAATTGATTAACGTCTGTAGCGGCAATAATCGTGGTGAGCGATTCTAACGCGCCTTTGGCCTTCTGAATTTCGTCATTGACCTGCTCTAAAGCCACCTGATCCCGCAGTTCAAACTCCACCTTACCTACCACGCCGAGAATACTCCGCTTGGACACAGACCAGTCCAGGGTATCAATAGAAGTAGAGGAGTCGGCTGTGGACAGTTCCACACCGTTGAAAAGGCCTTCAACGGAGATGCCCCTGTTGCCTCCGGCATCGGCGGTTTCAGTGGCTTTGATAACCAGATGATTATTGCCTTCTTTAACAAAACGCTGAATATAAATATCGGGGTCGATACCTTCGTTGGCTTTGAGCTGATCGTTTTCAAAGTTAGGGTCAAAGAAGGGAATGGTGACCGTGCCACCGCGGTTGCTTACGGCCAGTTTAGCGCCGTTTAACTCCACTTCAAAGGGCACACCGTCAGGAGACGATACGGTGATATTACTGTAGTCTCCGTTAGGAATGGGTAAATTGAAGTCGGTGGTGGTACCGGGCGTGCCATCATAAACCACGGCGTTGCCGAGGGGATCCACCGGGTTACCCAGTTCTTCTGGGCCCACAGGAGGGTTGGATAGCACACCACCGGGAGGTACTACAGAAGAGGGAGGCGTCTGAGATACCGTGAGCATTCTTCCCAGATAATAAGGGGTTTCCAATGCGGCTTCGGGATGCCATAGAGAGGCGGGTAAGCCTCCACCGGGAGCAAAGTTGCCCTGAGCCGGACGATAGCGCACCAGGCCGTTAACACGATCCACCTGATAGCGGTTTTCATCCACGTTATATGAACTGTAGTTGTCGGTGACACGATAGGTTTCGTTCAGGTGGGGGTTTGTATATTCTCTGCCTTTAACCAGAATCAGGGAGCCCGTTCCAGGGCTGACGGAAAGTGGCGCCGTCAGCGTAAAGTTGGTGGCATTTACAAAACCAATGGTGCGTGTTTCACCATTAATTTCTACTTCCATGCCGGGAGCCAGACGGGATTCAAGTCGTAGAGGATCATACTGAATGATGTTTGTGCCAGAACCGTCGTCCGTTAGACCTACGTAGCGCACAGAGCTGGCAAACATATTTTCCAGAAAAAGAGGTGTGCCTTCCTGGAGTTCGTAGACTCCTGCTCCCAGTCCGTTATCGGTGTAGCTTGCATTTGCGCTGGGAGTGCGGACGTTGGTATCGATCTCAGCGGACATCTCTTCGTCGAGATTACCGTAATTTAAAATGGTGCTGAGATAGCTTTTGCGGGTTTGTACCTGATCGATTTCAAGGGTACGGGCGCGTACATCAAGCAGAACCGCTTCATAATTTCGGGTATTGGTGTAAAACGTACCGCCATCTACGGGCCGTGAGCCGCCAACTGCAACCATTATATAACTTCCTACCGTTGAATTTTGCCCAGTGAGTTTACGGGCTGTCATTATCTTAGACGTGGGCCTGTGAGGACTGGGGTGACTTAATTCTATTTTAACAAAAACAAATCACAAAATAAAAGTAAACGTACCTTTTTTAACATCAGCGGCTATGTTAAACTGATTTTTAACAATCACTCATTTAACATAGAGGTTTATTTTCATGTTTCCTACCGCACTCGTCTATAGTTCTCATAATCGCAGCGAAGACATTCACCGCTGGTGGATTGTGGAACGTGCTCTCAAAAATCCCACCAATAAAAGTGTTCTTTATCTGCCCATGTCCATGGGCGCTTACGATCAGCAAGAGTATAGCTGGGGCACCTTCCGCTGGTACTTTGAGCGTTTTAAGCAATGGGGGTTAGAGCCTCAGCACTTTTACTGGAACGATCATCTGGCAAAAGAAGATATCGATATGCTTTTTGAGCAGCTCCATACCTCTGAGGTGGTTATTCTCGGCGGCGGAAGCAGCATTCTGGGCATGCAACGTTACCGGGCCCTGGGTGAAAAATACTACGGCGATCCCGACATCTTTGTGCGCATTCTGCACGGACGTCAGGAGCGAGGTCAGCTGACTGTGGGCTTCTCAGCGGGTGCTGATCAACTGTGTTCCACCATGATGGGTGCTGTAGAAGCAGGGCAGAATATGCCCGGTTTTGGTCTCGTACGCGACGTGATGTGTACCCTGCACCACGAGTGGGGGCGTGAAGGCGAACTGCAAAACGCTGCCAGTCGTTATCCTCAGTTTATGGTTTTTGGTTTACCCAACGACTCCGGTATTGCTGCAGATCAGGGAACCCTGGCTTCTGGCAATATCTGGCAAGTGCTGGAATTTATTGTGGACAATAGCTGGGACATTCCTGCAGAACAGTTTCATATCAAAACCCGTCAGGGTATGAACGTTGAGCATTATTACGCCGACGGTCGTCACTGGAGCCTGAAAAACGGTAGCCGCATTGTGCGGGTGATGAGTCCCGACGGTCAGTTCCAGGATGCCTGGATTGTACAAGACGGCCAGATTTATGATTACTACACCCACAATCACAGCTACTACCCCAATATTGAAGCCATTCTGGCCTCTCACTAATTTTGCGTAACGTACGGGGGGCAGTCTTTGGACTGTCCCTTTTGCTATGGGGAATCCTGATGGGAACGCCTCATGCTCTGGCAGAAGAGAAGTCTTTTTCGCTAACCTTTGACGGGGAAAAATCAGAGGCCGTTTATTCGGGCATGGAGAAGACCACGCCGGTGCGTTTGGGACGTCTGGGAGAATTGCTGATCACCACCGCCTTGCTCCAGTCTTTTGCTGCAGGTGAAGCGTCTCTTGAGGAGCCAGCGAATTTTTATTTGAATGATTTGCAATTGCTTCAGCCTTTTGGAGATATTCAGGTCAGGCACTTGCTATCGCGCCAGAGCGGCTTGCCCCTGCGACAAACTCATTTGTACCTGACCGACGGAAATCGTATTCCTGAGCTGCGGGAGTTTATTGTGCAGGAACTCAAGCCCGCCATTTTGCCGCCGGGAAATCTATTGACTCATCAAAGTATGGGAGATCTGGTGCCCGCTCAGATCCTGAAAGAAGTGGTGTCTCAACAGCGCAATCGTGAAACCCCGCTGTCAGAAATTGTGAACAGCACCTTTGCGCCGCTGCGTTGGCAAAATACCGCTGTTTTCAAAGGAAAAACCGGTCAACAGTACCAGGACGTTATGCAGGGCAGTGCTACACCTTTTTCTGATTTTCCCGCTGTGTGGACCGCGACTCCCGATGTGCATGGTTACACCAGTACCCCACAAGATCTGGGTAAACTGCTCAAAGCCCTTCTGCGTTCTGAGAAGCCCTTTGAACCCTCGCTGCGAAAACTGCTTTTGCCCACAGACACCGAGCCTTCTCTGGGGTTCTTTAAAAGTACTCTGGGCGATCAGCGCTTTTTTTATCTGGACAGTACCTGGTTTGGTCAATCTCTCAGACTGGCGGTGTTCCCTGAAGCTCGGAGTGGCTTTGTGTATTTTAGTAATACCCGTGATGCGGGCGCGGTTCAGCGTTTTACGCAGGATTTTGTGACACAACGTTTAGAGGTGTCCTCTAGAACACCATTTCCTTCTGCGCCTGAATCCACGTCCCGTGACACCTATCCCCTTCGGCTAATGACCCGCGACCGCGTGTCTTTGCTGACGGCTCTGGACATTGTAAATCCTGTTTATGTGCACGTGCTCAGTCCGTCCGCTTTACGGTATCGGGGAGAGCATTGGCATCTTCAGCGCGACAAAGAATATGTGAACGCCACCGGACAAAGGATTTTCTGGGACGGCGAACACTTACACGAGCAAAGCGGAGCACAGCAGCGTTGGCAGGTGAGCAAAGGTTTTTATGTGCCTCGTTTTCAGTGGCTCATTGCAGGTTTCTTCACGCTGCTGATGGCTGTTTTTGCCGGCCGGGGCGCCCTTAAACTCTGGCGCTATATGCCGCAAATAGAAGGTGCTGACGGGGTTGAATATGAGGTTGAATATGAGGTTGAAGACGGGGTTGAAGCGCGTCCGGAAGAAAACTGGGATCTGCCTCTGGTGTCTGCTATAAGTGCTTCCTGTGCGGCGGCATTTGCTCCCGCTTTTTACTACGGTCTGCTGGGCGGTAAAGTGGGGCAGGAACTGAGTTTTGTGATCAGAAATCAGCCCACTCCGGCACTTATTGGCAGTTTGTTATTGCCTCTGGTGGCGTTGGTGAGCGGGCTGATCTTGAGTTTGCTATTGGTCAATGAATGGAGAGAGCGCCGTTTTTCTGAAAAAGCCGTTTATGGTGTGCAGTTGATAACGCTCCTGGGCTTTTTATACTGGCTGGCGCAGTGGAACCTACTGGGGTTCCGCTTTTAAGCTTAACCCTGATGGTGAGCGTTAAGCTGACGCACCACGTCAATCATTTCCAGAGCGCCCTGGGCACATTCCCAGCCTTTGTTCCCGGCTTTGGATCCCGCTCGCTCTAAGGACTGCTCAATGTTTTCTACCGTTAAAATGCCGTTCATGACGGGGATTCCCGCCTCTATGCCCGCCTGGGCTGTGGCCTGGGTGGCAAAACTGGACACATATTCAAAGTGGGCCGTGGCGCCACGAATGACCGCGCCCAGAGCAATCAGAGCATCGTATTTACGACTGCTTGCCATTTTTTGAATGGCCAGAGGGATTTCTAAACCGCCGGGCACATACACCACGGTAATATCTTCTAACTCCACACCGTGACGCTTGAGACAGTCCAGGGCCCCCTGAAGCAGGGCACGGGTGATCAGTTCGTTGAAGCGGCCCACCACAATACCTATACGGCTGCCCTGTCCTTTGTAATGTCCTTCAATGGTTTGCATGATTGTTTTGTCCTTCTTATTTTCTTCCGCTGCTTAAAATCTGATGCCCCATTTTATCGCGCTTGGTTTGTAGATACTTATCGTTGGTGGATTTGTGTCCCACTTCAATGGGTTCACGATCCACCACTTCTAAGCCAAAACCGTCAATGCCTACAATTTTGCGGGGGTTATTGGTCATGAGCACCATTTTTTTGATGCCCAGTAATTTGATCATCTGGGCCCCAAAACCGTAATTTCTGAGGTCGGGTTTATACCCCAGTTTCAGGTTGGCTTCCACCGTATCATAGCCCTTCTCTTGCAGGGCATAGGCGCGCATTTTGGCCACGAAACCAATGCCTCGCCCTTCCTGACGTAAGTACACCACCACGCCCTTGCCCGCTTTGGCGATTTTTTCCATGGCGTGATCCAATTGTTCCCCGCAGTCGCAGCGACCTGAACCAAAAGTGTCTCCCGTCAGACATTCCGAATGCACTCTGACCAGAACGGGCTCTTCACCAGAGACTTCCCCTTTCACCATGGCAAGATGGTGTTCCGTGGGATCATAGGTGTTCACAAAGGTGACCAGTTTAAAGTCTCCCCAGCGGGTGGGCAACTCCACGGTGGAATCAATTTTTACAAAGGATTCCTGGCTCATTTTGTACTGAATGAGATCCTGAATCGTAATAAACTTCAGCTGATGCTGTTTGGCGATGTCCAGAAGTTCGGGTACACGGGCCATGGAACCGTCTTCATTCATAATTTCGCAAAGCACCCCCACAGGAGCACAGCCCGCCATTTTAGCCAGATCCAGGGCCGCCTCAGTATGACCGGCCCGGCGCAGTACGCCCCCCTTTTGCGCCACCAGGGGAAAAATATGTCCCGGGCGGGCCAGGTCTGTAGAGCGGGTGTCCGGATTGACGATGGCCTGAATGGTGCTGGAGCGATCAAAGGCGGAAATACCCGTGGTGTTGGTGGGCCAGTGATCCACAGACACGGTGAAATTGGTGGAAACCTGCGCAAACTTACCGTGGTTATTCTGGGCCACCATCATGTCCAGTTCCAGTGCTTTGGCGCGAGACTCGTTAATGGAAACACAAATCAGTCCGCGCCCGTGGGTGGCCATAAAGTTAATAGCTTCCGGGGTGGCGTGCTCTGCCGCCATAATAAAGTCCCCTTCATTTTCCCGGTCTTCATCGTCTACCACAATCACAATTTTGCCCGCTCTAATATCTTCAAGGGCTTCGGCTACTGTATTAAAATCACTCATGAGACGCTCTCCTCGGTACTTTGAAAGGGACGGGTGAATTGATACACCATTTTAGCCAGCATATCCACTTCAATATTGACCTTCTGTCCGGGTGCGTAATTTCCAAAGGTGGTGACCTGCCAGGTGTGGGGAATAATGGACACATAAACCCGGTGCGTGTCACTGTCTAGCGCAGCAATCGTCAGGGATACCCCGTCAACGGCAATGGAGCCTTCCTGAATGCAATACCGAAAGAGGGCCTCAGACAATTGCACGCCCACATATTTGTTTTCTCCCCGGTGTTCAATACTGACGATTTCGCCCACGTCATTTACATGACCCTGTACAAAGTGTCCTCCGAGACGCTGTGTGGGTAACATCGCCCGCTCCAGATTGACCCGCGAGCCCACCTGAAGCTGAGAGAAGTTGGTTTTGTCGAGGGTTTCTTTGATAGATTGTACGGTGAAGGTACGGCCTTCGTAGGCGATGACGGTCTGGCAGCAGCCGTTAACGGCAATAGAATCGTCCACTTTAAGATCGGAAAAGATCCGTTCTCCTTTGATCGTAAACTGCATGCCGCCGTCAAAGGTGGAAACGGCGGTAACTTCGCCTATTTCTTCGATGAGTCCGGTAAACATGATCGAAAATGTCCTTCGCATAAAATTTGGTGTTCGACCTGTTCATAATTCACGTCTTTTAACACCAGAGCCTCAGACATTGTGACATGATGCAAGTCTCCAATGGCAGCCTTTCCCTGTCCCAATATTTTGGGAGCAATGGCAATATGTACGCTATCAGCCAGTTGCTGCTGTAAAAAAGCGGTGATTAATCCCGCTCCGCCTTCTACCATCAGCGAATAAACGCCCCGCTCATAAAGATCTGCCAGCAGTGCTTTGAGACTGAGTTTTTGGGCTTCGTTTTCGGACTCCTCATAAGGCAATTCCACGGCCACAGCCCCTTCCCGGGTGTAGGCCTCGGTATTTTTCATAGACGTGTGGGCAGTGTAAAGCAGAGTTTGGGAAGCCAGGGGGTCCTGAAACAGGTTGTGAGTGCTCGGTGTTTTTAATGAACTGTCTAACACCACCCGCACGGGATCTCTGCCTTTGACCAGGCGCACGTTTAAACGAGGGTTGTCATAAGTGGCGGTGCCGGAACCTACCATTACTGCATCGTATTCAGCTCTCAGGGCGTGGCCTCTTGCTCTGGCGGCCTTGTTGGTAATCCACTGGCTATCACCAGTGACAGTGGCTATACGACCATCGAGAGTCTGCGCCATTTTTAACAGCACATGGGGGCGTTGGTGCAAAATATGGGTGGTGAATTTTCGATTTAGCGCCTGAGCTTCTTGCTCGCAAATACCGGTGACCACTTCAATACCTGCCTCACGCAAAAGGCTTACACCATTGCCCTGAACCCTGGGGTTTGGATCTTGCATGGCGATTACCACTCTGGCGACCCCTGCTTCCACTATTTGTGGGGCGCAGGGGGGATTGATTTTGCCTTTTCCCTGATGGGAGCAGGGTTCTAAATTGCAATACAGGGTGGTGCCCGCCGGGAGAGGCTGTCCGTATTCCTGCCGGTAATGGTTAAGAGCGTCTACTTCTGCATGAACGGCTCCGTGACGGGCGTGATAGCCTTTCGCCAGCAGTTCGCCTTCTTTGGACACCAGTACTGCACCCACCAGAGGATTGGGAGATACCTGCCCTTTTCCTTTGGTGGCCAGAGCCAGTGCCTGCCGCATCCACTTTTCGTGAGAAAGAACGGATCTGTCAGCGTACATGGTTAAACTCAGGGAGTGTACAATTCGCTTTCGGGATCCGCTTTGCGAATTTTTTGCACAAACAATTGCAGTTCCTGTAGCTCGTCGTACCATTCTTGCTGGTCAATCAGGGTGTCATCTTTCTCGTGTTTGGTGCTTTTGTAATAGCGGTTGTAAGTATCGGACAGTTCGGTATCGCTGCCCATGTCTTTCAAGAGTTGTTCCCATTGGCGCGCGCATTGACGTGCTTCCTGGCTGGTGTGGTCGTTGGCTTCTTTTCTGGCTTTGAGCGCTTGAAACAGCGCTGGCCAGGTGGTAGATGATGGCATTAAGGTCTCCTTAACTCAGGCCCTTGCGTTGGATAGATTTACGAATTTCGTTTTTGTATTCATGAATTTTAACAAGGCTTCTATGTTTCTCGGCGAAATTATTAAAAGCAATGACCGCACTATAAACGTTGGTTTCTCCTTCTGCTTCCAGCGCCGCCTTGTACAGGCGATCTAGTTCTTCGGAGGGGTTGGGTGGGCGTACCCGCTCCCGCAAGTTGTCCAGTTCTTCATGCAGTTCCTTATGGATTCCTCCTTTGAGAGTAGCAATAAACTCTGAGATCTGGCGGAAAATTTCGCGGCGGTTATCATAATAATCGTGGGCCGCCATGTGATCTACGAAATCTTTCATTTGGCGCAGAACCCGTTTATCGCTGGCCATTTTGACGTCGGGGTAATCCACTTTTTTGAAATAGGCCACATAAATTTGCAGGGTCTTGTGCAGTTTTTGCAAGTCCTCACTGCTGGCAGACTCCGGTGTGTTTTTCTGGTCGATGACCTTGAGGACTTTCATCAGAGCCTGAGTGAGTTCTTGTTCTTCCTGGAGCAGAGCCAGTTTGTGGTCTCGTTCCATCTTGTAGCGTTCACCGGGAGAGTTGTAGACCATGTAAATGGAAGAATGAATACTGTTAAAGGTAATATTCACAATAAAGTATTCGCCATTGCTCATGGCTTCCTGGATGACGGAACGGTTCCGTTTGATTTCTGTTTCAATGAGGTTGGTAGCCATGTCATCAAGGGTTTTTTGCATGGTCTGGTAGCGATACAGCTGTTCCGGCTTCATAATGCCGTGGTGCTGATCAAAGAAGGCTTCACCCTCTCCGGTGGCCTCACTCATATGGCGCGTGATTTCGCCCAGATTGATTTCTTCACGCATATACTGGTCACAGTAGTAGCCAAAAGCCACACAGCGTTGACCAAATCCCGTAAGAAAATCTTCAATCTTTTCGTGGGATTCGTCATCTTCAGGGGACTGAGCTTCTGGCTCTGGCTCAGGTTCTGGTTGCGGCTCAGATTGTATTGTCGGAGGGGCAGATGCTTCCACAGGAGACGTCGTGGTGTTTGAAGGCGTCGTGTCGGAATCCACGAGCAGTGGATAAGCAGCAGCGGTGTTGGCAGGTGTAGGCGCTTCAGCAGGCGCAGGCGCAGGCGCTTCCGCAGGCGCATCCGTTTCCGCTTCCTGCGGGCGGGTGTCCCGAAAACCTTCTCCAAAGAGTTCTTCTAAATCGAGTAACTCGTCGGTCATAAACTATTCGCCGTATTTGACATATGTAAACGCTCGTATCACCACTCGTGAACCATTCTCACAAAAGCACGCCGGATTTGTCTGTGCCTTTTATACCATTTTACACAAAAGGTCACCGACAGATCCGGCACCGGCTCTACTCTTCTTCAGGATCTTTAAAATCCACGTCAGCTTCCGCCAGAATTTTGTCGATAAATTCCTGAACGGGCAGCGCGCCTTCGTTTCCAGAGCGTAAACCCCGTACGGCCACAGCACCCGCTTCCATTTCTCGATCGCCCACTACCAGCATATAGGGAATCTGCTGGAGCTGAGACTCACGAATTTTGTAGTTTACGCTTTCATTGCGCACGTCTAAGTGGGAGCGTACGCCGGCTTTGGTCAGCTGATCATGCACTTTTTGTGCGTAGTCCAGATGGGCTTCTCCCAGATTAATAACGGCACACTGTATCGGTGCCAGCCAGGCGGGGAAGGCACCCGCGTAGTGCTCAATCAAAATGCCAATAAAGCGTTCCAGAGAGCCATAAATCGCCCGGTGAATGACAATGGGCGTTTGCATTTCGTTATCGGCGTCCACGTACTTCAAATCAAAGCGTAGGGGCAGCTGAAAGTCCAGCTGTACTGTGGCGGTTTGCCATTCACGGCCCAGGGCATCTTCAATAACAAAGTCGATTTTGGGGCCATAAAAGGCACCGTCACCCTCGTTGATTTCGTAGTTGAATCCTTCTTCTTTAATAACTTTGGCCAGGCTGTCTTCGGCCTGATTCCACATTTCCAGCTCGCCCAGATAGTCTTCAGGCCGCGTAGATAAATACACCTTACTGAACTTCATATCGAACACTTCATAGGTGCTGCGGGCCATGCGTAACAGGCGGCGCAATTCGCTTTCGATTTGTTCGCTGGTTACAAAAAGGTGGGCGTCATCCTGACAGAACATGCGGACGCGGGTCAGCCCTGAAAGCGCTCCCGATTTTTCGTTGCGGTGTAGCACACCCTGATCGTGAATGCGCATGGGCAAGTCGCGGTAACTGCGGCGCTCAGACTTAAAAATCAGCATATGACTGGGGCAGTTCATGGGCTTCAAGCCCAGTGCGTTACGATCCTGTTCATGTCCTCCGCAGCCTTCGTGCTTGTCTTCGCTTTTGTCCTCATCAAAGATAAACATGTCTTCCTGGTAATGATCCCAGTGACCAGAGGTTTCCCAGAGGCGTTTGTTGAACAATTGGGGGGTACGCACTTCCTGATAGCCGTTACGCAGATTGTACTGGCGCATTTTGTCAGAAAGAATTTTGAAGACGGTGGCTCCCTTGGGTAGCCAGAAAGGGCTCCCGGGGGCAAACTCATGGAACATCACCAGTCCCAGTTCGCGGCCCAGTTTGCGGTGGTCTCGCTTCTGGGCTTCTTCGAGCTGATATAAATGCTTTTCTAAATCGTCTTTGGTTTTCCAGGCGGTGCCGTAAATGCGTTGCAACATGGGGTTGTTTTCGTCGCCGCGCCAGTAGGCTCCGGAAACTTTTAGCAGTTTGAAGTGCTTACACTGCTTGGTATAACGCACGTGGGGGCCTGCGCAGAGGTCGGTAAAATCGCCCTCTTTGTAAATGGAGACGGTTTCATCGTCAATGTCTTCAATAATTTCGAGCTTGTAATCCTGACCGTTCTCTTTGAACCAGGCCAGAGCCTCTGGTTTTGACCATTCTTCTCGTTCAAACTTCTGGTTGGACTTGATAATTTTTTTCATGCGGGCCTCAATGGCCTCAAGGTCTTCGGGAGTGAGAGGGCGATCTAAGTCCATGTCATAATAAAAGCCGTCTTTAATGACCGGGCCAATTGCGAATTTGGCACCGGGAAACAGATCCTGTACCGCATGGGCCATAATGTGAGCGGCAGAGTGTCTGATGCTGTGTAACTGGTAATTGGGATCTTCGCGATCGATTTTGTTTTCGTCCATGATCTTCCTCTTGGTTGCGTCGTAAGTTCTTTATTTTATGCAATTTTAAGACTTAGCATAACGTATTTTGGCAGTCATTCAAACGTGTTCTCCGGCTTAAAATAGAAAAGATTAAGAAATAATCGAATCAAGTTTATGTTTAGGTTATAAAATGGCGGTATAATACATAAAACAACCGATTGAGGAGTAAGAACAATGGCTTTTGCAAATACACCCGTGGAAAAAGAAGCGTCTCTGGACACCCTGCGCCCTGACTTATTTGAAGGAATGGAGCGCCACGGCCATGAACAGGTGGTGCATTTTTCGGATCCTTCCGTGGGCTTAAAAGCCATTGTGGCCATTCACAGTACCCAACTGGGCCCTGCGCTGGGCGGTACCCGCATGTGGCCCTATGCTTCTGAAGCTGAAGCACTGCACGATGTGTTGCGTCTGTCTCGCGGTATGACCTACAAAGCGGCGGTAACGGGGTTAAACCTGGGGGGCGGCAAAGCCGTGATTATTGGGGATCCCAAAAAAGATAAAAGTGAAGCCCTTTTTCGCACTTTTGGTCGTTTTGTGGAAAGTCTCGGCGGTCGTTATATTACCGCTGAAGATGTGGGCATTAACGTGGATGACATGGAATACGTGCGCATGGAAACCCGGCACGTAACGGGTATTTCGCGGGCAATGGGGGGCAGCGGCGATCCCTCTCCGGTAACGGCTCTGGGCGTATTTTATGGTATCAAAGCCTGTTTGCACGAGCGTTATGGCAGCAGTGAGCTGTCCGGTCGTCGCGTTATGGTTCAGGGTTTGGGGCATGTGGGTACCGCGCTGGTGGAAATGCTGGCTGCTGAAGGTGCTGAACTTATTCTGACCGACCTGGACATGGATCAAACCGAAGCTCTGGCTAAAAAAATTAACGGCAAAGCCATAGGCCCTGACGAGGTGTTCAAAATGGAGGGGGACGTGTTTTCGCCTTCGGCATTGGGCGGCGTGATTAATAATTCATCTTTAGAAAACTTTGGTTATGAAATCGTGGCGGGCTCTGCCAATAACCAGCTGGAAGACGAAATGCTGCACGGCGAAATCTTAAAGCGCAAGGGTATTCTTTATGCGCCGGACTATGTGATTAACGCCGGGGGCCTCATTAACGTGTGGAACGAACTGCGCGGTTATAACCAGCACAAAGTGGAAAAAGAAGTGCAAAACATTTACACCACCGTCAAACAGATTTTCAAAATCTCCAAGGACGAAGACATTCCCACCAACCTGGCTTCCAATCGCTTGGCAGAACGCCGCATGCAGAAATTGTCCAATCTGACACACTTTCATCTGCCCAATCGCCGCCGTTAACATGAAAAGATCACAACCATGAAAATAAAAACCACTCTTTTTTCTATTTTACTTACACCTTCTATTTTATTATGGGTTCCTGCTATTCAGTCAGCGGAAAGGTTGCCTCTTTCTAAGAATACGTCTGATTGTCCTCCGTCAAAGTATGCTGTGGAGTTTGGCACCGACAAAACTCTCTTTACTGCGATAGCGTGGCTTAACTGGGTTGGAGATCGAGACAAGTCGTTAGACTTTAGTCAGTATGATCCTATCCAAAAAGAGCTCAGTGAAGAACTTAAAAGTTCTACCGTCCTTCAGCCGCTTTATGTAAAGCATCGTGCTGCTTACGATGCTTTTTTGAAAAATGCTTCTCTTTATGTTAAAAATGGTTTGTTTTTGAGTTACTCCACATATTATGGAGTCTCGCCTCAATTCCGTCTAGCTGATGTAGAGCAACTCTCAGACATAGATCCCTACGAAAGACAGGCTATTTCTCAAATGCCATCAGGTGAGCTGATGGCTTCCTTTTATCGGGCGGCAAATCTGGAGCAACGTTGGAATAAACATTATGGTCCTGTTCACCAGCGCTATATTCGTCAGTACCAACAGATTGCCAGAAGGGGCATTGAAAAAGCCCGTTGTTTCTTAAAGGTGCAACCGACTGCTCCCGTTAAGGTTGTTGTGAATGCTTTTGACGCTTTCGGAACGTCGGGACAAACCACTTTTAATGAACAGGAACGCAGCTTTTTAATTAAGTTGCATGTAGACAAAGCATACACCACGGACGAAAGCGTTTTTTTGACGGCAGCGCACGAATATACCCATGTGCTCATGAATGAGAAACTCAAGCCTTATCGTGAGCGTTTTCAGGAACGATTTGATGCCGCTGTTGAATTGACGGGTGAGACAAAATTGCAGGCCACGTTGCTAGAGGAAAGCTTTGCACAATCCGTGGCCTATGCCATGGCTACAAGATCTCAAAAAGAAGCACAGTCTTATAAAAATTATCGGGTTTATTATGATAAGAACCTGTTGTTATATCACTTCCTACAAAATCGTTCTGTTTTTGAGACTTCTGGTCTGCCTTTTGATGCCTATTTGCCCCGCTTTCTGGCTCAGTATGAGCCTAAAGCGGTGGCTCAAGATTGGCTACAGGCCAAAAAGTATTACAACCCGGTCCCTGATTCTCTCATAAAACTGGGTTTCGACACCCGTGCCATGGGAACTGCCGTCAAAAGACATTCCTCACTTCTGGAACCCAAAATACAGCGTTTTGTAGAGCAATCCGGTAGTCTGGTTGTTTCACAAGATCCTATGACCTTGTGGAAACACGCTTTTAGCCAGGCCCAGTATTTTGAGAGCCAGACCGCTATTCAGGAAAACGTTTTTTATATTTATAAAAATCCACTTTTTGTACATCTGGCTCAAAAAATCAAACTAGAAACCCTGAAAGAAACTCCCTTTGCTAATGCAGATGCCTGGGTGCGAGAGGTTTTTACCACTTTTGACGCAGACGTTGAAGCCGAACGCTGGAGACGGGTTCACCAGCGCTTTCAAAAAGAGCAGTAAAACCTTTATAAATTCTTCAGCAGTGAAGAAATACCTTTAAGCATGCCGTTGGGGTCGGGATTGGTGCCGGCTCCCGGCGTTGTGGCCGCTCCTGCATTAAGAGTGGTTTGATACCCTTTGACAAACTCAGGGTTGTTTTTGCAGGCGGCAATTTGAGCTGAAGATTGTAAATTAGCGCAGCCGGGGTTATTGGGATTGCTGCCACAGCGTCCCACCGTCATACCCAGCTGATAACAATTGTTGCCGGTGGCGGCAACGGGTACCGGCGTGCTCACCGGGACGGGCACTTTGGAAGCCACGGTTTTCAGGCGTTTGGCAGCGTCTTTGTAGTTGGGCGCATAGTTGACCACCTGCTGGTAAGCAGCCTTTGCATCGGCATAACGACCGATGGCCTGATGATTAAAGCCTACTTTGTAGGTTTCACTTAACCACTTTTTCTTCTGTGACTGGGCCAGCGCCTTGTTGCGGGTGTCCAGTTGGCGGGTGACGGTGGCCAGTCGCTGTTTAGCGTCTTTGTAGTCTGCCTGCAAGCGGATGACCTCTTCATAGGCGGCTTTGGCCTGACCGAATTGCTCTTTAGCCTGAGCGTCCAGGGCCTTACCGTAGGTGGTTTTGAGCAATTGTGCAGACAAATCCTTGCGGTGTTTTTCATAAGCGGTTTTGACCGCCGGGAATTCTTTGGCAATATTTTTGTATTGGGGATTGGCCTTGATCACCTGTGCTAATGCAAAGTAAGCGCGGGGATAATCTTTTTCGGCAAAGGCCTTGTTGCCCATTTCATAAAGGGCCTCTAAGCCTGCGTTGTTTTTGGCCTGCATGAGAGACGTAATGGTGGTGTCGTAGGTTTTTTTGCGCTGCTCTTTGAGGTTTTGCAATTCGTTTTGCAAGCGGGTCTGACTGTCGGTGAGGTTTTCTAAACGCCAGCTCTGTTTTTTGGTGAGTGTTTGTAGTTCGGTTTTTTCAGCGTTTAAATCACCAATATAAAAATAGCCGAGGGTGCCGAGGGTGGCTCCGGTCACCACAGTGCCCGCCATAAAAGCCATAAAGAGTTGTTTCATAAAATTAGTGTGCCATGGTGAACGCTACGCTTTCAAGGGTAAAGTCTGCTGGTAAACTGAACTAAAAAACGGAAACCAGAACCTATGAAACAACCAGATATCGACACCGCTGCCCCTGATTTTGCTTTACAAGATCAAAATGGAGATACTGTCCAGCTCACCGATTTTAAAGGCAAAAACGTGGTGGTGTATTTTTATCCTAAGGCCATGACCCCGGGCTGTACGAATCAGGCCTGTGGCATTCGCGATAGCAAAACCGCCTATGCCGAGGCCGATACGGTGGTGTTAGGGATTAGCCCCGACCCCGTGGCCCGTCTCAAAAAATTTGAAGACAAACAGGAGCTTAATTTTACGCTTCTGTCTGATGAAGACCATAAGGTGGCAGACGCCTACGGTGTATGGGGACTCAAAAAGTTTATGGGCCGCGAATATGATGGCATTCATCGCATGACCTTTATTATTGGTAAAGACGGCAAGATCAAGCACGTGATGAAAAAGGTGAAAACCAAATCCCACCACGAAGACGTGCTGGAATGGATTCGTGAGCATCTTTAAATCCTGGCTGCAGACAAATCAGCATCGTTTTGAAGCGGTGCAAGCACACATCGTGCGTGAGCTT
The DNA here is from genome assembly GCA_964342365.1 of uncultured Candidatus Sericytochromatia bacterium. Taxonomy (GTDB): domain Bacteria; phylum Cyanobacteriota; class Sericytochromatia; order UBA7694; family UBA7694; genus CAXRDE01. The sequence continues at coordinate 925 of CAYFGW010000019.1, read as the reverse complement.
TTTGAATCCCTCACTCATATTTTTTTCTATGGCGAAAAATACGACGCGGAACCCTTCTTATATGAAGACGATTCTCTTCGGCCCGTGCTGTCTAAAGGCGGGCATCAGCAAGCGGATTATGAGCGGGTCGGTGATTTTCTAGAGGCCCCCACCGGTGAGCAATACCCTACTTATGTTTCAGGGTATGGCATGGCGTGTGAAACCTTAGAAGACAAAGCCGATGACATGTTTCGCAACGCCTTTTATAATTTATTACAAGAGCTCGCTGCCTCTTGCCCTGAGCGCTCACGAGATCCCGAATGGCGGCGAGATGACATGGGCGAATGGCCCGATTGGCTTCAGGATGAAATTGCGCTGGAGCATCTGGAGTGGACAGAAAAAAGTCTGGAACAGGTGAAAGCGGTGAGCTTTTCGTGGATGTTAAAAACCCATCAGCAGGCTGCTGAACAAAAAGAGGTGGAACGGTTGCGGGCAAAACAAAAAGCCCATCAGAGATGGGAAGAAGAAAATGCCGTAGCGCAGTCAGTCGCCCGTCAGGCCCATTTTTTACTGCGTAAAGCCCAATATACGCAGCCAGATTATGCAGAGCTTGAAGAAGCGCTGGTGCAGCTTGCACAAGTGATTTCTGAAAGGGAACTGTCTATTTATCTGCACAGCTCTTTTTTTCGTAGCAAAGTATCGCTGCGGGTGCTTGATCGGGCGAAGGCCCGGTTTTTAAAGCCTGCTGAGTAATGATACGGTGTGTCTCAGAAGCAAAAAATAGATTTGGTAAGTCATACTTATCTGTCGAAAACGAAAAGCATAAAGATTTTAAAAAACTCTTATTGATTGGACTTTTATATCCACTTTACACCTGCTTAACTCATCTTTCTGTAAATTAAACAATGTAAGCAAGGCAAGGAGCCAACGGGTTAGATGCCCAACC
>CAYFGW010000018.1:0-30353 GCA_964342365.1 uncultured Candidatus Sericytochromatia bacterium | reverse complement strand
ACACGTGGTCAAAGATCTCGAAAATGCTGGAGACACCTCTATTTTCAACAATACCCAGAGCAAACCTGCCCTGGTACGAGGAGGAGAGGCCACCCCAACACCTTCTGCAACGCCATCTAACGGAACATCTCCCACCCCAACGCCAACCCCTACGGCCACCGCCAATAGTACCGCCATGCAGTTGACCTCTGAAACCACTGTTTTAGAAACCGACGAAGATATGCCGTTTCAAGCTAGCAACCTGCCTCAGGATGCAAGCCTGACGCTTCAAATCGAATTTCCTGAGTCTCGCTTTTTTGCGGACAATTATACCAGCTCCGTCACCCTGAACCCTGACGCCGAAGGCAAAGCCAGTGTGTCCCTTCCCTTTGATAACTTCAAAGTTACCGTGGTCACTGAGAACGCTCCCGGGGGTGAACAAATCATTATTCCGGGTACTTACAAAGCACAGATTATTAATAACGATACCGACGAAAAATCTGAGGTCTTCAGCTTTGAGATTACAGAAGAGGGCACACCTACGCTAACTATAGATTCATCAGAATCTGCCGGTAACGGCGTTATTGCAGTCAATATAAAAGGGACCGGTTTTTCTGCAGGTGAACCCGTGGAAATCGTGTGGAGAGTTCCGCAGGGAGCAATAGTCACAGATAATTTCATCGCAGATACGGATGGGGAAATTTCTTTCACAGCCGGTGTTGATACCGTAAGTTCGCCCGGAACCCACTGTTTTTCAGGCCGTGATGTGGAAACAGGCACAACTTCTGCGGAAATCTGCCGAACCTTTTAAGGCTTACGCCAATACACACACACGGGATCGACCCGCTGGATGGGGGCCTTGATCCCGTGTGCTTTGCGATATTCCCGCACCGCCAGACGGCATTCTTCAAAAGCGTAGTAATCATCCACAATCACATAGCCCCCGCTGGAAACTTTCGGGTACAGGGCTTCTAAAGCATCGCGAGTAGACACGTATAAATCACCGTCCAGGCGCAGCAATGCCAGTTGCTCAATGGGAGCCTCTGGGAGTGTGTCGCAAAACCAGCCCGGTAAAAACCTGACCTGCTCATCCAGCAACTGGTAACGGGCAAAAATGGCTTTAACTTCATCTAAGCCAGCGGCCCATTCTGCGTCGGGGTCTGCTTGTCCCCGACCCGTATTGTGTTCAGGAAACCCCGCAAAAGAATCGGCCACCCACACCGTGCGGGTGGTGTCCTGATAGGCCCATAAAAGCGCCCGCATAAAAATGCAAGCACCTCCGCGCAGCACACCGGTTTCAATGAAGTCACCCGGCACATTTTCTTCGAGAATACGTTCCACAGCTTGTTGAAGCTGATTTAAACGCTCCATGCCAATGAGTGTATGGGCTACATTAGAGCCAATCAGACCGTTGTGTTTAAGCTCGTCATAATCGGTAATATGTTTGCGGGCCCCTGTTTGCGAGTCCACGTGCAAAAAACCGGTTTGCTGTTCGCGGGTGAATTTGGCGTCGAAGTCATACAAAAAATCTCCCACAGAAGCTTTCACCATATGTAAATAACGTTGTCGCAGGGCATCTAACATCTTAAAATCCTCTGCATCATTTTAGCCCATCGTACTTGATGACCGCCCCTGAACCCGTTATGATGAATGGGCTCAAAGGAACCTTTTTATGTCAGAATCCCCTTCATTTGATCTTATGGCCTGGGCATCAGAATACGGTGCCACTGGCAAGGCTTTGTCGCCGGATGTAGAAACCGCTCTGCGTCAGATCACGCCACAGCAATTGTGTACAGACACCCGCGAACTCAAAGCTGGCGATATTTACGTTCCCTTAAAAGGGGAGCATTTTGACGGCCATCACTTTATAGAGCAAGCTTTTGAGGCCGGAGCCGTCCTGGCACTGTGTGCAGCGGATGCGCCCCTGGAAACCCAACGCCCTGTTCTCCGCGTAGACGATACGCTAAAAGCGTTTCAGGATCTGGCACGGCAATGGCGTCGTCAGTGTAACGTCACCGTCATCGGCATTACCGGCTCTTCAGGCAAAACGTCCACCAAAGAAATTTTGAAGCAAATTTTCGCCCGCGATTTCAAAGTACACGCCACTCCGCTGAACTGGAACAATGAAATCGGAGTTCCGCGCACCCTGCTAGGACTGACTCCAGAACACGAGGTGTGCCTGGTAGAAATGGGGATGCGGGGAGAGGGACAGATTCAAGAATTATGCGTCATTGCTGAACCCGATTACGGCGTCATTACCAATATTGGCCCCGTGCATATGAGTGAACTGGGCTCTCAGGAAGCCATTACGCGCACCAAATGGGAGCTGGCAGACTGGGTCATGCAATATGAGGGTTCTCGCCTGGTTATCAATACGGAAAATTCGATTTTAAAAGAACAATATCAGGCGCTGCCCCCTGACGAACGTTCACAGGTCATCACCATCAGTCGTGACCCGCAGTCCACTTACTCACTCCTTTCGCTTTCTGCTTCAGGCCATTCACAGACTCCCACGCAGCGTATCGTTTACCGCACCCCACAACAAGAAGAATGCGCTCTGACCCTGGACTTACTGGGAGAACATCAGGCCCTCAACGCTTTATGTGGTGTTGCCCTTCTCCATCTTCTGGGACATCAGTTGGAGAAGGACAGCCATATTGAAGTGCCAAGACTTTCGGGCCGCCAGGAAAACACGACCCTTGCCACGGGAGCCGTGCTCATTAACGATGCATATAACGCCAATCCCGACTCCATGCGAGCGGCCCTGAATGTGTTAAACCAGTTAAGAGCACCCCGGCTGGCGGTGCTCGGTTTCATGGGAGAACTGGGCCCGGATTCAGAACGCTATCACCGGGAGCTGGGAGCCTTCTGCCAGGAGCTGAATCTGGCAGCGCTGGTGGTGGTGGGCGACAATGCCCGGGGCATTTTAGAGGGTTTTGGACATTCGGGCATTTTTTGTGAAGACATTCCCGAAGCAGCGTCTGCATTAGAAGCCTTATTACGAGCACACCCACAGGCACGGGTGCTCATCAAGGCCTCTCGCAGTGTGGCACTGGAACGGGTCATTGAGCACCTTGAGCCCCTCAAATGAGCGTTCTCCGATCTCATTTAACCAGTCCTCAGGCCCTGTTTGCAGCTCTGGTGGGTTTGTGCGTACTGCTTCTGGTACAGGTGCTGCCCCCCGCTCGCTGGCTAGAGCATCAGCTTTTTTACGCCCGACTTCCTCAGCGAGAAAGCCCTTTGAAAAACGGGGTTCTGGCACTGCAAGTAGACCCCGGAGAAACCAAAGAGTTTAACCGCTTTCTGGCGGATCTGGCCCCTAATACCCTCAGAGCTCTCGGCATTTGCAATCCCGAGTTACTTCAAGAACAAAGCATTATAGAGGAGTTAAAGGCCTTTAAAGCCCGTCATCAGATCCCTCTGGTGGTGGCCAGCAATTATTATACAGACGCTCAGCTACCCACTTTACACCGTGCTGCCGCCCGCTTTTCTCCCGGCACGGTGGACACCGGCTATATTGAGCCAGTGTCCATTTACGCCGGCATTTACCCGGTGCAAAAACCGCTCGTGTACCGTAAAAGTCCCCAATCTCCTATACTCACTCAACCCGCCTTTAGTACCCGATTACTTCAAGGCATGGATGCCAGTACGCCCCGGGATCACATTCGCTATTTACAGGCCCCCGACGGCTTTTCAGCGCCTTTGTCTTTGCTTCAGCTCAAACGCCTGCCGGCACAAACTCTCAAAAATAGTGTTCTACTGGTGGGTAGCCCGCTTTCTGTAGAACAAAAGCCCGTCATTTCAGCGCTGCAAACAGAAGCACACGCCCTGCGCCACTTATTAGAAAATGAAGCCTATGCCAGCTATGACTTGCTCAATCTGACCCTCTGCGTGCTCATGATTGCTCTGAGCATTGTGCTCTTTGCCTTTACCCTCAACTGGGGACTCTGGGTGGCCTGTGGCTGTGTAGGCACTTTGCTACTGAGCTATTTGAGCGTGAATATTCTCATTTTTCGTCTGGGCCATGTGTGGCTGGAATTGACGGGGCCCCTGCTGTGTGGCAGCGCCGCCCTGGGAACGCTGGTCTATTATTTTCAACGCACCGAAGGCCGCACCCGACAGGAGCTTTTGTCCACCTACCGGCGACACCTACCAGATAAGGTGGTGCGTGAACTCATGGATGCCCCTGCTGAAGAGCTGGGACAAAACGAACGGCGCGTGGTCACTGTGATGTTTACAGACATTGAGGGTTTCTCACGCATGGGCGAGGAATTACCGCCGGATCAAATCATTAATATTTTGAACGAGTACCTTAGTGCCATGACGGAAATTATCTTTGCCAACAACGGCTCCCTGGACAAATACATTGGGGATGGCATTATGGCGGTCTATGGTAATATAGGGGCCAACGATCCGGCGGCCTATGCCTATTATGCCGTCAAAACCGCCCTTGAAATGCAAGAAAAAATGACCGAACTGCAAAAAAAATGGATGAAAGAGGGCATACGTCCCATTCAGATTCGTATTGGCATCAATACTGGGGATGCCCTTGTGGGAAATGTAGGGCACCCCAAACGTAAAGAGCTTACCGTCATCGGGGATACGGTCAACACAAGCGCCCGTATTGAGCGTTTAAATAAACAATACAACACCCATATCTTAATTAGCCACGGCACCTATCTCTACGTCAAAAATCGCGTGGACATAGAGCCTCTGGGTGAAGAACAACTTAAAGGAAAAACCACGACGGTGAAAGTGTATCATGTGAAAGGCTGGAAGCCATGAAACAAGTGATGATTTCTGGCTATTATGGTTTTCACAATGCCGGTGATGAAGCGATCCTGAGCGCCCTTTGTCAATTGTTTGAAAATTATCCGGTGCAGCTGAATGTGCTCACCGCAGGGACCCGGCACGAACTGCCCGGTTGCTATTTCAAAAGCATTCAACGCACAAATCTACCGGAAATTTTCAGGGCCCTGCGAAACTGTGATCTGTTTATTTCTGGTGGTGGTGGCCTGTTTCAGGACGTTACGGGTCTGGGGTCCGTGCCCTATTATGGTGGATTACTCAAAATGGCCCAGGCTATGAAAGTACCCACCATGGTGTTTGGTCAGGGCATTGGCCCCTTGAAATACGGTCTGAACCGCTGGTTCCTTAAACAAATATTTAAAAACGTGAACGCGATTTCAGTAAGAGATGAAGAGTCTTATGAATTTTTGCAGCGTTTGGGAATGGGTCAACAACAGCAGCTCCACCTGACCGCAGATCCTGTACTCACCTTAAACGCCGTACACCCTCATCATGCTCGAGAGCTGTTATTAAATGAAGGGGTGGATCCCACCCTACCCATGATTGGCGTATCTATCCGCCCCTGGCGCACGTGGTTTGAAAAACAGCTCAAAGCCTTCACCGCCGTGTTGGCCCAGTTTGCTCGCACCTGCGGTGCCCAACTGGTGCTCATTCCCTTTCAGCCCAATCACGACACCTGGATGTGTGACGAAGTGGCCTATTCGTTGATGTCAAGGCCCCATGCCCCTACGGTGACGGTGCTTCGAGGGCACTATAGCCCTATTGAAGTACAGGGCATGATTGGCTGTTTGGAAATGATGGTAGGTATGCGTTTACACGCCCTGATTATGTCCGCGGCAGAATACGTGCCAGCCGTGGGACTGGTGTACGATCCCAAGGTGCGTCGCTTTGCGGAACAGGCAGGATATAAGTATATGAGTTCCATTACGGCCCTGAACAATGTGGACTATTTCTATGATTATTTAACGTACACCTGGACCCATCGGGATGCCATCAAGGCCCAATTACATGCTAAAATGCCACCATTGCAAGCACGGGTTTATACTGCCCGCGAAAACGCTTTACGCCTTATGAACCTGAACACTGTACAACGAGAAAGCGCATGAAAACACGGTCCAAACACTGGGTCACCAGTTCACTTTTTGGCATTGAAATCGACTGTCTGGGGCACAACAGAGCCCTGGAACTGATTCAGCAGCAGAGCCAAAGCACAGAGCCCCATCACTGGGTCACCATGAACGCCGAAATGGTGGATGCCGCCACCGAAGACGGCCAGATTCATAGCTTGCTCAACGCCGCAGATGTGGTGCTCCCGGACGGAATCGGAGTGGTGTGGGCTTTGAACAGACAGGGAGTTTCCGTAGAGCGCGTCCCCGGCATTGAACTGGTAAAGAGCCTGCTGCAGACAGATATTCCCCTCGCGATTCTGGGCTCTCATCCGGACACCCTGGAAGCTTTTCACCAGATCTTACCGCACACCTACCCTCAGGCCAACGTGGTATTTTCTCATCACGGGTATTTTTCAGAAAGCGAAGAACCTGACATTTTAGATCAACTTCAGCAGTCGGGCGCACGGGTTCTCCTCGTGGCCCTGGGGGTTCCCCGTCAGGAACAGTGGATTCAAGTCCACAAAGCCACCTTAAATATTCCCGTCATGATGGGAGTGGGCGGTTCCTTTGATGTGATATCAGGCCGTTTACAGCGCGCTCCTGAGTTGATGCAGGCGGCCAAACTCGAATGGCTCTTTCGCCTGATTCAACAGCCCAGTCGCTGGCGACGCATGCTGGCATTGCCTCGCTTCGTAAAAAAAGTGGTCAAGATTCAGGGCCAGCGCTAAGCCATGATTCGCTTTAAAAATATCTCCAAAAGCTACGATGGCACCGAAGCGCTGAAGGGCATCAATTTAGAAATTGAAAAAGGCTCTTTTACCTTTCTCGTGGGCCCTACCGGTTCGGGAAAATCCACGCTGATTCGCCTGCTGTACCGCGAGGAACTCGCCACCAGCGGCCAACTCTTTGTTTTTGGTAAAGATATTGAACAAACGCCAAAAAAAGAAGTACCCAAACTGCGTCAGCGCACCGGCGTGGTTTTTCAGGACTTTAAACTCCTACCGCAGAAAACGGTCTGGGAAAACGTGGCCTTTGTATTGGAAATCATGGGGGTTCCCAAAGCAGAACAGGAAAAACGCATCAAAGGCATTCTGGACCTGACCCAGATGAGTCACGCCAAATCTCTGTACCCTCACCAACTGTCCGGCGGAGAACGACAGCGTACTTCTATTGCCCGCGCCATTGTGAATCGTCCGGCGCTTTTACTGGCCGATGAACCCACGGGGAATCTGGATCCAGACGCTTCCTGGGCGGTGATGAAGCTGCTGTCCAAAGTGGGAAAAACGGGCACCACCGTCATTGTTTCTACCCACAATATGAGCCTGGTGCATCGAATGAAGCGACGTACCGTACAGCTCAAAAACGGTGAAATTGTCGCTGACCACCCGGAAGGGGCCTTCAATGCTTAGTGGGATGATGGGGCAACTAACCTACGCCTTTAAACAGGGCAATCAAAATATTGCCCGCAGCCCGTTCATGAGTCTGGTGGTGGTCAGCACCATGAGTATTGCTTTGAGTACTCTGGGTTTTTTACTGCTGGTGATTTCCGATTTGAACGTGGTGTCAGCAGAACTGGCCACTCAGCTTAAGATTGTGGTTTTTTTAGAAGATCAGCAGGATCTTGACCGCATGGCCAGTGACATTGAAAACATTGGCGGTGTGGCCCCTCCAGTGGTTAAAATCACCCGGGCTCAGGCCCTGGATACCATGGCAGAAACCATGCCCGAAATCAGAGAAATGTTTAAAGACGATAACCCCTTTCCCGCCACCATTGAAGTGGAAGTGACCGAAATTTCTCGTATGGAAGACGTGGGAGAACAAATCAAGGATCTTCCGGGCATTGAAGAAGTGCAGTTCAACGCCGATCTGGCCACCCAACTGAAAGAAGTGCAGGGTGGCATTCAGCTGGTGGGCTCCGTACTGGCTCTGATTTTGATTCTGGCAACGCTGGCCATTATGATCAATACGATTCAACTGGCGGTGCACCAGCGGGAAAAAGAAATTGAAATTATGCGCTTAGTGGGTGCGCCCCACTGGTTTGTGCGGCTGCCCTTTTTGCTAGAGGGCATTGCCTTTGGCGCGGTGTCCGCAGGGGTTTCTTCGCTGGTGCTTTTATTCTGGAGGCTTGTTCCCTACCCGCAAATTCAGCGTTGGTTTGCCTTTTTACCGCTGCCTACCACCCTGGCTCCACTGGCGAATATCGGGTTACTTTTACTGGGCGTAGGCGTTGTGATTGGTTTGACGGGCTCAGGACTCTCCGTGGGACGCTATCTGCGGCAGGAATTTAAAAACCTCTAACGGGTTGGCAAAAATGCCCCTTTGAAATTTAAGGTTATAATAGAGCCAAATGCTTTTACCAGCAAGGAATAAGGTATGCCTCAGAAATTCTTAGTGCCCATCATTATCAGCGCTTTACTCTTCAGCAGTCCGACTTCTCAAGCTCAGCCAAATCCTGATTCAGAACCCTCTCTTCCCTCTGAGTTATTGCATCTGTTATCAAACGATCTCTCCGTCAGTTCACAGGCCGCAGATCAGCTCAAAAACAAGTCCCCACAGCAAGTCCAGCAATGGCGAACGGCACTTTTACAGTTGCTACAGAGCGAAACCAGAGACAGCCAAATCCTGGCCATCAAAGTATTGGGACACCTGCAAGATCCTTTCTTTCTGGAGCCCTTACTTCAGACCCTCAAGAGCAAACACGCAATAGTCAGACAAAGCACAGCCCATACGTTGGGACAAATGGGAGATAAATCAGCAAATCAGGCTCTCATGCTAAGTCTTCAGGATCCCAACACCGAAGTGAGACGAGAATCGGCACGCGCATTGGGGCTTATCCTGCGCAACAGAACAGAGATCTCTAAAGGTTCGTCATCTATTCAAGCCCTGACCAACGCTCTCACCAAAGTGCTAGGGGATCCAGATAAACAGGTTCGACAATATGCGATTGAAACGCTGGGGTTAGCTGAAGATAGGTCTGAAGAACATAAAGACCGATTAACACGGGCCTTTATTCAAGCACTGCGTGACGAACACGAAGATGTCAGGGACCAGGCTGCTGGATCGCTCCCCTTTGAAATTGTAGATTCCTTGAAGCAAAGATTGCTCCAAGATTTACAAGATCCCGACCCTGAAATCAGAAGACTTACTGCCAGAGCAGTGTATCCCATGACTCTTATGACATCTGAAACAGGTGACCAGGCTATCGTACAGGCTTTGATTCAGATTTTCCAGAAGGATCCGCAAAGAAAAGTCAGAATACAAGCTGCTACCACACTCGAAAATATGTTTGACGAATCTATCTTAAAACTGCTCAAAAAAGCAGCCAAAGAAGATCCCGATCCGGAAATGCGAAGATTTCTGGACAATTTACTCGTGGATTAAACCTTTTTAAAACGTTCATGCATATTTCACAAAAGGTATGCTAAGATAACTCTACAAACGCCTAAGGATTCGGCTCTCGAATTTTCGGGTCTTAACTTACAGCCTTGCTTGTCAGGCACAATGCACAAGCCATTTTTTGAAAAAACAGTTTTTCAACAACCCTCGTTCTCCCCCACTCCATTTAAACCCCACTTATATTGTTTTCCCAAATTATTTTTTTGCTGGCTTTAGATTAAAACCAGAGTTCTTATGTTTAAATGCGAAAATTGTTTCCAAAGTTGTTCTCAATCTCCTCAAAACTGGGTGAAATCCTACCGTCCAGTGACTTACCAGCACATCTGGCATCAACCGCCCCGCAAAAAACCTGCCCGTTTTACCACCACGGGCAAAGAAATTGTGCAGGAACTGAAAGTGTGTACGGCATGTTATAGCCTTCTCAAACAGAAAGCACCGCTAGAAATAAAACCACCTGCAGCTTCATTGGACAAAATGATCACACATGTTATTGACCCGGAGAACGCTCCCTGATGACCTGAACAGACCGACGAAAGTAAGCGTCGGTCTGTTCTTAAACAAAACTTGTAATCCCATTAATATTTTTATAACCTGATTTTTCTGAAAGCTCTCTATAATAGAAACATCTAGCGTAAAGAGGTTTTTTCAAATGGCAAATTTAAGCGTATCTTCCCAGCGTCCGGTGATCATTCAGCAAAACATTCAGCAAAACATCACCATTCAACAAAATAACACCGAAGTCAACGTTTATATGGGCGGAGACGCCTTCGAGAATCCTGTTACCCCTCCTGCCGTGGGTGATGTTCCTGCCCGGGCTCCTTTTGAAGCCCCTAGCCGCCAGGACAAGTACGAAGCCATGAAAATGATCCTCAGCGCCGAAAGCAGAAATAGTAATGATGCTCAGTCTGCCCTGTCCATGATAGAAAGCCATCTTAAGCCCGGTGAAAATATTGTGGACGCTGCCCGCACCTACGTGCGCCTTCTCAAAGCCGAAAGTCGCAATACCACCGATGCTGTTGCTGCTTACCGCATGATTAACAATCATATGCGTTCCCACGAAACCCGTGCTGAAGCCACCAACACCTACATGAAAATTCTTTCTGCGGAGTCCAGAAACACCACCGATGCCAAAGCCGTTTACCGCATGGTGGATCAACATATGCACAAAGCCCACGGTCGTGACGTCACCGCCGATATCTACAATCGTCTTTTGTCCGCCGAAAGCAGAAATACCACGGATGCCGCTAACGCTTTTCGCACGGTGGCTGACAGTCTTAAGCCCGGTGAAAGCTTCGGCGTTGCTGCCCAGCACTATACTTCGCTCCTGGGCGCTGAAAGCAGAAACACCACTGATGCCGTTGCCGCTTACCGCATGATCAATAGTTATGTAGGCTCTGAAACGGCGCGCACCTTCACCGGTAAGGTTTACGAAAAAATGCTGTCAGCAGAATCCAGAAATACCACTGACGCCACCAGCGCATTCCGCATGGTAGCGGACAATCTCAAACCTGGAGAAAGCTTTGGCACCGCCGCTGAAAGCTATATGTCTCTTTTAGGAGCCGAAAGTCGTAATACCACCGACGCCATGGCGGCTTACCGCATGATCAACGAGCGCACCAGTGCCGGTAATCGCGTAGAAGATACCAAAATGTATGAACAGATTTTAAGAAACAACAGCCGCAATACCACGGCGGCCATGTCTGAATACAAAATGTACTAAGTCAGGAAGGGTCAGGAAACGCTGGCCCGTTCTTTGACCAGTTCATCCACGAGATCCCGTACAATCACACGGGGCAGTCCCAGACTGCGGAGGCTGTCAGACACCACGTTAGCGATAGAACAGGCCAGATCCAGTTTTTTCTCACCGCTGACATCGTGAAATACCGGCTGATGGGCATCAATTAAGGCCACCGTTTTACTGCCCAGTTCTACTTTCATAAAGTCCACGCTGGGCTGTACATTTTCAATATAAAACTGAAAGCGCCGCAGCAGTGAGCTCACATCATCGTCGGCTCTGCCTCTGGCCTGAGCCCTGGCAATCATTTCCTGTTTACTAATACTCAGATGCAGCACCCGCATGACGGGAATATGCTGGCTTTTAAGAAAATTGAGCAAGTGGGTGGCCGCAGCCACTGTGCGAGGATATCCGTCAATAATAAAAGGAACCCGTTGAAAACGGTCGTCGTGCTCAATGTGGGCCGCAATAAAATTTTGCGTCCAGCGGTCGGGAACAAGTAAACCGTTCATGGTGCAGTACTCTAACCAGTCCAGCTGCGAGGTGAATTCTCGCATATTGCTGCGCCCGTAGTACTCTTCCATGCGGGGCATGTGCTTGTGCAGTTTTTCTATAAGATCGTCACTGGCATCAATAGAGGTAAAAATATTTTGCTCTGCAGAAATCTTATAGGTATCTTTGAGCAGTGCTGCATAGCTGGCGTCGCTTTTGGCCCGGCTGATGGTGGTGCGTAAAATTTCGCCCATGGACAAATGATCGCTGGCAGGAATATTCATGACCTGACGCAGGGCCGCAGCCACCTCACCTTTTCCGCAACTGGAGGGGCCGGTAAGAATCACAACCCCCGGACCACGGAGCGAAATGCGCTCTACCTTAAAAAGATCTGCTGTAGGGGGTGTTAGCATAATTCGTCCTCCGCGCTCAAGAATAACACACTGTACCCGGCATCAGGAGGAGGATTCGGCACGGGATTTGGAAAGAGTTTCAGAAAGAGATTCCGCTTCTTCTGGCGATAAACGCCTGACTTTTTCATGACCGGTAACGCGAATGGCCATACCTGAAGCATTGCGATGGCCGCCGCCCCCAAATATTCCGGCCACTGCGGACACGTCAAAGTCGCCCACGGAACGCAGCGAAAACTTGCGCATTTCTTCATGATCAGCGTAACACACTGCAAAATCTGCGCCGGGAAAGTCCAGACAGAGCTGATTGCCCAGTTCAGAGGCAAACAACGGGGTATTGATGGCAGGAACCTTATGCCCGGCAATTTCAAACCAGTCAATTTTGCGCATCAGCCTTTGCATCAACTGCTCTTTGAAGCGCAGCACCACCTGCCCTTCTTTGCGCAAATCGTCAATCTGAAGGTTGTCCCACACCTCAAAGTCAAAGGGGTAAATATTAAGGGCGGTGCAAATTTCCTGGCTGTCGGGCAGTTCCCAGTTCCAGAGGTCCTGATCTTGTACATAACGCAGCAGTTCGGGCACTTCCGTTTGTGGGTGAAAAAACGCCCAGGACATGACTGCACCAGAGCGGTTCATGTCAAATTCCACAAAGTCCAGTCCCTTCAATTGGGCTTCGGCACTGCGGTGGTGATCCAGCACCTTGACCGTGTGCTCCGCATTCATTTTCAATAGCGTTTCACGGTCATAAGCAAAGTCTACAATGTACACCTCACTGTTATTTTTCATTTCCGGAGGAGGCGCACCGTGAGAGACAGGCACGTAGTGGGTTCCTTCACCATATTTTTTCCATGCAGCATAAGCAGCTCCGAAACCATCGGGGCAATTGGCGTGATAGAGCACATAGCGAGCCTGAGACATAAAGCGTATTCCTTAACATGTAATGCTTTATTCTATCAGAACACTTCGCAAAGTCGTGCTAAAATGCCGTGCTAAAATAAAGCTGTGGAACCCTATACTCTTTCTTTTAACCCGCACTTGCTCAGACTCTTACAAAAGCAGTTTGAGGCTCAAATACGGCCTTACCTGCATCAGAATCCGCACTTATTAACGGGAGGCACCACCCACCGCCTGCGCCATTCAGATTATTCTATTTATTCCTATAACACCTATCCGCTACTATGGGTGGCCTGCGCCAATGCCAAAAGTCAGGGGGCTTTTCAAGCGTTTTTTGATGACATTGCACCGGCTCTCGAAACGCTGTTTAAAGATGTGCTTTTCACCTGGCAGCGCCTGCAGCTCTACGGCGGCTTTTTTGTGGTGGGACATCATGCCGAAAGCGAGCTCTGGCACAGAGACTACTTTGAGGATTCCAACGCACTCACCCTGCTCACTCCACTTTTTGAGCTGGATCCCCGCCACGGTCACCTGCTTTATGGCAAACCCGATTCTCCTCAACGCTATGTTTATACTCAGGGAGAAGCGGTATTTGTGGATCATAAACTGGGACACTGCACAGAGCCCTATGCTTCTGCGGCCGATCCGGCTCCCTTACGGGTGCTACTTAGCCTGACCTTCGGGGGCGACGATATGCGCTACTGGCCCGCCGTTAAACCCATTTTAAACAGCCAGTCCGCCTATTACTTGCGTCCTTGTGGGCATTCCAATCAGCAGAAATGCTTTTGTTATTGGCGACAGCAATGAGAATGCCCACAAGCCATTAACTGGCCAGTACCGCCTCTACCTCCGCCAGGCTGCGGGTATTTAGCACCTGCTCAGGGGCAAATCCCGCTTTACGGGCAATGCCAATACCGTACTGTACGTCTTGAAGGCCTTCCACGCTGTGGGCATCGGGATTAATAGAAATCATCAGACCTTTTTCCCGGGCGTAATTGCCATAGCGCCAGTCAAGATCCAGACGGCTGGGGTGGGCATTGAGCTCAATCAGGGTTTTGTGTTCCACACAAGCATCAATAATGCGAGGCACGTTCACCGGGTAGCCTTCGCGGGCCAGCAAAATACGTCCCGTTAAATGACCAATCATGGTGACACTGGGGTGCTCGACGGCTTTTAGAATCCGGGCCGTCATGTCTGCTTCGCTCATTTTGAACTGACTGTGTACCGAGGCAATCACAAAATCAAAGCCGGCCAAAAGATCGTCGTCATAGTCCAGACTGCCATCGCCCAGGATATCCACTTCAATGCCTCTGAGCACCTTAAAATTCTCTAGCGTGTCGTTCAGCTGCTGAATTTCTTCCCACTGGGCAATGACCCGCTCTTTTTGCAGACCGTGGGCATACACCGCAGAGGCACTGTGTTCCGTAACCCCCAGATAGTGATAACCCAGTGCCTGACAGGCATCGACCATTTCAGCCAGGGTATTTGCTCCGTCACTCCAGGTGGTGTGAGCATGGAATACCCCCTGAATATCCGGAGCTTTCACCAGTTCTGGCAGGGCTTTGGCCTGTGCTAACGCAATTTCCCCCTGATTTTCACGCAGTTCAGGGGCAATATACTGCAGTCCCAGGCGGGCATAAATTTCGCTTTCGTCCTTACAATAGATGGGCGTATCGCCTTCAAATAGGCCGTACTCGTTGACTTTGAGACCCTGAGATTTAGCCAGGGCACGCAGTTCCGTATTGTGTTCTTTGCTGCCCGTCATATGCTGTAAAAGGTGAGGAAACGCTTCATCATTCACCAGTCGCAGATCCACGCCAATGCCGGACTTGAGACGTACCGAGCTTTTGGTGTTGCCCTGTCCCACGATGCTTTCCACCTGTTCCAGAGCTACAAAGTCGGCCATAATGGCGTCTCTGTCTGCTTCAGCACAGGAAGCCACAAAATCGATGTCTTTGACATCCTCTTTGCAGCGGCGTAAACTGCCCGCCACCGACACGCGCACAATGCGCTCATCCTGAGAAAGTGCCGTCAGCAGGGGTTCTGCCTTGTCACGGGCAAAGGGGTATAAAAAGCGGCCCTGTTTTTGCTTTAAAAACTCAAGACCTTTCAAAATATTGGCCTGGGTTTTGGCCCCAAAGCCCTTCATGGTTACCAGTCGATTTTCGTTACAGGCGTATTCCAGTTCTCCCAGACTGGCAATGCCCAGCTCTTTGTAAATCTTTTTGACTTTTTTGGGGCCCAGACCGGGAATGCCCAGCATGTCCAGTAAGCCGGTTGGCGTTTTTTCATTCAGTTCTTCGTAGTCGGTGTCTTCTTTATCGTGGTACAGGGTTTCAATATGGGCACTCAGCCCCTTGCCAATGCCCTTGATTTTGCTCAGATTGCCCTCAGCAATGAGTTCATCAAGACTTTCGGCGGTGGTTTCCAGGGCCCGAATGCCGTTTTGATACGCGCGAATGCGAAAGGTATTGGCGTCGTTAAGCTCCAGGAGTATCGCAAACTTTTCAAGGCGATTTAAGATTTCTTTTTTATGCATGCTCTCACCGGTGTTTTTTTGCTTCATTTTAACCTAGAATAAGAGTATGTCGTGGTTGGTGATAGGAATTGGCTGGGTCGCTCTGGGCATTTGTGTCTGGGGGCTACTTTTGTTGCGCAAACGCACCCGACAGCAGGAGCGGGACTCCCGGCTGCGGGCGCAGATGTTTATGCTAGACCTTGAGCGAGAGCGAGAAGGTCGTTAAAAACCACAGACTTTCATACCCACCTGGGTTTTGGGCCGGGCCAGACAGGTTTTTAACCAGCGGTTCACGTGGGTAAAGGACTCCAGATTGAGCTCACCTTCTGCTTTATAAAAGGCGCTGAGGCAGTTCACCCAGGGAAAGGTGGCAAAATCAGCAATGGTAATGTCTTCCCCCACCAGATACGTATGCTCTGAAAGGTGCTGATCCATCACCGCCAGCAAACGCTGTGTTTCTTTGCGGTAGCGCTCCAAAGCGTAGGCGTGGTCACCCTCTGCGAATTTGTAAAAATGGCCGAACTGACCAAACATGGGGCCTACACCCCCCACCTGAAAAAATAGCCACTGTAAGGTACGACTGCGTCCGGCGGCGTCAGTGGGCAAAAATTGACCGGTTTTTTCTGCCAGGTACAGCAAAATGGCCCCCGACTCCATAATGGCCAGGGGCGCACCGTTATCGCCCACGGGATCCACCAGGGAGGGAATTTTTGAGTTGGGGTTGATCTTTTTATAATCGTCGCTAAATTGATCCCCCTCCATAATATTAATTTTATGGGCTTCGTAATCCAGCCCCATTTCTTCAAGGGCAATGCCCACCTTTTGACTGTTGGGAGTGGCCAGAGAATACAGTTGAAGGGTTGACATTATGCCACCTGCGCTTTCCATTTAATAGAGCACCCCATACTGGCATGCTGAGTTTCCGGGCCTTTGCCCGTACTGAGAATGGTGCGCATGGCCTGCACCAATTCCTGAGAGCGCTCGGTCTGAGTGGTCAGGCCACCCATGCGAAAATCGTTGAGCCGACCGCGATACTGAAGTTCTCCGACCCCATTGAAGCCGAAGAAATCGGGGGTGCATACGGCGCCGTACTCACGACCCACGGACTGGGTTTCATCCACGAGATAGGGAAAGGTAAACCCGTGATGCTCCGCAAAAGCTTTCATGCGGGGCGGGCTGTCGGCGGGCACATGGGTATAGTCGTTGGAGTTAATGGCCACAAAACCTATGCCCATCTCTTGTAAGGCGGCAGCATCTTTCACCAAATCTTCAACGATTGCCTGCACATAAGGGCAGTGGTTACAAATAAAAGCCACCACGAAGGGCCGACCCTGCGCAATATCTTTTAAGCCATAAGTTTTGCCAGTAAAATCTGGCAGTGCAAAATCGGGGGCCTGCACCCCCTGTGTTACCTCAGGTGTGTGTAATAACATAAGGTTTCCTTTTTGTTTTTTGCCTAGCATAACTTTATTTGACCGATTAGTCAAATATATTTTATACTGGTGTTGCATTGGAGCAGAGCAGGAGCAAATATGGGCAGAAAACAAAAGTTTACCCGGGAAGAGGTGCTCAAAAGAGCGTTGGCCGTTTTCTGGGAAAAAGGATATCGGGAAACCAGCCTGACGGATTTAACCACCGCCACAGGGCTACATAAGGGCAGTCTGTATCGCAGTTTTGAATCCAAAGAAAACCTGTTTTTGCTGGCCCTGAAACATTATGCGCAACAGGCGCGAGCAAATTTTATTCATTCAGAAGCCCCTCTGGACTATCTCAAACGCCTGTTTGTGGGCATGATTAAAGAATGTCAGCACCATAAGCAGGGTTGTTTTATCATGAACAGCTGTGTAGAATTGGGTAGTTCTACGGCCCTGACCGCCTGTGCCTCCCGCCAGATTTTTGACGAAGTCAAAGCAAATTTTGGGGCAGTGCTTCAAAAACTATCCCAAGAAAAAGATTTCTCTGAGCATAAGCTGGATATGACCGCCCTACAGGCACGACTTGTGGGCGCAGCTTTTAGCATTCGGGAATTATCGCGCTTTGAAACCGATGAAACCGTGCTGCTGGCCATTGCCAACGGCCCTTTACAGGAGCTGGGGGTCAAACTTTCAAAGCAAGATTTACAGGGCTCAGCGCCTCCAGTGCAAATTAAAAGTTGATACCAAAGCGCACCTGAGCATTCACATTGGGTTTTTCACCACTTAGACCCACAGAGCTACCAAAACCCACAAAACGATTTTTCTGTCGGTACTCCACGCCGCCGTAAACGCCGTAAGCGTTGTCTTCAGACACATAGGGAGAATCTACGAGTCCCGCGGGATTCACATACACGCCCGTCATAAGATCCAGTCGCGATCCCTTGCCGCTGGCCACCGCTTCGTCGCTGGCGTGACGACTAAAACTCACCCCCGCCATGGCGGTGGTGGGCAGGTTAATATTTTTGGTGGGCAGTTTCATACCGCCCAGATAGGTTTCGCCCTGATTTTGCTGAATGTTTAAATAAGATCCCGACACCAGACCGCCGTGTAATCCTGTGGTATAGCTGGTGCCTGCGCGGTTGGTATGACGCCATCCCACCTGAGCAATGGCTCCCATGGCGCCGTCCTCAGGAGAAGAGGTGTTCACAGGCAGATTCTGGTGCTGAGACAGTCCCGTATCCATGCCCATTTGGGGCCGTGGGAAAAGCAAGGTTAAGCCCGCATGAGGGCCTTTTTTAAAGGGGGTTTGCAAGCGCAATACGCCGTCGAGTTCCACCTGGACGCCCGGTGCCAACTCAAAGCCATCGGAACTCAGCGCCCGACTCACATTACTCATCATACGCTGAGGATCAAAAGTGTGATACTGTGCCGTCCACTCAATGGCTGAACCCTTCATGGATAAAGGTCCGGCACTCAACTCCACCTGTCCACGACCGCTGGGATCACCAAAGTAAACGCGGGCTTTATTGGGTTGAATACTGGCTGCCGCTTTGAGTTCGTGAACATCGTCTAATTTAACCCGCAGCGGAATCCCGTTGTAATCGGTGCGAATTTCTGCCTGGATCACGGCGTTATCGTGGGTGGGAATCAGATGCAGAGCAGCCCCCTCTGCCAGCCCCGATACGCCCGTGGCTTTCACCAGAAAACCGTCCATTTCCGCAATGGAAATATTCAGGTCCTGTCCGGCCACGTTGGCATCAATGCCGAGGCCGGTAATGTCTTCAATAATCAAATCACCTCTTGTGGCGTCCACACTCACCTGAGCGCGTCCCCCCCGCACGCTGACGCTGGCATCTCGGGTGGCTGCATCAATATTTAAGCCTTCACCGGTAAAGGTGTATTTTCCCGCACCGTCCTGAGCAAAGCTGAGTTTTTGGCCCGTCTCTCCTCCGCCGAGGCGCACGTTCAAATCATCCTGAGCCAGCTGAATTTCGCCGCCGCCGGGCACCTGTAAAAAGGCTTCCTGTAAAAAGTTTCCGTCTTCGGAGATCCCCACGTGGAGTCTCACCTGATCACCATTTTCAGTGCGAATACGGGCATTAAACCCTGAAACGAAAGCTTCCGTATCGCCCACGGCCAGATCCACACTGGCGCCCTGCCCGGTTGCAGCGTTTTGCATGACCAGGTCCAAATTTTCCACCGTCACGTTCCAGTCCGATTCCAACTGAGACTTCACCGCCGCGGAGTCCACGTGCAGCGAACTCTGTGCTGAACTTATTTCAGCATTCAAGCCGGATACAGCAGCATTGAGTTCAGGGGTTTGTACCTGGCCCTGTGCCAGATGAAGATTGCTCTCATGGAGGCTGCCGTCAGCGTTAAAATTTGCTTCCAGGCCAAAGCCCTGTAAATCAAGAGCGTGGTCCTGATCCTGAAACTGAAGTTGCTCCACCTGACCGTTTAAGCGAGACAAATGTCCCTGCTCATAATTCAGAGCCAGTGCGCCACCCTCAAGACGAGCTTCCCCAAAAGCCCCCTGAAGCTGACCGTTTTCCAGCTGTGCGTTCAGGGCCGTAAGTTGCCCCTGTTCATTAAAACTCAGGCGCGCCTCAGCGCCCACCAGCTCTGCGGACTCACCGGCGTTCTGATAGCTCAAACGTTCTCCCTGAGCACTGACCGATTCCACAAATCCTGCGGCGTTACGGGTCAAGCTCACCTGGCTTTCCCCGTCAGCATTCACAGCGAGATCGCCTTCTGCATAACGAATATCTTGCCCTGTCAGCTCAATGTGTCCGGCACCATTGGCCTCATTCACCACAGAAATGCTGGCCGCACCCGCTTCTATGTGACGCTCCACGCCCTCTGGCCCGAGCTCACTGAACCGCAGCTCTGTGCCGGAACCGGCGAGTTTCTGACCCTCCGGGCCTTGCTCAACACCGAGCTTCAGGGTATCGGCTTGCAGAATTTGGTGTTCTGTGAGCACGTTGAGCTGGTGGGTTTCAGCAGTCAAGTAAGCTGTTTCGTTGTCGATGCGGTGTCGGAGTGCCGTCTGGCCCACGCTGCCCGTATTGCTGTCGTTGTTCCAGAACAGTTTCTCAAAATCCGCGTCTGTGCCGGAGGTGTGCTGACGGATGCGGGCGTTTTTTAGTAAAAATTGACCGGATTCATTGTCGTAGGCCACGGTTTCAGCAGCAATAATGGCACTTTGGTCTTCACGGCTGATACCGGCCACGGCCCCTTCAACCAGGGTGGCGCTCTGCCCGGTGTTCACCAGCAGCTGATCCACCTGAAGACCGTCCAATTCCTCTCCCAGGTTCAAACTGACATTCTGACCAAAGATCTGCGTGCCATCGTTGAGGGCCAGAAAACCGGGAGTACTGACCTGCAAGCCGTTTTCATCAGAAGAAATCTGGCTGCCCGCGGGCAGTACAAAAGCGGTATTGCCGTTGTCATAGGCTAGCGGCACGGGCAGCGTCACCGGGAACGGCAGATCGGGAATGGCTTCATCCACGGCCCCCACCACGTTGGTATAGCCGCCCATGACTGTGGCAAAGGTGTCATAAATATTGGGCACGGGTTGGCCCGCCTGTTCTGACAGAGTACGGGCAAAGGTATTTACGTCTTGTGAAAGGGTCGGTTGTTTCAACTGCTCCAAAGCCCCGCCGGGCTCGGCGGACACCAGTGCCTGTACCGCCTCACTGGCGTCGGTCAGAAATCCTGCGGGCAGATCACGGGTTCCCGAAAGGCTTTCGTGCACCATATCCGCCGCCTGGGAAATCAGGCCCAGATCGGTTTCTATTAAAGGCTGATTTTCGGGGGTTTTGGGCGTATTCAGCAATTCTGTGCGACGGCGAGAGAGTTCGTCGCGTAAGCTCATCAGTAAAAGCGTGGCCCGGGGAGAAGGCGCTGCGGGTGGAGGGGTATCTAAAAAACTCAGGCGAGGCGTGGCTTTGGTGGACTTACTTTGCCAGAGCGTGGTTTCTTCCGGTTCGGATTCAGAGGTAACTGCTGGAGTAGGTGGGGCAGAGGGAGTCTCAGAGGTGGCAGAAGCAGGACGGGGGCGGGGAACGGGAACGGAAGCAGGAAGGGGGCGTTGACCGTTGAGTTTTGGCATCGGAAGTATCCTTTTTGAGTCTGTGGATGGGCATCTTTTTTATTATAGACAAAGAAAAACGCCGACATGCTCAGCGTCGGCGTTTCATATAAGATATATCGCGGGTTTATTTTGTGTTTTGGGGAGCCTTTTTGGCGTTCTGGGCGTTGTAAGTGCCGTAACCGTAGCTGTTTCCATAGCCGTAATTGTTTCCATAGCTATTGCCATAACCACTGCCGTAGCCGGTGTTATAGCCAGACCCGTAACCCGTGTTATAGCCGTTGCCGTAACTGTTTCCATAGCCATAGCTATTGCCATAACCATAACCCGTATCGTAGATGCCGCCGGAACCGGGGTTATAGCCACCGTAGCCCATATTATTACCAAAGCCGCTGCCGTAGGCATCGTTATACCCTGAACCAAAACATTGACTGGCGAGATTTGCAATGGCTGCACTCTGGGTTTTAAAACCGGTGTAGCTTCCGCCACACATGCCCACACCGTTCATCATGCCACCACCACCGCAGCTGCTGAGAGCAGTGGTTAAAAGAAGAGTACATACGCTGGTCACAAATTTCAGGGTTAACTTTTTCATTGTTTTTTATCTCCGCGATATCTTATGGCTGTATTGTAGACAGCAAGCGCAAAAACTTAGTAAAGAAAAAGTTATATTTAGAGAAATAAATAGTTAATTTAAGAATAAAGCGTGCTTAACCTGATGAAGTGTTAGCATAAACGTATGGGAAGTACGCTCACCTGCTTGATACACAACAAAAGACACCACAGGCCACATCAGAAGTTGAACCCGCAACAAGCGTTTGAGTTACCGCTCTTTTTGAATGCACAGAGCGCTTTTTTTTACGCACCCGAATGGTCCTGGGACTCGCGCGAAGCCTATCCTCGTGAAGCCTACACGCTGGAACAGTTTTACGAGGATATAAAAACCGAAAGGGTCTGGGCCGAAGGCCCTCAGAACCTCTGGGCCGCCTTTAACGGAAGTACGCTAGAAATCGACTACGGTTGGTCTTATACCCGCTTTTTTCGAGACGAAGCCCCCGTGCAAACCTACATTGAGTTTTGCAGCCGTGTGGCCGCTCAATTATCCTCAGAGGTGATTTATTTTGGCCCCGACACCCGCTCCCCGCATTATGATCATGCTCGTTACACACGCGATATTGCCACAGGGGTACTCACTGCAGGAGAAGTAAAGACACGCCTGAAGGACTTATACGGATTTGACGTGTATTATAAGCGAATCACATAAACGCTCTGGATTTCCCCAAACCGCTCAAGGCGCTCCTGCTCTTTAAAACCCAGGCGCTCTAATAAGCGAGTAGAAGCCAGATTTTTAGTCTGGGTTTCGGCATAAACCTTATCCAATCCCAGGTTTTTGGCATGGTCCAGCAATTGCGTCAGGGCCGCACGGGCCACGCCTTTTCCCCAGAAAGCGGGTAAAAATTGATAGG
The DNA here is from genome assembly GCA_964342365.1 of uncultured Candidatus Sericytochromatia bacterium. Taxonomy (GTDB): domain Bacteria; phylum Cyanobacteriota; class Sericytochromatia; order UBA7694; family UBA7694; genus CAXRDE01. The sequence continues at coordinate 8,040 of CAYFGW010000018.1, read as the reverse complement.
ACATTTCCCATTGACCGGTATTATGGTAAGCGCCCAGCGATACCAGTCCGGCCTTTTCACCATCGGCGTACACCACAAAATAGTGTTCCTCTTTTGTGGCAAGCAAGTTGGCAAAGTCACCACGAATACGCTCCGGTGCCTTGACCCCGCCGAGATATTTTCTAACGTCGGGATGGCTTTCCAGAACGCTCACCATGTCAAGATCCTCCGGCACCGGAGCTATGAGCTGAATGTTTGCCTGTGGCACCGTTACTTTTGACGCTGCCACTGATCGCGATACTGGATCAGTTGAGCGGAAATACTCACCGCGATTTCAGCGGGCACGTTGCTCCCCAGCGGCAACCCCACGGGGCAAATCAGAGCCTCTAAGTCAGCCTTTGTGTGTCCCATTTTTATGAGATCGCGCCGGATCGCGCCTGCCTTGGCGGCTGAACCAATCACCCCGATATACGGAAAGGCCTGCGGGCTGTGTTTTTTACGCTTCAACACCTCATGGAGCACGGGCACATCGTGACTGTGGCCCATGGTCATGCTTACTACAAAGGTGTTATCGGAGAGGGTGGCCACGTGTTCTGCCAGCACCGGCACCTGATGAATTTGCAGGCGCGAGTGATTTTGAAGGCGCTGCAACCAGTCCTGTCGGGTATCGATACACTGCACAGAACAGGGCAAAGTGGTGAGCAAGGGAACGAGAGCCTGGGCCACGTGTCCGGCTCCAAATACGGCAATTTCCCAGCGGTTAAGGGTATGCAGCTCAAAGTAAAAATGACACACGCCGCCACAGGTCATGCCAATATCTGTTTGCAAATTCCAGGCTTTGTAATCGTGGTGGGTTTGTGTCTGTAATAACTGCTGTGCATGAGCAATGCAGTGCCCCTCGATTTTTCCACCGCCCACGGTGCCCCACAGCAAGCCCTCAGCGCCCACCAGCATTTTGGCCCCCACGTTTTGTGGCGCAGAACCCACGGTATGCACCTGGGTCACGCTCACAAAAGGTTCTGTACGTTCCAGATAATGGCTCAGGGCTTCGTGATAATGCAACATATCTTTAGTTTAGCAAGAACCCTCAAAAAACCCGAGGAACTTTTAATATTTTCATTCCGTCCTCTGAATTACGCCTGTTATTTTGTTAAAATTTAAATAAGGTTTTTTAAACATCGTTATTTTCTGCGCCTGAGGCACACTTGGACACATTCGAACTCTTATCACGCTATATGCAACAAATCTGGCTCGGTCTACGCTGGCAAGACGTGCTGGACGTTTTTATCGTGTCTTTTGTGCTGTACAAGGTGTTTTCCTTTATTAAAGAAACCCGTGCCGTTTACTTAATTCGCGGCCTGCTGCTGCTGGTGGTCATTTATTTTATTGCCAACAGCTTTTTAGAACTCAAAATTTTAACCTCGGTGCTTCAAAACGCCGCCACCCTGATTATAGTGGCCATTCCGGTGCTCTTTCAGCCGGAGTTGCGCCGGGCGCTTTCTGAACTGGGACGCGGGTTTTCTCTGTTTCCGGGCGATCGGGCCTTAAAGGGCCAGGAGTTTTTTGACACCATTCGTATTATGGTATCTACCGCCAAGGCCCTGTCCGAAAAAAAGATCGGAGCGCTGATTGTTATTGAGCGGCGCATTGGTTTAAATGAGCACATTGAGTCGGGCAAAATGCTGAATGCGGAGCTTTCGGAAGCCCTGATGCACACTATTTTTTACGACGGTACGCCCCTCCATGACGGAGCCATTGTGGTGCGAGGCAACACCATTGTGGCCGCTGCAGTACAACTTCCCCTCACCGACAGCAAGCAATCTCCGGCAGGTACTTACTGGGGTATGCGGCACCGGGCCGCCATGGGCATCTCAGAACAGTCCGACGCCGCCAGTCTGGTGGTCTCTGAAGAAACCGGAAATATTTCGCTGATTATGGAGGGAAAAACCCACCGTAATTTAACGGAAGAAAATCTCGAAAAACAGCTGATGGAACTGTTCCAGGTGGAATCTACGGCCCCGGAAAATATTTTTACGCGCACCCTCTTTGCCCGCGATAAAAAAGAAGACGCTGAAGAAAAACCGAAGAAAAAAGAAGAATCTCACTGGATAGGCACGCTGCAACGGGGCGTCAACAAACTGTTCTTGAACCTGCGTTTTATCGCCGTGTTGATGGCGGTAATCTGGGGATTGGCCATCGGGTTGGGTCGTGCTCCGGCTCCCCAACTGGAGCTGGAAAGCCAGAGTAAAGAACTGCTGATGCCCATTCAGGTACAGGGAGAAACAGATAATCTGGTGATCAAGCTAGATCCCTCTCAGGTGAACATCAAGCTATCAGGGCGCTCTGACCGCCTGAAAAATCTGCCCATTCAGGACATTCGCGTTTTTGTACAGTTACAGAGCACCGAAACCGGCGAACAGAGCATTCCCGTAGGCGTCTCCGTACCCGAAAACGTGCAGCTCAGAGACGTGTCGCCCCGGGTGGTGAACGTGAAATTGATCAAGTTAAAATAATGTTATTTTTGATCACCGGTACCGATACTTACGCTCGTGAACAGGCCGTCAAAGAGCGGGTTGACCAGTTTCTGGAGCCGGAATTTGCGGAGTTCAACTTAGAAAAATACGACTTACCCGTAGAAGTGGCTCCGGTGTTTGACGCCTGGATTACGCCACCGTTCTGGGGAGAGCGGCGCGTGGTGGTCACTCAGCTGAATAGTGACGGGCTGGCCCAGTTATGCGAAATCATCACCACCCATGCCAACAAGGACTTTGCCCCCACCAATGTGTTAATTATGGTGGCCGACAGCCTCGATAAGCGGCGTAAAGCCGTTAAGGCGGTGCTCAAACTGGCCAAAGAACATATTCACTGTGAAGAACTCAAGCGCTGGAACGCCCATAAAATTCTGGGGCCGTGGCTCCAGGCCGAAGTCAAAAAAGAGGGCAAGCAGATCAATCCCGACGCCGTGGAATACCTGATCAACGCCTGCGGCACCGACCGTCATTTGCTCGCCAGTGCTTTAGAAAAAGTGTTGCTTTATGTGGACACCGAATCGCGCATTACGCTGGCCGTGGTGCGTAAACTGGTGACCCAGACCGAAAGCGATATTTTCCTCTGGCTGGAACTGATTTCCAGGCGGGATCACACCGCCGCCTTTCAGCAATTCCATGCCCTGCTTTTAAGAGACAACCCCAATCGCATTATGTCCACTCTGGGCTCTTCTTTAACCCGGCTATACCGCACCCGCTTTTACGCCATGCAGGGACGCAGCCAGCAGGACATTGCCAAGGCCCTGGGCATGAATCCTTATGTGGTCAAAATGGATCTACAGCGCTGGCAGCGGTTTTCCCTGGAAAAAATCACCCACAGCATGCAGTATTTACTGGATCTACAAACCCGTAGCCGCAGCAGCCGTTTAAAGCCTGAACTGGCGCTGGAGATGTGGCTGGGGGATATTTTAAGCGCCTGATCTTTTTTTGTTAAAACTCTGATCTTTGGATGATCTCTCACAGGATCGCCCGAGATCTTGTGTTAAATTAAGATCGTTCGTTGAAAAATTTAACAGGATCTCCATTACATGTCCAATCTGTCTCCACAATCTGACAATTCACAACACAGACCTTTAAAGGCCCTTGATCCTGTCACAGCCCCTTTTTCACCGGCGGTCATTCCACCCTTATTAAAGGCCCTGCAAAAACGGGCAGAATGGTTTCATGAACACCCCACCCGCTCTCCCCTGCTCATGCGTTTAGAGGCAGAATCCCAGCAACGCAACAACGGCTAAATCTTGTCGACCAACTCGTCCACCAACTTCAACACCCGTTGGGCAGAGCTGACCCTTGAAGTGCTGCTGGCTCACCAGATCAATTACTTTTGCATTTCTCCCGGCTCCCGTTCCACCCCCCTTACGCTGGCCGCCAGTGCTCACCCTCAGGCCCGTTGTGTGGTCATTCACGATGAAAGAGGTGCCGCCTTTCACGCTCTTGGCTATGCCAGAGCCACCGGACGGGCCGCAGCGCTAATCTGTACCTCGGGTACCGCAGTGGCCAATTATTATCCGGCAGTCATTGAAGCGGCTCAGGATCTGGTGCCTTTGCTGGTATTGAGTGCCGATCGCCCCCCTGAGTTAAGGGATTGCGGCGCTAATCAAACCATCGATCAGCAGCATATTTACGGGGGCTACGTACGGGAATTTGTGGAAATGCCCGTGCCCGGCCCGCGCTATTCCCCCCGTTACGTGGTGTCTCAACTGGAAAAAGCGCTGTTTCAGCTCAAAGCTGCGGCTCCAGGGCCAGTGCACATTAACTTTCCCTTTGCAGAACCACTCACCCCCGCTCCCGCACAGGATACCCTCAGTTTTGATAAGGAAGTACAAAAGCTGAAGCTCCCTCAGACCCGCTACGCAGTCACCGACACAAACACAGCCCCTTTTTTAGCTCCCGAACAGGGCATGTTACTACTGGGTCGCATGAGCCCGTTCACAGAGACTGCACCCATTTTACAAATGGCCGATCGGCTGGGCTGGCCCGTGCTGGCCGACCCGCTCTCTGGCTGTCGTCGCGAAGGCTTTGTAAACGCCTATGATCTGCTTTTGCGGCAGCCTCACATCAGACAACAATGGCTGAACCAGCCCGTGGATATGATCCTGCATCTGGGGCTGGGCTTCGTATCTAAAGCACTGCTTCAGTTTCTGGATGCGTACTTAGCACAGCATCCTGAATGTCACTATGTGCAGGTGAATCAGAGTTTGCGCCCGCAAGATCCCAATTATCGTGTGCAGCAACACTTCGTAGAACGCCCGGACGCCTTTGCCAGACGGGTAGAATCACAGAGCCATGAAGTTGTGTCCCTCTCTGAAACCCGCACCTTCTTTCAAAACCAGCAGCACCAGGCAGAGATTCACCTACAACAACAGCTCAAGGAGCTGCCTCTGAGCGAACTCACCGCCATTAACCTCTGCCTGGAACATCTCAGGGACCTTCCTGTGTTCGTGGGCAATAGTATGGCCATTCGGGATGTAGATCTCTTACTCAATCACGCCACTGCGGTCAGGGGCTCCCGGGGCACTAGCGGCATTGACGGCAATATATCCATGGTGGCAGGCATGGTTCAGGGCCATATTGGCCCCTGTGCCATGATTTGTGGAGACCTGACCCTGTACCATGATTTAAACGCCCTGGGCACGCTCAACACTCTCGATCACGGCGTGGTCGTCATCGTGCTCAATAACAGGGGCGGCGGTATCTTTTCCTTTTTGCCTGTGGCCCATCCCCGGGGCGGCGTGGGCGATCCTGAGCGCGTGGATCGCTATTTTGGCACACCCCACAGCTGGGATTTTTCCCATGCAGCTCCCTTATTTGGGCTTCACTACGCCACCCCCCGGAGCCTGTCCGAGCTTAAAAGCCAGCTCCAACAAGCTCTTGCTCGTGCCAGAAAAGGGGATTCCACCCTCATTGAGGTGCACAGCAACCGGGACCGCAATTACCGGGAGCACCAGCAGATTTACGCCATGCCACCCTCCCCGGCTTGACATCGTCAATGAGGGCCTTTATGCTGCTCACAACACCTTATGGGAGCATACATTAATGGCCGACAACACCTTTACCTCTATTCTCAACGAATCCCGACAGTTTTTGCCGGAGGAAGAATTTGCCCGGCAGGCCCATGTGGCAAGCTTTGCTGATTATCAGAAGCTGTGTCAGGAAGCGGAAACAGATTTTGAGGGGTTCTGGGACCGACGGGCCAGCGAATTACTGCACTGGTTTAAGCCCTGGGAAACCACATTAGAATGGCAGCCACCCTTTGCCAAATGGTTTGTAGAGGGGCACATCAATGCCAGTTACAACTGTCTGGATCGCCACTTAGAGACTCCCCGTAAAAACAAGGCGGCCCTGATCTGGGAAGGTGAAGAGGGAGACAGTCGGGTATTTACTTATCAGACGCTGCATTACGAAGTGTGCCGCTTTGCCAACGTACTCAAAGATTTAAACATTGAGGCCGGGGATCGCGTGGCGTTGTATATGCCCATGATTCCGGAACTGGCCATCGCCATGCTGGCCTGTGCCCGTATTGGAGCCACCCACAGCATTATTTTTGGCGGGTTTTCTGCCGAAGCCATTAAGGACCGGGTGCTCGACGCGGAGGCCAAACTCGTGATCACCGCCAACGGCGGGAAGCGCCGGGGTAAGGTCATTCCCCTTAAGAACACCGTCAATAAAGCCCTGGAAACGGTGGATTGCGTGGAACATGTGGTGGTGGTGAACCATCTGCCCGAAAGTGCTTTTGAAACAGCACCTGCGGTCACTCCCAAAGACGTGGACTGGCACGAGGCCATGAGCAAAGTAGACGCTGACTGCCCCGCAGAAGAACTGCCCGCTGAGCATCCGCTGTTTATTCTCTACACCAGCGGTACCACCGGCAAGCCCAAAGGCGTGGTCCACTCCACCGGCGGTTATTTGCTGGGGGCGACCTACACCAGCAAAATGGTGTTTGACCTCAAAGAAGAAGACACCTACTGGTGTACCGCCGACATTGGCTGGATCACCGGCCACAGCTATATTATTTACGGCATTTTATCTAATGGAGCCACCTCCGTCATGTATGAAGGCGCTCCCAACTACCCGGAGCCGGACCGATTCTGGCAAATTGTGGACAAGTATCAGGTGAGCATTTTTTACACCGCTCCCACCGCCATCCGGGCCTTTATGAAGTGGGGCGACCAGTGGCCTTTAAAACACGATTTGTCTTCGCTGCGTTTGTTGGGCACCGTGGGCGAACCCATCAACCCCGAAGCGTGGATGTGGTATCACAAAGTGATCGGTCAGGAAAGCTGCCCCATTGTAGACACCTGGTGGCAAACGGAAACCGGTTCGATTATGATTTCACCCTTACCTGGAGCCACCCCCACCGTTCCGGGTACTGCCACACTGCCACTGCCAGGAATCTTCCCCCAAATTGTCAATGAACAGGGCGAACCCGTGGAGCAGGGCCAGGGTGGCTATTTGACCATTCAGAAACCGTGGCCATCCATGCTGCGCACGGTGTGGGGCGACCCCGAGCGTTTCAAGCAACAGTACTGGTCAAAATTTGAAGGCGTTTACTTTACCGGAGACGGCGCCCGCCAGGACGAAAACGGTTATTACTGGGTAATGGGACGCGTGGATGATGTGATTAACGTATCCGGTCATCGTCTGGGCACCATGGAAATTGAAAGTGCACTGGTATCTCACCCCATTGTCACCGAAGCTGCCGTGGTGAGCCGTCCCGACGATCTCAAAGGAGAAGCCATTGTGGCTTTTGTCACCCTGGAAGGCCAGAGCGAAGGTTCTGAAGAGCTTTTGAAGACCCTCAAGGCTCACGTGGTCAATGAAATCGGAGCCATTGCCCGACCGGCGGCGATTCACTTCACCGACGTGCTGCCCAAAACTCGCAGTGGTAAAATCATGCGCCGCTTGCTCAGAGACATTGCCGCCGGACGCACCGCTCAGGGCGATACCTCCACCTTAGAAGACGCCTCCGTTTTGGAACAGTTGCGTAACGGTTGAGCACAAAGCCCTGGTTTTGTATGCTTTGCGTCCTTTGACCTAAGCCCTTTGACCTAGTAAAAGCTCCTCAAGGCTATCGCTTTGAAAGGAAATGGTCAACAGATAGGGCGCAAAGAAAAACATGCCGTTGGTGGCACAGATCAATGCCACCAGGCAACCGCCTACAGAAAAGCGGTGTCGCCAGGCAATCCACAATCCTGACAGGCAAAGATACATTAAAAAATCCGTATCAAACTGACCGTTCCAGCTCATTGTCGTAATATCTTGTATGATTACGGACACCAAATTGACACCGTGGTTGGCCATGACCCAGAGGGTGTAGGGCCAGATAATGAGCATGAAAAGAATACAAAGACAACGCAAAATAATCATGCTGACATCGTACCACGCAAAGCGTCATCTGGCTGACAGTTTTTCTAGCGAACTGAAGCTTAAACTAATAAAAAACGCAAAGGAAGAACCCATGCAAAAAGTAGACGTAGCTGTGATTGGAGCAGGCACTGCGGGCATGACCGCCTAT
>CAYFGW010000017.1:0-30855 GCA_964342365.1 uncultured Candidatus Sericytochromatia bacterium | reverse complement strand
CTGTACAAGCAGCGTCGGGATAGCTCTACCAAAGACGAGGGACTCACCAAACGGGCCGTGGGTAAAAACCGTCGGGGCAACGTGCTCAAACTGGGCACAGAAGGACGCGCCCGCAGTCGCCGCACCCAGAAGCAAATGATTGAACAAATCAGCAACTGGTCAGAGTTTGACGAAGAAACGCTAGAGGCCATGAACACTGACGAATGGCGTATCTAAAGTGCTAGAATACCCCTGAGGTAAGTCATGACCGCAGCAGAAACATCTATTCACCCTACAGAGCCCGTTTACCGATTGCACCACAACGACAAAGAAGTGATTCTTATTGGCACCGCTCACATTTCTCAGGCCAGCGCCGATCTGGTGACTGAAGTGATCAAAGAAGAACAGCCGGACACGGTCTGCGTGGAGCTTTGCAACACCCGTTACCAGACCTTGCTCAACCCGGACGCCTGGAAAAAAACCGATATCGTACAGGTGATCAAGCAAAAACGCACCTTTGTGCTCTTTTTAAACTTTATGCTCTCCTCTATTCAGCGGCGCATGGCCAAAGATATGGACGTGACCCCCGGTTTAGAAATGCAGGCAGCGGTGGATCAGGCCAAAGTCCAGGATGCAGAGGTTTCTACCATTGACCGCGAGGTGCGCACCACCTTACAGCGCGTGTGGCGTTTGATGGGGTTCTGGACCAAAATGAAGCTCTTTAACCAGATTTTGCTGGGTCTGTTCGAAGAGGAAGAAGACGTGTCTGCTGAACAGATTGAGTCTCTCAAAGAAAAAGGGGCTCTTGAAATGCTCCTTCAGGAAATGGGGGACCAGCTTCCGGGAGTCAAGCAGCGTTTGATTGACGAGCGTGATTTATACATGGTGGAAAAAATCCGTCAGTCTCCCGGTAAGAAACTGGTGGCGGTGGTGGGCGCAGGCCACGTGCCCGGTATGATGAAACACTGGAAAGACGCACCCATTGATTTAGAAGAACTGGACCGTTTACCTCCGGCTTCCGGTTGGACCACCTTACTCAAGTGGCTGATTCCGGCGCTGGTCCTGGTGCTGCTGGTGGCGGGTTTTCTTAAGGGCGATCCCACCACCGCCACTGAACGAGGCATGAACGGCATTATCGGCTGGGTGGTGGTGAACGGTGGGCTCGCGGGTCTTGGGGCCTTGATTGCCATGGGACACCCGCTGACCATTCTGGCCTCCATTATTGCAGCCCCTATTACTTCGCTGAATCCCTTGATTGGCGTGGGGTACGTGTCCGGTCTGGTGGAAGCGCTTTTGCGAAAGCCCACCGTGGAAGACTTTGAAGAACTGCCCGAAGCCATTCTGACGGCCAAAGGCTGGTGGGGCAATCAGGTGACCCGCATTTTGCTGGTGTTTATTTTATCCAGTGTGGGCAGTTCAATCGGCACGTTTGTGGGCTATGGATGGTTGCTTGAAAACGTCTTTGGTTAAGGTCTGGATTCTGATTCTGTGGATCTGTGTCTTTGGGTTGCCGGTTCAAGCCGAAGAAAGCAACACCGCTGCGATATTAAAAGCTCTGATTCTTGAAGAGCAAAACATGTATGCTCGACGTGATATCAGAAGTCTGAAAACGCTTTTTACCCCGAACGCTGTGATTCAATGGGAATATGCTTCCTGTTTGAAGTGTGTAGAGCGAAGGTCTCCAGAAACGTATCTCAACTTCTTTAAACAATCCTGGGATGCCCTTGGCCCGGATAGAAGTTTTTACACGGCGGGCAACATCAATATTAAGGTTATTTCCGGTGGGCGTGCCATCGTGAAAGACACCGCCATAGAAACCGTTAAATTCCCTGGTAAAATCCTACACATACAATTCAAAAAAACGCGACTGATGGTGTATGAAAACGGAAAATATAAGATCAAAGTGCTCAAAATTATGGAAAAGCACTTAAAGTGAAATTAAACCGATAGTTTGTATCCATTGTTGTCATCAATGAATCGGTTTTTTTTAGAGGCAATAAACGATGAATAAAATGCTGTGTTGGCGTTCCTTTTTTTAGCGAGAGCATTTATACTCATTTCATCTTTTTAAATCTGGAAACGAATCTCCTGTGAACCCTTTAATTTGCGGTGTTTTCATTATTTCTCTGGCTCCCATCCTCATCCATATTTCCCCCTTTACATCCGATGAAACCGCCTTTTATCGCATGGCGCTGGGAGCCCTGTTTTTCTGGACCTTAACCCTGTTTAAAAAAGGCGAGAGCCTGTCCCACCGGGAAAAGCTACTCGCGATGGTGGGGGGAGCGGCCTTTGCTATTGATTTGATGTGCTGGCACCGTTCCATTCACTATATCGGGCCCGGAGTGGCGACGCTCATTGCCAATTTACAGGTGCTGATGGTGGCCGGCGTCAGCGTATTTTTGCCCGGTCCCAAACCACGTCCCGTGTTCTGGCTGGCAGCCGGTATTGCGCTGACAGGACTGGGGCTTCTGGCAGGTCAGGGCGCACAGGAACATTTGTTTAAAGGCATTGGTCTGGGGTTGCTGGCCGCTGTGGGTTATACCGCTTATTTGCTCAGTATCAAACATATTCCTCAGCCTGATATGGCCAAAACCTTTCAGGTGATGAAGTGGGTCAGTGGTAGTGCGACCTTCTGTTTAATCGCCATGCTCTTGCGCCAGTCTCACGTGGCGTTGCCTCAGACCGGCTCTGAACTGATGATTGTTTTGCTTTATGGCGTGCTGGTGCAGGGCGTGGCCTGGGCGCTCATTGCCATGGCCATGAAAAAAATGCGTCCCTTCAGAGTCAGTCTCGTGCTCTTATTACAGCCCGTACTGGCCATGGTGTGGGAAGTTCTTTTCTTTGAGCGGGTCTTGCAAGCCACTGAAATTCAGGGCATGCTGCTGGTCTTTGTGGGTATTATGGGGAGTTTTATGGCCACTTCAGAGTCCGGAGTACAAAAATGGGTTGGCTTCAAAGGGCGTTTTCTGGGGTACACTAAAACAAAAACATCGTAACAGGAGCCCTCATGCTAAACGGACAGATTATCTTTGACTACAACGCCATGATGAAATCGCAGATTGGAGACCACGGTCTGGAGGCAGACGCCCTGCAAAAGCTCCAACCGCAGATGGATCAGGTACACGAACAGATTCAGCAGCGCAGTGGTAAAGGATCTGACTATCTGGGATTCCTGGATCTTCCCGATGTGTCTGAAGAAACCCTGGATCAAATTCAAGCCACCGCGGATCGTCTGGCAAACATCAGTGACAAACACGTGATTCTGGGAATTGGTGGATCTTATCTGGGCGCTCGTGCTCTGTTTGAAGGACTCTGTCACCCTTATCATAATCAATTGCCCCGCGAAAAACGCCAGCAGCGCCCCCGCATTTACTTTGAGGGTAATAACCTGGATACAGACGCTTTGCAGGGCCTGTTTGATCTGCTGCCGGAATCTCAGCCCGCCAGTTTAGCGGACACCTTTAGCATCAACGTGATTTCCAAATCAGGGGGCACTCTGGAAACAGCGGCCACTTTTCGACTGCTGCGCGAGCGAGCCGAAACCTGTTACGGTGAAAAAACCTCGGAATATATTGTGGCCACCACCGACGGCAGCAAGGGCAAATTGCGCAAACTGGCGGACGAAAAAGGCTACGAAACCTTTGTGATTCCCGACGATGTGGGCGGTCGTTATTCGGTACTGACCCCTGTGGGGCTTCTGCCTGCGGCGGTCATGGGCATTGACATTAAGGCCTTGATTCAGGGGGCCAAAGATATGGCTAAACTCTGTCAGCACAAAAGCATTGATCAAAACCCAGCTTATCTGTATGCCGCACTGCAACACCTCTCTTATCAGGCGGGCCGCGATATTTCTGTCATGAACATCTGGGATAAATCCCTTGAATACGTGGGCTTCTGGTACGATCAGCTCTGCGCAGAAAGCGTGGGCAAAGAAGATCAGGGACGCATTCCCATTACGGGCGTGTGCACGCGGGATCTGCATTCGCGTGGTCAGGAATTACAAGAAGGTCCCCGCAATACCGTCATTACCAATATTGCCGTGGCTGAGTCTCAGCATACGCTGACCCTGACCGAAGATGCTGAAAATGCTGATGAGCTGAATTATCTTGCGGGAAAAACCGTCCACCATATGCTACAGCAGGCCTTTGAAGCCACCAACTTTGCCTATGCCAGCGACAGCCGCCCGAATATGCGCTTTATTCTCAAAGAGCGTTCGCCTTACACTCTGGGTGCTCTCTTTTATTTACTGGAAGTGGCCACTGTGGCAGAAGGGTATTTAATGGATATTAACCCCCTCAATCAGCCGGGCGTAGAAAGCTACAAAAACTTCATGTTTGGCTTACTGGGCCGCGAGGACAAGGCGGAATACAAAACGCGCTTTGAAGAACGTACCACGCCCAGTGCCGACTACCAACTGTAAGGTTTAATCTTTTATAAAATTCTCATTGATTGAATATTTATGTGCACTTTATGCCAATTCAACGCGGCAGGTTATATATTAAAAATGTAAGTAAGGCAAGGAGCCAGGGGGCTAGATACCCAACCGGCCCGTTTACTCCTTATTTATTTATCGCTCGCGCGGAGCAAAATGGTTAGCAGCTTGTTTCTCCTCGCGGACATTATAAGAGAAACCGCTTGTGTGCAATGTAATTTGCTTCTCACAGGCGGTTTTTCGCTGTTTGGGCTTCTCAGAAGGGGCGCAGTGGTGGGGGCAACGGGGACGTTCTCTACGCGCGTCCTGCGCTTCGTTCTCTCACGTTCGCAGCGGGTGTTGTGCCATCGTGGCACACCCGCTCCTCAAGTGCCGCCTTCTGACCCCACCACTGCTTCACTGGCTGATGACTTTAACGGGCTCAGGAGGATTTTCTTGACACGACTTTTTAGCTGTGGGTTGTTTATAAAAATTAATATGATTCTGTTGTTTGGTTTGATACGATAGGGTTGTCTTGGTTTTGCCTATTATTCTCTGGAGGTAGTGTTATGCGGCGGTCTTTTGAAAAAATATACCTTGTTTTTACTCTCCAATAATAGTGTTTTTGAATTTTGGAGTGTGTAGTAAAGTACTAAGTCGGGCTGCTCTGTGTATCGTCTGTTTGATTGGTTTTTCTTGTGCGAGTGAAACCCCGTCTGAAGTGCCGGTGGAAAATACCTTATCAGACGTTAATTCAAGTCCTGATAGTCCTTCAGCAACAATCGCGATACCTCAACCAGAGGCAGCATCTCAACCAGAAGCAACACCTCAACCAGAGGCAACGACACAACGCGTTCAACTTGAACACGTCGTGAATGATGGAGGGTATTGCCAAATTGTTGATGTTGCTCAGGTCAAACCGACACTGGATTATCCGGTAGATCTGGTTGCCACTGCTGATGGTTCAAAGATCTATATTCTCAACAAACGCTGTCTACAAAGTGTTTACCCGAATGTTCCTTATGAGCTTGGAGAGTGTGATGGAAATCGAACCCTTTATATTGGGTATTCACGTAACTATATCCATGAACTCAATACGAAAACCGGTAAACTCAGTTTGCTTAAATTCAACGGTGTCCCCCCCCTGAGTTGCGAAATCGGCGAAGAACTAGAAATAGATGATCAGGGGCGTTTGTACGTCAACGCCACGAGAAATCATCGGCTTTACCGTCTGGATCTTCAGCAGCAAAAAATAGAGCTGATTCATGATGTAAGAATCAATCAAAGTAAGCCAAACCCATTTATTTATAGAGAGCCTGGCTCGTCATTTCAAGTGCCTTTTTTAAAAGGGCCAGCACACCTGTACTGGCAAGAAGACATTTATTTTTCTATGTCGGCTCTCCAATCAAATTTGGAAGGGGTTCTTTATCGCATTACCTCTGAGAACAAAAATCAACGCATCTCTTATTCTCAGGGTATTGGACGTTATATGCCGGCTCAAGTTTACCAGGGGCAAATATATCTGGGATGGAGTCGTTTCGTTCAAAATCCTGCTACCGGGGAATTTGAGGCAGAGCCCATTGATCTTGAGTTTGACCCGGAAATTATGAAGCTGAACACGATTCGGAAGCGTTTTGACACGAAAGGTACCCTGTTTCTAACGGACGAAAACCACTATATCTACCAGCAAACATTTCCAGAACCCAACAGCTCATATATGAGCATTTATGCAGGCACTGGAGAGCCCGGCTTAAAAGACGGTCCCGCGAAGGAAGCACAGTTCAATATGCCCACAGGCATCTCGTTTGACCAGAGCAATAATATGTACGTGGCAGACATGTTGAATCACGCTATTCGCAAAATCACCCCCGACGGCACAGTCTCTACCCTGTATCAGGAGCCCAAAAGCTAATGCCTTCAGCTCAGTGACTGTAAAGCATGGGGTGTGAATAAGGGGGAATCCCCGAAATGCCGCGCGCAGGACGCGCGTGAGCGGTACTTCGGGTCTTAGCGACAGAGCCTCAGGACGAGGCGGCGGAGCGTCCCCCGTTTTATATCCCATGCGTCTTCCTGCTCGCTCCCTTATTCTCCGTACCGTTGCAATCGCTCCCTCAACAACGTATACCGCGGTTTCAAAAAGTGATTCTCCACCGCCTGCTGCACCGCACTTCCCTGCCCTACCAGAATAAACAACTTGCGCGCCCGGGTCATGCCCGTATACAGCAACTTGCGTTGTAGCATCATGTGGTGCTGGCGCGTTAAAGCCATGATCACCACCGGAAATTCGCTACCCTGAGACTTGTGAATGGTCAAAGCATAGGCCAGGCGGATTTCGTCCAGGTCTCCAGATTCGTACTGCACTTCTTTTTCCGGGTAGCAGACGGTCACCTGATGCTCGTCCTTGTCAATGCGTACAATGCGTCCCATGTCCCCGTTAAAGACGTCCTGATCGTAGTTGTTGCGGGTCTGAATCACCCGATCTCCCACGCGCAGAATACGCTCGCCCCGCACCAGCTGGGTTTTGTTTTTGGCCGGTGGATTGAGGGCTTCTTGCAGGGCTTTATTCAGAGAAAGAGTGCCAATCAGTCCCCGGTTCATGGGACACAGCACCTGAATATCGTCGGGTTGATGCCCCGCTTTGGGCAGCCTTTGGGTGAGCAGTTGCACCACTTCGTCCACGGCTCTCTGGGGGTAGTCAGAGGGAATAAAAAAGGCGTTTTCTTCACGATGTCGTCCCGCCACGGGCAACAGAGCCGGCATTTGACCTTTGTTGACCAGGTGGGCGTTTTGCACAATACGACTGGACTGGGCCTGACGATAAATGGTTTTAAGTTCCACGGCAGCCACACAATCACTGGCTCGCAAATCGTGCAGGACGGAACCCGGTCCCACAGAGGGCAACTGGTCGCTATCGCCCACCAGAATCAGCCGGGCGGTGTCGGGCATGGCGTTGAGACAATGAAAAAACAAAGGGGTATCCACCATACTGATTTCATCAATGAGGACGCCGTCCACTTCCAGCGGGGCATATTCGTTGCGCTGAAAAGCACCCTGGCGGGGATCAAATTCCAACAGACGGTGCAGCGTGGTAGCCGGTCGACCGCTGACTTCTGAGAGGCGTTTGGCGGCGCGACCCGTGGGTGAGGCCAGGGCAAGGGTCAGAGACTGAGATTCAAACCAATCCAGAATGGCGCGACTGACGGTGGTTTTACCGGTGCCGGGTCCCCCGGTGAGAATAAAGACCTTATTGCCCGCGGCCTGTAAAATGGCCTCCCGCTGTTCTTCGGAGAAGTCAATGTCCTGCTCTGCTTCATACTCAGCGATCCACAACTTAAGTTCTGCGGCGAGTTCTTCGGTACTGCTGTCAAAGGTTTCCTGTTGTAAGACATGAAGCCGTTCAGCAATGCCTGCTTCTGCTACCCACAGAGCTCGTAAAAACACGTGGGGGTTCTCGGCTTCGCCCGCCAGCACCAGGCGTTCTTGCTGGTACATGGTTTGCAGCAACTCAGGCAGGTTATCTCCGGGCACTTCTAAGAGGGTAACGGCCCGTTGTACGAGCTCGGACTGGGGCAGGTACACGTGGCCATCGTCCACAGCCCGTTGCAAAGCATAGAGTAATCCCGCTTGCAAACGGGCGGGATACTCTTTTTCAATACCCAGTTTGCGGGCCAGCTGATCGGCAATTTTAAAGCCAATGCCCCACACGTCTTCTGCCAGCTGATAGGGATTTTCTTGCACAATATCCAGCGCAGCCTGACCGTAGCGCTTGTAAATTTTAACCGCATAGCCGGTGGACACATCGTGCTCTTGCAAAAAAATCATCAGATTCTGGATTTCTTTATGCTCAGCCCAGCTGGCCACAATTTCATCCCGCTTACTTTTGCCAATCAACGGGATTTCTAACAGCCGTTCGGGCTCTTTTTCAATGACGTGAATGACGTCTTTGCCAAAGGCTTTGATGAGGCGGCGGGCCGTAATGGGCCCCACACCTTTGATCATGCCCGAAGCCAGATAACGCTGTAGACCAATGATGGTGGTGGGGCGTACTTTTTCAAAGCGCTGGGCTTTAAACTGTTTTCCATAGCGCTGGTGTTGGCTCCATGCTCCGTGAAAACGCAGGCTTTCTCCCACATAAACTGCGGGCATTTCCCCCACCACGGTGACGGGGTCATCGTGTTCGCCACTGTCCAATTGCAGCACCGTATAACCCGTTTCTTCTGACTGAAACGACACCCGTTCCACGCAGCCTTCAAGATATTCTAGTGATTCCAATGATTCTGGTGATTCAGCGACCCCGTTGCCCATGGTTTCAGTTTAGCAGTTTGGGTGTGACCACGGGCAGGGGACAGCGTGGAGAAATCTGCTGTCGGATGGGAGTAGGTTTCAAAGCAACAATGCGTTGTGTGGGAAGAGAAAAAGTGGCGGTATAGCGGCATTGTGCCACGTTTTTTAATCCCGCGGTGGTGCTGGCTTTAAACACATTGGGAGCTTCAGGGTCAAAGACAAAATCCGTCTGACCGATCCAGGCAATGGGCGTTTCAAACAGCGGTTGCAGGGCCTTTTGCAACGGGGCGTGACCATATTGGGTCCAGGCCTCAAAGTCAGGAAAGGTTTCGTTCACCTGAAACTGCGACACTTTATACAGCCGTTCAATCTGACGCTCGTTGGTCAGAAAGTTTTTAAAAACGGGGTAACCATAGTAAATAAAGACGCCGTCTCTGTGTAAAATGCTCCAGTTGCCCACGTTGACCTTACGCAGGCGACGGTTCAACAGACGGGAAAAAAAGGTGGCTGTGGAGGTTTGGGTGGCGTGGAGCAAATGTTTGCGTTGGGTAATCTGATCAAGGGGAATAAACGAGGTCGGCTCCGATTCGTAAGCGAAACAGCCCACGCTACTCCACCACACCACAAACAAAAGTAAAAGTGTTTTTTGCAGTTTCACAGAGAGCACCTCACCATGAGCTATGATAAAGAAAAATTCCCCA
This sequence comes from uncultured Candidatus Sericytochromatia bacterium, assembly GCA_964342365.1. Classification (GTDB taxonomy): domain Bacteria; phylum Cyanobacteriota; class Sericytochromatia; order UBA7694; family UBA7694; genus CAXRDE01. The sequence goes on along the minus strand of CAYFGW010000017.1, from coordinate 21,480 downwards.
GAGGAAATATCATGTTTTCATCTTGTCACGTTCTGTCTCGTCTTGCAAATGTCACCCTCATTGTGGGGGGCCTGATGATTTTACCCGTTCACGCCATGGCCCGTGATGTGGACGGGAGGATGAAAGGAGAGCCCACTTCTTTTCAAGTCAGTCAAAGCGTTTATACCACAGCCCCTTATGCCAACATCCTCAGCCGTTATGTGGACGCGCGGGGAAACGTGAATTATGCCATGCTCAAGCGCAATGGGGGAGACCTTATTCGTTACAATCAGATTCTGGCACGTACCCCTCAAAGTACCTATAATAGCTGGTCGAATGCTGAAAAAATCGCTTTCTGGATAAATGCCTATAATGCTTTGACCCTTGAATCGATTGTCAAAAAGTATCCCGTGAGCAGTATCAAGAAAATTTCGGGCGTCTGGAATCGCAAAAAGCATCAGGTGCTCGGTAAAATGCTGACGCTGGACGATATTGAACATAATATTTTGCGCAAGCAGTTTAACGAGCCGCGGATTCACATGGCGCTGGTGTGTGCCTCTAAGGGCTGTCCGCCGCTGTTGAACAAGCCCTTTACGGGCAGCCAGCTCAACGCGCAGCTCAACGGTAGAGCAAAAGCATTTGTGGCTGATCCTTCAAAATTTCGCATTGATCGTAAAAACGGGCGTGTGTATCTGTCTTCTATTTTCAAGTGGTATGGACAGGATTTTGAAAAAAAATACGGCACTTCAGCTTTTGCGGGCTCCAATAAGCAAAAAGCGTCGCTGAATTTTTTGAGCCAGTATACCGGACGGGATGCGGCTTATCTGAAAGCCGGTAAATACGGTGTGAGTTACCTGAATTACGACTGGAGTCTGAATAAACAGTGAGCATTAAACCGTGAAAATTGTCAAAGCCAGCGGTGATAAAGAAGCTTTTTCAGAAGAAAAGTTGCTCCGCTCCCTTGCGCAGGCGGGGGCGAGTGCGTCTCTGGCCAATGAGGTGTTGCGTATGCTGGCCCCCGATATTCACAACGGCATGCCCAGTCATAAGTTGCAACGTCGGGCGTTTAAATACCTCAAACGTCTTCAAAGGCCAGTGGCGGCCCGCTACGATCTGAAACGGGGCATGGCAGAGCTGGGGCCTTCGGGATATCCCTTTGAACGTTTAATGGGTGAAGTCTTTGCAGCATGGGGTTACCATGTGCAGGTGGGACAGACTCTTAAAGGGCACTGTGTGCAACATGAAGTGGATGTGGTGGGAAACAAGGGCAAGCAACTGCTGCTGGTGGAGTGTAAATACCGCAATTCACCGGGCTATAAATGTAATGTGCAGGTGCCGCTGTACATTCGTTCTCGTTTTGAAGATATTCGTGAGCATAAACAGCTTCCCGTGGAACAGATGGTGGGATATATTGCCACCAACGCCCGATTTTCAGGAGATGCCATTACCTACGCTGAATGTAAAGGGCTCCGACTCCTGGGGTGGGACTATCCCCGCAAAGGAGGCCTCAAGGACGTGCTGGATCAGCTCAAACTGTACCCCCTCACCGTGCTTACGGAACTTAGCAAAGTGCAAAAACAAGCGCTCCTCAAAAAAGAACTGATTCTTTGTGGCGATATTCTGGATGCACCCCATGTGCTCAGAGCCCTGCCGGGTAGAAACACCCGTGCCTGGCAAGAGCGGGTGCTCAGGGAGTGTGAGCAATTGGAGCAGCGGCGCTGACCCTGTTTTTGGAAGAGCTCAGCCGCGCCAGAATCAGTGTGGTAATCATGACGCTCACCAGTGCTAGCGGTTCTCCATTCATGGCTTTGAGCACCCAGGCGACAGTGGCCGAACTGAGGGCGCCAAGAGCGTATTGCAAAACGCCCATCATGGACGAAGCGGCCCCGGCATTGTCTTTTTGTTCCGCCAGCGCAATGGCAGCGCTGTTGGGCATTACGAATCCCAGAATGGCAAGAACAAGCCATAAACAAACGGCTGTCAGAAATAGCTGTGCGGGAATCACCACCAGTAACCCCCAGAAAATAAGTCCGCCGATCATGCTCAGGGTGAGGGCCCGGGACATCACTGCTTCAGGGGTTCGGGTTTTCAATAAAAAGCGGTTCACCTGGGCACCGCCAATAATGCCCACCGCATTAAAGGCAAAAAGCACGCTGTACTGCACCGGAGACAGTTTGAAAAAGTCTACAAAAATAGCTGAAGAGGCGCTGATATAGGTGAATAGACAACCCAGGGCAAGTCCACCGGCCAGCGTGGGTGACAAAAAGCGCCAGTCTTTGAGTAGGTGAAAATACGTGGTGAGCACCCGTCCGGGCGAGAGCTTTTGTAAACGTTTCTCAGGAGGCAATGATTCTGGCAAGAGAAATAGCACCATGAGCAAAGCGGCTATCCCGAGGGCAGTGAGTACGCCGAAAATAGCGCGCCAACCCAGGGACACAGACATAATCTTAACAAGCAGGCCACCCGCTGCGGGAGCAAATACCGGTGCTAACCCCATCACCAGCATGAGCAGGGACATCATGCGGGCCATTTCCCGGGGGGGAAAATAATCGCGCACCACGGCACGGGCCATCACAATGCCCGCACATCCCCCGAGCGCCTGCAAGAGCCGCAGGGCGACCAGGCTGTAAATGCCGGGGGCCAGCATGCATCCCAGAGAACTTATTACATAAAGGGTAAGCCCCACAAAAAGCGGGGGCTTTCGGCCCAGACGATCGCTGAGGGGGCCGTAAATCAGTTGTCCAAAAGCCATCCCCAGAAAGTAAACGGACAGGGTTTGTTGAATCATCACCATGGGCACCCCAAGATCCTGACCCATGGCCTGAAAAGCGGGCAAATACATATCTATAGAAAGAGGCCCCAGGGCAGTGAGGAGTCCCAGAATGAGCACCAGTGAATTCTGCATATGCCGCAGCATAACACTGTTTAGACTTTGCTCAGGGCATTAAGTCCAGACGTTTTCAACCCCGGGTAAAGCATAGGGCACAAATCCTTTACGCTGCCGCTGCTGCTGTAGTTTTTTGACATAGTGCTCGGGTTGATTGGCGTATTTGAGCAGGGCCACGCAAATTTCCGCAGAAATTGGCGCATCTGCCCGCATTTCTATATCCATATACATCGGAGAAGCATTGGCTTCCAGAAAAACGTAGTCCCCATCGGTTTCAATAAAATCCACACCGCTAAAGTACAGGCCGTAGCGATCTACTGTACGAATACAGGCCGACCTGAGTTCAGAAGGGAGTTCTACCGGTTCGTAGCGGATGTTGCCCGCCTGATACTCAGGATCTGCGCGATAATCCAGATGCTCCGACATCAGACGGACGGCAGACACCACCTGACCGTCCACCACGGTCACACGCACCGATTTTCCCCGCACGCATTCCTGAAACGTGACCGGAGAGGCTTTCAGCAAATCCAGATTTTCCATTTCCTTTTGTCCCACCACACGGCATTCGCTGCCGCCAAAAGCGGGTTTGTAAATCACTTCGGGGAGTGCGTTGACGAAAGCTTTGACGCGCTCGGGGTCGTTTGTAATGAGTGTTTTTGGAAGTGTCAGGCCTTCCTGGCGGGCGATTTCCAGTTCCACCGGTTTGTACTGTAAGCCGATGCCGTGCTCCGGGGGGTTGAGAACGGGAATGCCCCGGTGACCCAGTGCCAGTAGCCAGGCCACCAGAAACGAGCGATGCTCGCGCTTGTGCATGTAGTCTTCATACCAGTCTTTGTACATGAACAGATTTTCGTAATCCGTCCAGAAGGAAGGAAAGGTGGTGGGATAGGTCAGCAAGCACCAGGCCGCAACCCGATTCAGGTTCTGATTTTTGTACCAGGTGACTTCGCCGTCAAAGGCCCAGCTTTCACCTGCACCAAAACTGCGACTGTTGACGATAACCACTTCAGCATTTTGGGTGTGTAAAAAGCGCTCCAGGGCTTTGACCCGTGGGTCACCCGGAACGCCAATAATACCGATTTGCATTTATTCGTCAGTGTCTATTTGCAGGTTTTTCCCAGATATTTTATCAAAGAGGTCTTTAAAGTCCGGTTTGTCTCCGCCTTCTTCACCCATGGCCAGAGTGGTTGCACTTCCCATGCCAGGCTTTTTGAAATCCGGGAATTTGCCGGGGGAGTCGCCACCCTCTTCACCGACGGCCAGCGTGGTTCTGCCGCCACCCATACCGGGTTTTTCAAAGTCAGGGAATTTGCCGGGGAAGTCGCCACCCTCTTCCCCGACGGCCATGGTGGTTATATTGCTTCCCATGCCGGGTTTTTCAAAGTCAGGGAATTTACCGGGGAAGTCGCCACCCTCTTCCCCGACGGCCATGGTGGTTATATTGCTTCCCATGCCGGGTTTTTCAAAGTCAGGGAATTTACCGGGGAAGTCTCCACCCTCTTCACCGACGGCCAGTGTGGTTCTGTCGTTACCCATACCGGGTTTACCAAAGTCTGGGAGTTTGTTGGGCAGATCGCCGCCTTCTTCGCCCATGGCCAGAGTCGTTACGCTTCCCATGCCGGGCTTTTCAAAGCCAGGGAATTTACCGGGTGAATCGCCACCTTCTTCACCAATGGCTTTGGTAGTGCCCGGGAAGGATGGTTTTTTGCCAGGCAGTTTACCGGGTGGTTTTGCGGGGAAATCTCCACCCTCTTCGCCGATGGCTTTGGTGGTTCCTGTAACGGACGGTTTATTACCGGGTAGTTTTCCCGGTAATTTTCCGGGCTTGTCGCCGCCTTCTTCACCCATCGCAAGCGTGGTGCCTACCGCATCAAAATCCTTATCCATGTTTTCCATGAGGTCGATAATGGTGGGCTTTTTCTTACTGGCTTTGGTGTGCTCCACCTGGTCCGCCACGTTATGCTCTGAGCTGACGGGCTTTTGAATCTTGTTTTCTACGGGGCTCTGAGACTCGGAAGGCGACTTCTTGACCAATTTCTGAAGGTTTTGATGGGAGTCGGACGGGCGGTTGATTTTCATGAAAATTTCCTCAGGAACTTGAGTTTTTAGGATAAATAAAGCATATCCTTTTTTATTATAGGTTTGTTTGACGTTTTTTCTGACGTGAGCACTCAAAAACTTAACGGTTTGTTAAACTTGGGTCTTCAGAAGGAACACGCCCTAGCTGTTTTTCAATAATTTGCCCGCAGGGGTCAGTTCACCATTACTGAGAATAAAACGGCGAATGGCCTTTCCCGTTTTGTCGGCACCAAAGATTAAATAGCCTGTGGTGAGTTCGGAACTGTTGATGCCGTTGCCGTTGAAGCGGGTGGTGGAATTCTGGTTGCTATCAAGCCCCACATAAAGTACGAGTCCGGCGCTTTTGCCGCCTTCACCAGGATAATTGGTGAGGGAGTCATCTCCCATCTGAGCTCCCCCTTCATCATTGGTGCGCCAGGCACCGACACCCGATTGAGGAGCCAACCCCGTTTTCTGGGTAAAGGGGTTGGTAAAACTTTTATAACCTGATGCGTTAACAATGGCATCAGGAGAGCCCGGATAGAGTCCACCCCAGTCCACGGCGTAGGTTTCTACGGTCACTTGCAAGGTGCGGGCATTGGCTTTGACGCTGGCCAGTTTGGCCCGGTCGCTGGCTCCCTGAAAATTAGGTAAGGCAATGGCCACCAGAATCCCGATAATAACGATCACCACCATGAGTTCTACCAGTGTAAAGCCCTCTTGCGACAAAATGTCTGCGCGCTGTCTCATGGTCATCCCCTTTTTACTTTGCTTGTTGTATATTCCCAGGTTTTTGAAAACCTAAACCTGCAGGATTCGTGTATGCTGTGGAAAAAACGCGAGGACGGGCAATGACCAAATATATTTTTATTACCGGGGGCGTGGTGTCAGGCATTGGTAAAGGCATTGTGGCTTCTTCGCTCGGGCGTTTGCTCAAAAGTCATGGTTTCAAAATATCTCTGCTGAAATTAGACCCCTATATCAACCTGGACCCTGGAACCATGAGCCCTTATCAACATGGTGAGGTGTTTGTGACCGAAGACGGCGCAGAAACCGATCTGGATTTAGGACACTATGAGCGCTTTACGGATGTGCATTTGACCCGGCAAAGTAATCTCACCACGGGAGCCATTTATTTGCGCGTGATTCAAAAAGAGCGCAAGGGCGATTATCTTAGCGGTACGGTGCAGGTGGTGCCTCACATTACCAACGCCATTAAAGAGCACGTCAAAACCTCTGCCTCTCAGGACACAGACGTGGTTATTACTGAAATCGGGGGCACCGTGGGGGACATAGAAAGTCTGCCCTTTATTGAGGGTATTCGTCAGTTTCGCAAGGACGTGGGCAAAGATAATATTTTGTACATTCATGTGACCTGGATTCCGTATATTAAGGTGGTGGGCGAATTAAAAACCAAGCCCAGCCAACACAGCGTGATGGAGCTGCGGCGGCACGGTATTCAGCCAGATATTCTCATTTGTCGCAGTGAAAAAAGCCTGAACGCTTCGATCCGGGAAAAACTCTCTGTGTTTTGCGACATTGACTTAGACGCTGTGATTCAGTGTAAAGACGCCCGCTCCATTTACGAGGTGCCCGCGGTGTTGCATAAAAAAGGCTTGACCCGGCAGGTGTTAGATCGTTTACGGTTAACGCCACCTCGTCCGGAACTGGACTGGGAAGGCTGGGACCAGTGGGTGAATCGCATGAAAAAGCCCAGGCACCGTATTCAAATTGCTCTGGTGGGAAAATACGTGCAGTTGCCCGACGCGTATTTGAGTGTGACCGAATCTCTGCGCCACGCGGCAGCCGCATATAACGCGGATATTGATCTGAAGTGGGTGCACGCGGATGAAGATATTGAAGTGGACGGCGTTCAACATCTTGAAGGCATGGACGGTATTCTGGTACCCGGTGGATTCGGAGAACGGGGTATTGAGGGGAAAATTCAGGCGGTTAGCTATGCCCGTACTCAGGAGATTCCTTTTCTGGGGCTCTGTCTGGGCATGCAATGTGCGGTGATTGAATATGCCCGCTCTGTGTGTCAGCTTGAAGGCGCTCACAGTGCAGAGTTTGTGCCAGAAAGTCCGCACCCGGTGATTGATTTAATGCCCGCTCAGCGGGATCTTGAAAATCTGGGGGGCACTATGCGACTGGGAGCCTATCCTTGTAAATTGCGTACGGATTCAGCGCTCTATACCCTCTATGGTTCCGATATGATTCACGAGCGACACCGGCATCGCTATGAGGTTAATAATCAATACCGCGAGATTTTAGAGTCCCACGGCATGATGATTTCGGGCACCTCTCCCGACGGTTACCTGGTGGAGGCGGTGGAATTGCCCGATCATCCGTTTTTCGTGGCGGTACAGTTTCACCCGGAATTTCGTTCTCGTCCCAACCGTCCGGGCCCTTGCTTTAAAGGTTTTGTGGCGGCGTGTCTTGAACAAAAAGGAGTCACCTTATGACCGTATCACAAACACAGGCGCAAGCCCTGATGGACGCGGCTAAAGCCGCTTACTTAAACGCATATGCCCCTTACTCTCAGTTTCGGGTGGGGGCGGCCGTGCTCACTGCTCCTGACGCTGAGGGACAGCAGCATGTTTTTGCCGGATGCAACGTGGAAAACGCCGCTTATAGTCTGGCGATTTGTGCAGAGCGTGTGGCCCTGAGCCATGCCATCGTCAATGGGTATCGCGACTTCAGCGCCATTGCGGTGGTGGCCGAGCAAACCCAGCCCTGCTATCCCTGTGGGGCCTGCCGTCAGTTTTTACAGGAGTTCGGCCCGGATATGGAAGTGATTATTTTACATCCTGATGAGTCTTTATCTCGTTGTACCACCGCTGAGCTTTTGCCTCACGCCTTTAGTGAAGCGGACTTGTTGCCCTGACAACTTGTTACACTGAAAAACATATACAAACACAAAAGGATAACTACCGATGGAAATTAAAAAAGTAGCCGTACTGGGTCTGGGAACGATGGGCTCAGGGATTGCGCAAGTATGTGCCCAGTCCGGTCTGGATACCGTTTGCTTTGATGTGAAACAGGAATTTGTGGATGCGGGCATGGGCCGCATCAAAAAAAATCTGGATTACGGTTTGAAAAAAGGTAAATTTACCGAAGAGCACGTGGCGGAAACCCACTCAAAATTGAGCACCACCACAGATCTTTCCACTTTAACAGACGTGGATCTGGTGATTGAAGCGGTGATTGAAGACATTGCCATCAAAAAGCAGGTGTTTGCCCAACTGGACGAGGTCTGCCCTGCCCACACGCTCTTGGCTAGCAATACTTCATCTCTGTCTATCACAGATATGGCCACCGCCACGGAACGTCGCGACAAGGTACTGGGTCTGCACTTTTTTAACCCGGCCTTTTTGATGAAACTGGTAGAAGTGGTTAAAGGGTTAGAAACCTCTGATGAGACTGTTGAAGCTGCCTATGCCTTTGCCAAAACCCTCAATAAAACAGCGGTACTGTCCAAAGATACGCCCGGATTTATTGTGAATCTGCTGCTGATTCCTTATCTCTTAGACGCTGCACGGGTCTACGAAAATGGACTGGCGTCTGCTGAAGATATTGATAACGCCATGAAGCTGGGCGCAGGCTACCCCATGGGGCCGCTGACCCTGATGGATATGATCGGCATTGATGTATGCGTGAAAGTAGGAGACATTTTGTTTGACGCGTACCGCGAGAGCAAATATAACGTTCCACCGCTGCTGCGCCGCATGGAAATGGCGGGTCACCTGGGACGTAAATCGGGTCAGGGATTCTATAGCTACTAGGGTTGTGACGTAAGCGCTTTCAGATAACGCTGAAAATGCTGAACCTCACGGGGGGTACGCAACCGAATCACGGGTGTGCCTCCCTTTTTCATGCGAGCTTCATACCGTTCTTGAATGTTGGCATAATGATTCCAGACCCACAAAATCAGGGAGTCTCTGGATAAAAAAGAGCGCTGAAAACTCTCGTAATTGCCGTTACAAACGGGGGTTTGTGTCCACGTGCGGTGCACACATCGCCAAATGACCCGCCGCATGACCACAAAGCGAGGCAGATCCAGCCAGATCACCACGTCTGCCACGGGCCAACTCAAATCTTGCGTGTTGCCATAGTTCCCGATTAGAATCCATTCGGGTTGAGACACCACGTCTGCCACTCGCTGGCGCACCTCTTCCGTTGTACGCATTTGCCAGTGGGGCTGCCAGGCCAGATCGTCAATTTCATAAAGTGGCAGTTGTAAGGTTTTTTTCAAAAAATGAGACAGGGTGGTTTTGCCCGAGTTGCTAGAGCCCACCAGCATAATGCGTCGGGGCGGAGGGGCTGAAAAAACCGCCATTTTTTTATAAAACATACCCGAACATAACATATTTTCCAAAAATTCGTTAGAATAAAATACGGGAGTGAGCCAATGAAAAAGTTTGTGTACGGTGTGTCTGCAATCATGAGCTGTGTGCTCATCACGGCATGTAGTGACGTGCGTTTAAATTACGGGCTAGGGGGTGCAGCGGGGCAGATTGCGCAAATACAGCCTCCCCTGTCTCAGGAGCGTAGCACCTTTAATCTGGCGGATCTGAATATCCAGGCCCGGGTGCAATCTCAGGCTGCTGATCTGGCGGGCTTACAAGTGAGATTGCGTTTGGTGCACAAGACAGATTCCACTATGGATCGGGTGCTCACCGTATCGGCTGACGAGTTTATTGAGAACCCCAATTTGTTCTGGGATAGTCTTGTACCGGGAGACGCTGAATTACAGGTGGAGCTTGTGGATGCTGACAACCGGGTACTGTCGCGGGTGCAAAATCAAATCTTGCTGACAGAAAACGCTCAGCAGCGTTTTGACTTTTTCTTATTGCCCCCGGCCGACTCAGGAGCAGCACCACAGCTCACCTTATCTCCGGCCCCTGACAACACTACAGACACAAGTTTGCCTGCCTTGTCTGACACTTCTCCTGACACTTCTACTCCAAATCCGGTCATCGGCACGGGAGACTCCACCACCACGCCTGTAGAACTGCCTTTTAGAATCCTTGAACAGACCAGTTCTTCTATTACTGCGGTCTGGGAAACACCTGCCAATCAGGACGTGCAGGGCTATCGGATTCTGGTGAATGGCAAGGTTGTGGCGGAGAACCACCCCGTGGCCAATTTTCGCTTTAGCAATTTGTTCGCCGACAGCAATTACACCCTTGAAGTGCAGCCCATTTTAAAAGACGGTTCACTGCTCAATACCGTACCCGTGGAAACCCGCACTACCGGAGGCGCTTCTGGTGGAGGCGGTGGAGGCGGTGGCGGCGGAGGAAGTTCCTCTGGAAGCTCTTCTGGTGGTGGAAATACTGGCAGCGGAAATACCTCCAACTCACCGCCGGTGATTCAAAGCCTGACGCCTCATGTCACCACGGTGAACGGTCTGGGATATCCCGTTAAATTAACGGCGGTGGCCACAGACGATCAGCCTTTGTCAAACGGGGCTTATAGCTGGAGCTGTGACAATTGTGGAGACGCAAGTTTTACCCGCACGGACAGCCCGGAGGTGATCTGGAATGCTCCCACCACGCCGGGGACTTACACCATCAGACTCACGGTGAGTGACGGGGTCAATCCGCCGGTCAGTCGCGAGCAAACGCTGACCGTGAATCATCAACAGGCCACGGTGACCGTGGTGGGAGATTATCAATGAAAACCTTTTTACAGCTTGCTCTGAGTATCGGTTTGATAGCCTCACTGAGTTTCAGCCTTGGCGCATGTCAGCCTCCTGCTGCACCTCCTTCCACCTCATCTCTTGCTTCTTCCGTTGGGGTAGCCAAACCCGTGACGCCAACGGTCTCTGTTTCTCCACCTTCTGGAACCCTGCAACTGCAAACGGACGGACTGCAGAAAGCTGAGCTGCGTTTTCGCATTAACTATCCTCCAATCCCTGACACGCCGTCAGGGTTTAAATCTCAGGCGCTGAACTATCAGGGATTTAGTCGCTTTCAGGTGTCTATCCGGGGCATTGGTTTGCCCACACCCCTTTATCCGGCCGCTGCTGATGCTCTGCAAAATGACACCATTGCCGCCACACATTGCGACAGTACGGGCTGTCAGGTAAACACCACGGTGACGAACGTCCCTTCTGGTGAAAACCGGATTGCCATGATTGTGGCCTATGACAACGCCGGGCAGCCCATTCCGGGCAGTACGCTGGCTACCATATTCAGTGTGCCTACCGGTCAGGCTAATGTTACCGTCAATCTCTCTCACCGTTCTACGCCCGTAGCGCAAATCGGCAACGGACTCTTGCAACAGGGTCTGAACTTTTTACTGGCTACATTAGATGTTAACGCTTTGCAATCCACACTGGATCAGGTTATGGGTGCCGCAGGGAATTTCCCCAATTTTACCTATACTCATCACCCCGCGCTGCTGGATGTGCAGGCCATATTAAGCGATCTTATTGCCGCTGAGGGCAATGTGACGGCCCTGAACCCGGCAAATCCTGCCTATGTGAATCAGGGGGGCAGCGTTGAAGGTCAGGTGGTTGGCTTACTGGGTAACGATACCGTCAAACTGCGCCTCAGCGATCCCGCCACGGGTGAACAGGTAGAAGGTAACGCGGGCTTTCGTTTTGAAAATGTGCCCGCCGGTAACTGGCACCTTCATGTGGAAGCTCCCGCCGGCTACACGGTGAACGGTGCGCCGGGCAATGTGGGGGTCACCGAAGGGGAGACTGCAGATCTTGGTACGCTACAATTACAGCGTCTTCAGCCCACGGTTACCGGTCTGAGTGAAACCAGCGTCGAAGCGGGAGAAACGCTTCTGGTCAACGGAACCCACTTTGCCAGCGCTGCAGCGGATAATACGGTGGTAATGGGTGGTGTCACGGTTCCTGCGCAAAATGTGAGTGTTTTGAGCAGCACTCAACTGGAAGTCACAGTACCCGCCACGGTTCCCCCCGGAGCGACGCAACTCAGTGTAACGGTTGCCAACCAAACGGCCGTTAACACACCTGCATTGACTATTTTGCCGCCGCGTCCGCTCAACGTCAGTGCCACACAAATCGATACCACAAGCTTTACGCTCAACTGGACGCCTGTAAACGGAGCCACCGCTTACGAGGTGTATCAGGACAATGTGCTGGTGAGTACCACCGCCAATACCACCTTGCCCCTCATCGGACTGACCCCCTCCACGGCCTACGAGATGGAAGTGCTGGCGGTGGTGGGAGGACTCGATTCTGCCCGTCGTTCCACCACGGTGATTACTTTATCGGATTGGACACAGGGCTGGAGCCCGCTCGGGCCTGCGGGTGAAAACGTGTTGGCAGTTACCGTGGGCGCTGAATCTACAGATCGCGTTTATTTTGGATCCTTTGCCGGTGGCGGCTCTCAGGGCGGCATCTGGCGCTGCATCAATAACGTGTGTGCTCAGGTGGAAAGTGCTGCCGCTGCAGGTTCTGTGCAAGCACTGGCGGTAGATCCCGTGGATAACACTATTGTCTATGCGGGCTCTGTTACACAAGGTGTTCTAAAGTCCACCGACGGTGGGGACACCTGGACTTCTGTGAATACCGGATTGGGCGATCCCAATATCAGCCCCATTGAAGTGCGCACCCTGAAAGTGGACCCCAGAGATCCCCAACAGGTATTTTTAGGCACCCGCAACGCCGGGGTGTATTACAGCACCAACGGGGGGCAGAGCTGGACCCAGGTGAATACGGGACTGCCCGTCAATGATGTTGGTTCGCTGTCTATTTTCTACCCCGATAATCCCAATGAGACGGCTTATATTTATGCGGGTACCAGTGGCGCAGGGGTCTACCGCTCGGTGCTGAGTGCGCCTGTGAATTTGAACTGGCAAAGTATCAATAACGGTTTACCAGAATTGGGAGGCCTCACCTTCCTGGCTCAGGTGGATGTGACCGTCCTGTTTCATTCGGCCTTTAGCGGACGACAGTTTGGGGCGGGCACGGGCGGATGTACCTCCTTTATTTGTCTGCTTTTGCCCGGGGCGCCTCAGGGAGGGTATCTTCCCGGCGTCTGGCGACGGACCGAAGCCAGCGGCGGTAACCCTTCCGACTGGGTGCAGGTAGGACATAACGGCATCAATGAATACGATCCGGAAGCATTGGAGCCCAATATTGACGTGGGACTGAGTAATATGGATATTCTGGACATTGACGTGTCTCCGCTTAAATTGGACCGTTTCTATGCTTCTACTCGCAACGGGATTTATCTCTCTGACAACGAGGGTACTCGCTGGACGGCCATCAACAGCGGCTTGCCCGCCAATACCCGCGTTAATGGTGGAGCCATTAATCCATTCCGGTTCTACATTGCTACGGACAGGGGATTGTTCCGCGCCAACTAAAGCTTCGACGTCGGTGAAGTTACAAATGCTCCGCCAGCACCTCTATCCAGTGTTTGACCGTGTGTGAGGTGTTTTTTTGCAGTTGGTGACGACAGGACATGCCGCTCACTGCCACAGTGTCCTGTTCGGATAACTTTGCCGCCTGCAAGGCCGGAAGCAGAGCCTGTTCCGCCATGCGTTGAGACATGCTTTCATGCTCGCTTTCATAGCCAAAACTGCCTGCCATACCACAGCAGCCCGCACCGCTGGGAATGAGTTCCAGGCCCCCGATCTGACGAAATACCTGACGCAATATCTGTTCTCCACTGGCGTTACCTTCAAGGGCCTTCTGATGGCAGTGCTCGTGAAAAAAGACCTGCTTCTGCTGCTGGTGTTCTAACGGATGAAGCGCTCGAAAGGGGAGGGGCAAACCCTGGTCCCGGCGCTCTTGCAGGACCCGTTGCAAAAAAGTTTGTAAGGTGGAACTGTGGTTGGCCAGAGCGTGGACCACCTCTTGTTCTCGGGGCGTCAACTCGCTCGTCAAATTCAGGTATTCATCGCCAAAACTCAGCACACAGCTGGGCTCAAGGCCCACCACGGGCAGCGTCTGCTGTGTATCCGGCATAAAGAAGGGCTGCAGGGTTTGCCATACCCGGCGGGCGGACGCCCGGGCCTGATCCAGTCTGCCCAGCGAAAGCTGAGGACGACCACAGCACACCTGAGGGGGCACGATGACCTGATAACCCAGAGCTTCCAGAACCCGCACTGCTGCCATGCCCACCTGCGGATGATTGTAGTTCATATAGCAATCGTTGAAGAGCACCACCGCCGGGTGCTCCGAATCGTTTGGCTGCTTTTGTGCCATGTGCCGCTGCATTAAAAAATCAAAGGGTACACTGGCAAAGCGGGGCAAATCCGCCTGCGCAGAAATGCCCAGCATGTGGGAGAGACCGCGACGAAACCAACGGTTTTGTAAAAGGGTATTGGACAGGGGAGCTGTTAAAGCACCCGCGTGATTCAGCCACTTCACCTGAGAAAACAGGCGATCTCGAAAGGTCATGCCGTGTCGCTGCTGATAGCGGTACAAATACTCGCTCTTGAGTTTGGCCATATCCACCTGGGAAGGACACTCTGCCTTGCAGGCTTTACAGCCAATACAAAGCTCCATCACCTGCTTGAGTTCTGCTTCGGGTTCGCCCTGAGTTAATGTTTCAGGATCCAATAAGAGACGGCGCAGGGCGTTGGCCCGTCCCCGGGTGCTGTCTTTTTCGTCACGGGTGACCCGATAGGGCGGACACATGGTGCCCCCGGACAGTTTTCGACAGCCCCCGCAGCCGTTGCATTGTTCTACCAAATGCTGAAAACTTTGCTGTTGTGATGAATAATTGAACACGGTATTGAGCGCTTGCGGCTGATAAGTTTCTCCGTAACGTAATTGCTGATCCATCGGAGGGCCGTTCACAATTTTTCCCGGGTTCATGAGTCCTTTTGGATCTGCAGCATGTTTTAGCTGTTGAAACAGTCCGTACACCACCGGACCAAATAGGCGTTCGTTGAACTCACTGCGTGCCAGGCCGTCACCGTGTTCACCGCTCATGGCGCCGTTGTATTTTTGGACCAGGTTCACCACGCCCTCCGCCAGGGAACGCATTTTTTTGACCTCTGATACGGTCTTCAAATTGATCAGGGGGCGAATATGCAGGCATCCCACGCTGGCGTGGGCATAATAAGCGGCCTCCGTATCGTGCGCCTGAATGAGGGCATCAAATTCTTCAATAAAGGGCCGCAGCTTTTCGGGGGTCACCGCGGTGTCTTCAATAAAGGTAATGGGCTTATAGTCGCCGGGTCGACTGTATAACAGCGGCATCCCCGCCTTGCGAATAGCCCAGATATCCGCCTGGGTGGTGGGGTGGTCTGTGAGCGTGACGTGTTGACAGAGCTGTTGCTCCCTAGCAAATCGGGCCCCCTGCTGCAGCTTATGCTGTAGCTCTGTAGCGCTGTCGGCCAGATATTGCACCACCAGAATTACGGCGGCTTCTTGCTCCATAAAGTACAGTTTGCGCGCATAGGCTGCGTTCTGACGGGTCAGATCCAGCAGCATATCATCCAGGAGTTCTGCGGCACTGGGGCCCGTCTGAATAATGGCGTGGTTGGCTTCTAAAGCATCCGCCACGGTGTCAAAATACATGACCATGAGCCCGCTATGGGCCGGCCTGTGCACAATCCGCACCGTGGCCTCGTGCCATAATCCCAGTGTGCCTTCGGAGCCCGTCAGCAAATGGGCCAGGTTGCGCCGTTCTTTTAGCTTGCGTCGGGAGGGCAAAAAAGCGTCCAGATTATACCCGCTGACCCGGCGAAGAATATTGGGAAACGCTTTTTCAATATCTGCGCCATGGTGTTCGATCGCCCGGTCTACGCAACGGTAAATGTCTCCCTCTCGATTGTTTAACCGACATTTCTGCTGCCAGGCGGCGTCGTCCACGGCTCCAAGTTCGCTGCTGCTGCCGTCACTCCAGAGGGTTTTTAAGCCCAGCACGTGATCCACGGTTTTGCCGTAAATAATAGAACGGGCCCCGGCGGAGTTATTGCCAATCATGCCCCCAAGGGTGGCCCGGTTGGCGGGGGCTACATCTGGGCCAAACCAGTGCCTGGTAGGTGCCAGGGCCTGATTAAACTGTTCCAGTATCACGCCGGGCTGGACCCGGGCAACGCCCGCAGACGGATCAATGTCCAGAATCTGGTTCAAATATTTTGAAACATCGATTTGAATTCCCGCGCCCACCGCCTGTCCTGCCAGACTGGTGCCGCCCCCCCGTGGGGTGATGGGCAATCCGGCGTCGGCGGCAAATTGGACCACTGCTTTCAGATCTTCGATACTTTTGGGGACCACCACCATCTCTGGCTGCATCTGATAAATACTGGTATCGGTACTGTAGAGCCAGCGGGTGGTGGCATCGGTTAATACCTCTCCTGCTATATGACGAGATAGTTGTTGGGCGCGGTGGGTTATTTCTGCCTGGGTAATGGCTGGGATAATGGATGGGGTAATAGCTGACATACAGCCATCATACATCCTCTATACCGACTTTTGCAGAATCCTTTATAATGCAGCTATGAAAATACACAAATTATTATTGGCCGCTCTGCTTTTTGGCACGGCCCAGGGTTTAACAGTAACAACGCAAGCTCCGGCAGCACATGCTAAAGCGAGCCTTACACAGGTGGGCGCTATACCGGACATGCTGAATCTGGACAAGGGCGATCGCATTCAGGTGAAGGGGCTGGCCAACGGTAAAATGGTGTTTTCACAATTATCGGGTACCCTGCTAGAAATGCAGCAAGATATGGTGTTCAGTAAAATCGGACGTGCTGCCGTAGAACAGGCCATTGGTAGAAAACTATCGGGTGAGGGCAATAAGGTTTCGCTGCGTTTTGCCGTTAAAAAAGTAGGCAGTGGCTTTACCTACGAACTCTATGACCGGGGCAATAAGCAGATGTTGCTAGACGGGCCTGTCAAAGTGTTTGCTGGCCCTAAAACCGCCACGACCCAGAGAATTGAGTTTCATGCGCCGCTGGTACGCATGAAGGTGGATTTTGCCAAAGCCTCTGCCAAGGCCTCTAAAGGTGTGGCCCGCTTCTCTCTGGGACCTGTGCCCGTGCCCGGCAGCCTGACTTTTTACGAAATCGCCAATTAACTGCCCCGATAGGTGGAATAACCGAAGGGGCTGATGAGCAACGGCACGTGATAATGCTCATCGTGGGCCTGAATTTCAAAAATAACCTGCACCAGTGGGTAAAACCCCGCCACGTTATGTTTATCAAAATACGTGGCGGTATCAAAGTCCATGCGGTAAATCCCCGGTTCTAACCGGGTACCCGCGGGCAGTAAATCAGGACAGCGCCCGTCTGCGTTGGTTTCGCCTTTGGCCAGGGTTTCCCAGGCGGGTTTATCAGCGGATTCGCCCTTTAAACGCTGCTGGCAATAAGCCTTCCAGCCTTCGGCGTCGGGCTGTTTTTCTAACATCAAAGGCAATCCCTTTGCGGGCTTGCCCGTGGCGGTATCTAAAGCGTGGGTAGATAAGCTGCTCATAGGAGAGACTCCAATCTCAGTTGTGTAATTCTGCGTTGTTCGCCTGCAGCGGTGCGCAGTTCCGTATCGCGATCATTGGACAGACGGGCCTGCAATAGGCTTAGCATTTCAGCGGCACTTTTGCCCGTGGCGCACACAATAAAAATAAAGCCGAATTTTTGTAGGTACACTTCGTTTTGCTGGGCCAGGGCCGTGAGGGTTTCTTCATCGGCATTGACACTCCCCGCCTGTTCTTCTGAAGCCAGATCTGCCGTGGCGGCATATTTGGTTTTTAAGGACTCCAGATCACCAATGCGGGGATGATGCTGAAAGGCCTCCAGCCAGTCTGCTTCGTTCAGCGTGTCCGCTATCCGTTCCGCGGTGGTGAGTAAATCAGCTTTATCCTGAAACGGTGCTGCTGACACCATGCCCTTGACCCAGGTGGAGCTGCCACAGCAGCGCGTAAAGGTCTCTTTCAGGACTTCTGTGGGCATTTGATTTAACCGCTCCACGTGATCCGGTTGGCCCCAAATACGGAGTCGACTGATGCCGCCGTCGGGGAAAATATTTAAACGAATATGGCTAAAGGTTTGTCCGGTTACTTCCAGGGACTCGAAGAGATGCACGTGGTCCGCCTGTAGTTTTTGGGGAGTGAGGAGCGGCGTCCAGTTCAGGCTGCGGCTGGTGACAAAGTGCAGGGGTACCTCATCTTCGATCAGACAGGCGTCAATGGAGCAGGCATCGGGGAAATTGCCCTTAAAGTGAGCGGTATCCACTTCAATGCGTTCGATGGTGCCGGGAGTGGCCAGTTGTAAAATAACCCAGTCGTTACCGGGCTCGCGGCGGCGCTTGGTTTCCCAGCCTTCTCCCATGTGGGCCGCTTTGGTGGGCAAAATTAAGTTTTCTTTGGGGCTAAAAAACATGTCGTTGCAGAGCAAAACCTGTCCGCCGTAGCGAATACTGGACAGTTCAATGGCTTCTCCGCGGGGAAAACTGTTAAAATCCGGGGCTGCTTCACCGTACACCTTCAGGCGAGCCACACCGCCATCGGGAAAAATATTCAAGCGCACGTGGGTGTAGCGTTGCGAAGCGGCGATTTCAAATAAATTGTGGGAACCGCCTTCCAGGGTCATCTTGCCCAGTACCGGTTCCCATTGCGTTTCCATGGCCAGCAGAGAGTCAATATCAGGATCGCCTTCCACGTAACAGGCTTCCAGAGAGGCGTGCTCAGGGTAGTTTCCCGTAAAATGAGCGGTCCAGACGTCTACACCGTGAATAATGCCAGGAATACCCAGTTTAATAATGCACCAGTCATATCCGGGTTCACGGCTGCGGCGGCTTTCCCAGCCGTCCATCCATTTACCGCGATCCGTATATTTGTCCGCAATAAAGATCGGCTCAGAAGCTTTTAACAGGTTTTCTTTTTCTGCAAAAAATTCATCGTTGGCAATCAGGGCCACGCCGCCGACTTTTTCAGATGCGAGATCGGGGTAATCGGTAAAATGTTCGTGTTGCATGGGACACTCCCTCTGGTGTGTTTAGACTGTTGTGTTTAGAGGTATGTTACCACGCGCTTATTCAGGAGGTTGGCGCTGCATCTTTTTGCTGGTTTTAACCACCACGACTGCTGCAATAAACAGCAGCACAAAGGTCAAACCGTATAAAAAATAGCCGGTGCCCGCATAGACGGGGTTACCCTGTCCATCCACGCTGATTTGCTGGGTTTCGTCCGGCGTCTCCATAATCATGGTGCCGTCCACCTGAGCCAGCCGAACGCCGTCCCAGTGAGACATAGTATTACTTTGCATTGTGTTTTCCTTTCTAAAGTGATCTAAGCACAGAAAAGGCCCCGCACAAACGGCGGGGCGCAAGTTTTTATTCAATATTTATAGGAAGTGTCGGCCCCAATAGCGAACTTAATAGCGGTGGCGACGTCCGGGCTGGGGGCGCTGATAATTGCGCTGCCACACTGTCTCAAAGTCTGGTGAATCCATAAAGTCTTCTACAGACACAATGCTCCAGCCGTATTTTACCTTGTGGGAGTAAACCCGTGGGCCACTGCGTCCTACCTGCAGGGCTTTCCACACCAACTCGGTGCAGTAAAAACGTTCGTCACTGGCATTTAAAAATAAGCTATCGTAACCTTTACCCTTCTGGGCCCTGGCATAGCGAATGCTTTTGAGAATATCGCCTGCAGACATTTTGCTGCGCAGCACCACAACGGTGTCTCGCTCGCTGCGGCGCACGTAGGTGTTCCAGGATTCTTCTACCACACCCCGAAAAGCGTTCTTCATATCGGGTTGGGTGGCCAGGGCATGCACAATTTTGCCATCTCCAATGTATAGCGCACCGTGAATAAAGGAACCGTTATTGCCACAAAGAATCACGTCACCGTGCTTGAGGGATTGTAAAAGCTGCTTATTTTCCTGTGCTGAGAGGGGAGGCACATTGTCGGGCTGAGCGGGTTTGGTAAATTCTCGAATCACCATCGAATCACTGGCGGGATAGAGAGACTGCCGGGCGGCAGGATCCTGGCTCAACAATTGAAAGGCACGCGGACCGTAGAGTTTAAGTTTCTTTTGCAGATCTGGTGGGATTTGGCCTGTTTGGAGTGCGTCCGCAAACTCTTCCCCATAAAGGTGCTTGAGGACGGGCAGCCAGTCTTTCATGGCACCCAAATCGGCATTTGAAGACTGACGTTGAAAGCGTTGAACGGATTGGGGGGCATAGGCCGTGGGAGCCTGCCGGGGAGCGCCGCAGGCAGATAAGGTCACTGCTGCCAGTAATAGAGAAAGGGAAGAACGAATAGACATGAAATAAACTCCTACGCATATGCTTACTTTAAGTATGCCTCAAAGAAGAGAAGAAGAACATCAGGATGCGTTTAAGAAGGTTTACTTCAGGTTAAGCTTTAGGAAATTAATATTTAAACCTCGCATGTTGCGCAAATTTTTCCTGCATAATAAAAAAGTAGCCAACACACAAAAAGAGGAACACCGCCATGCGTTCATTAAAAGTTTTATTTAGTCTGAGTCTCCTGAGCAGCGCTCTTATGATGAGCGGATGCGGACGCAGCGGAAGCTCTTTGAACCAGAGCACTCTGCCTCTGGCCAATGGCGCTAACGGCAACCTCGCCGGAGGAAGTTCCTTTCAAGCACCTATTGCACAAACGCCCACCACGGGAACCGCTGAAGCCATGGCTGGCGGCCGTGCGGTAGCTACAGCGGGCGGTTATGTTTACGAAAATGCGCCTTCTGTGGGTGATAACGCTTATAACTACTACAATCAGCAAAACCCCTGTCTCTTTCCTCAACCTGGCCAGGCTCAGAACTGCCAGGGGGGAACCCAAGACTACTACGGCGGCAATCGTCCTCAGCAGTCTACGGGGGCTTATCCTCAATACCCCAACCAGAATAATTTTGCCGGAGGCTATCCTCAGCAAACGGGAACCTACCCTCAACAGGCAGGCTCTTACCCGCAGCAGGTGGGCACCTATCCTCAACAAAACGGTACTTTTGCCCAGGGTTATCCTCAGAACAACTTACCTCAGAACAATTATGGACAAAACACCTACGCACAGAGTAATCAGTACAGTACCTACCGTGCCCCGGTGAGCACCCCGCAAACCCGTGCACCTCAGGCGAGTGTACCCCAGACCAGTGCGGTTGCGGCATCCAAAGCTCAGGCGCGCATCAATCCCAATGCCGGTAGCGGCAGTCGCAGCAGTGGTGGTAACAGCAACAAAAAAATCTCCTTCTAGGGCGTTCCAGGGTTTGGTTAACCACTTAACTCTAAAAACGGTTTATTCTTAGGTTATTTTTTGTTAAAGACGCGAAACTTACTGCTGTTTTTGATCTACAATAGATATAGAAACAGCGTAGGAGAAATCCCAATGAAAACTATTCGTCATCTCATGAAAAGCGTATTGATCACCAGCATGCTGGCGGTATCTTTGACTTCCTGTGGTGGCGGAGCGGGTCTGGCACCCGGCGTGGGAATTCAAACCAGTGATTTTGGTGCTATCCAGAATCAGGAAGCGGTTCCCAATGAGTATATCGTTCGCCGCAACGGAGCGGGTTATCTGATTCCTGCGGAACAATTTGCTCAGGACAACGGCCTGCAATTCGTTAGAGAAATTCCCAATAGCGGTTTAGAATTG
>CAYFGW010000016.1:0-30946 GCA_964342365.1 uncultured Candidatus Sericytochromatia bacterium | reverse complement strand
AAAAGACGCATTATGGCGACGGCCTTTGACCTGGGTGACAAGGGCATGGATGACCAGTTTGGCGCAGGTCGTATTAACGCCTTTCAGGTGTTAAGAATCAAGTAAGTTTCTAAGATATTAAAACAGCCGCTGTAGTTATTTACAGCGGCTGTTTTTTTGTGCAGAGGATTAAGAATGATGGAGACTTAAAGAAACTAGCGGCGCATCACCGAGCCATATTTCTGGGCAAACTTTTCTTCACGCATGGACAGATAAACAATGCCCTCGATAAAGCCCGCAAAGGCAGGAATCCCTGTCCAGAAAAAGAGAGCATACATCACACCCCAGCCAATTTCACCCAGATAAAACTTATGGACACCGAAGCCGCCAAACACCAGAGCCAGAACACCTGCGGCTATTTTGTTTTTATCCGCCAATACGGTCACCGCCTGCTGTGGAGGCGTATAGGTTTGCACGGGCTGATGAGAAGCAACAGTGCGACTGCGCGCCCGCATCTGGGCACAGGTATCGCAGTACATCTTACCGGCTTCTTTATTTAAACAAATCTGGCAAATATAGGTGCCGCAGTCTACACACATGCCTACTGCTTCTCGTTCTGCGTGAATACCACAGTTCATAAATTTACCTCTACTGCATATAGTATTTAATGGTGCCCTGTTCTTCATCGAGCACCTGACGAATAAGCCCTCTGGAGGTGAGCTTGTGCACCTCCTCTTCGTAATCGTCAATGGTATAACGGCCCTGGGCCGCCAGTTGCCCCAGAGACACTTCACCCTGATTCATCATGGCCAGCTGACTGATTTCCTGAACAATCACAGCTTCTTTGGTCTGATGGTGACCTTTTTTACGCCGCTGAAACCATACGTACCACAACACCATGGTGGCGGGCAAAAAGAACACAATACCAAAGGAATTCACCATGCCCAGCGTCACCAGCGTGGCCAGCACATTAAGCACCGTAAAACTGGTTTGCGACAGAGACTGAGTGGCAGAGGAGGTGGTTGTTACCGCCTGGTCAATAATGTACTGCGGCGTAATATTCGCGCTGCCGGTGTTTCTATGGGCAGGATGAGAACCTCTGTGGGTCAACGGGCCAGAGGAACGTGAAGGAGGTGCTGCTGATGTTTGCAAGGCTTGAGAAGAGTGGGAAGATAAGCGCACACAGGTGTCGCAGACAATTTTTCCCTCCACCTTGTTCATGCAGATTTCACACACAAAACGACCACAGGAAGTACAGCCACCGAGGGCGGCTTTGGCCGGATGAAGATGACAGGCAGACATGAAAACACCTCCTGAGTCCGTTATTTTAATTATACAGGGTTCACAGACTCAAAAAAAAGTGGCGCCACTGACAAAGCCAGCGCGCCACTTTTTTAAATAAATTTAAACGAGTTCAATCAGAGCCATGGGTGCACCGTCACCACGACGAGGTGGCATACGCAGTACACGTACATAACCGCCGCTGCGCTCGGCATAGCGAGGAGCAATGGTTTCAAACAGGCGCTGGGCTACGGTTTTTTCCCGAACACGCACCTTGTTGGCTTTTTGAAGTCTTTCTTTTTTGGCTTCGTCCTTGATTTCCACTTCACGATAAAGGGTTTCATCAAGGCTTTCGTCTTTGCCAAGGGTAATGGTCTTTAACTGGCTTGAACGCTTTTCAAGCAGGTAGGAAGATACCGCACGACGTGCGCTCAGGTCTTCTTTACCGCGCTTGGCCAGCGTAATCATACGCTCTACTTCAGAGCGTACCGCTTTGGCTTTGGCTTCAGTGGTAACCACGCGACCGTGAGCGAGCACCTGAGTGGTCAGGTTACGCATCAACGCACGACGTTGGTCTGCAGGGCGGCCTAAGCGATGACGTTTTACTTTATGTCTCATGACGTCTTTACTCCGCTTCTACTGTTTGTTCATGACGGGAGCTGCCACCGCGGAGGCTATAGCCCATTTCATAAACTTTATCGATAACTTCTTCAGCAGACTTTTTGCCGAAGTTTTTGATTTCCATTAATTCGCGTTCGCTCTTTTTGAGCAGCTCGGCGAGGTTGAAAATATTGGCGCGCTTCAAGCAATTGTAAGCGCGGATAGAGAGTTCCAGATCTTCGATGCTGATCTCTTCTTCTTTGGACTTCTGAGGCTCCTGGCTTTCCATGAGCAGGCTTCCGTCCAGAGAAATTGGCTCACCGCCCAGAACGGTAAAGTACTGGAATTTACGAGCCAGAATGCCCGCAGCGGTGCTGATGGCTTTATCGGTTTCCACGCTGCCGTCGGTCCATACTTCAAGCACGAGGCGATCGAAGTTGGTGATCTGACCCACGCGGGTGTTCTCTACCTTGTAGTTTACCTTTTTAACAGGCATGTAAATGGCGTCCACTGGCAACCAGCCCAGAGGCAGTTCTTCGCGACGCATTTGCTCGGCAGGTACAAAACCTTTGCCCGCTTCTACACGCATCTCGATTTCAAGGGTGCCACCGTCTTGCAGGACGGCCAGATGTTGTTCTGGAGAAACCACATCCACTTCAGCGTCTGTTTGAATATCTGCAGCGGTAACGGTTGCAGGACCCGTCACAGACAGCGTCACGGTTTTTGATTCCTGGTCGTGGAGTTTAAAGGCCACTTGTTTGAGGTTCATAATAAGATCGAGAACGTCTTCTACCATGCCCTCAATAACGGAGAACTCGTGGAGGACGCCGTCAATTTTTACAGCGGTAATCGCTGCACCTTCAAGGTCTGACAGAAGAACACGACGCAGGGAGTTACCCAGCGTAATTCCATACCCCTTATCCAGAGGTTCGGCAACAAACTTGCCGTAGGTCAGACCTTCAGGTGTTTGGTAATTTTCAATGCATTCGATGGTTGGGTTTTCCATGATTTAAAACCTTTCCTGAGAGGATGATAGTTGTCTTAAACGCGACGACGCTTGGGAGGACGGCAGCCGTTGTGAGGAATCGGCGTTACGTCACGGATACGAGAAATGTTGAGGCCGGTAGCCTGAAGCGCACGAATGGCGGTTTCACGACCAGATCCAGGACCCTTTACATATACATCAATATCTTTTAAGCCCTGCTCAATGGCTGCGCGAGCAGCAATTTCAGCAGCAGACTGAGCGGCGAATGGCGTTCCTTTTTTAGCGCCTTTGAACCCTGCGGTTCCGGCACTGGCCCAGGAAATAGTTCCACCCTGACGGTCAGAAATGGTGATAATCGTATTGTTAAAGGTAGATTGAATGTGTGCTACCCCGCGACTTACGCCGCGTTTTGCTTTACGCTTGGTATTTGCTCTTTGTTTTTGACGAGCCATAGCTTAATCTCCTTATTTACGACGGCCGGACACGGTTTTCTTCGCGCCACGACGGGTTCTTGCATTGGTGCGGGTTTGCTGACCACGAACGGGAAGTCCCCGACGGTGGCGGTATCCGCGATAGGTCCCAATTTCCATGAGACGTTTTACGTTGAGTTGAATTTCACGACGCAAATCCCCTTCAACCCGGTGATTCTTATCAATTTCTTCACGCAGTTTTGCGGTCTCTTCGTCGGTCAATTGATAGGTACGGGTACTGGGATCGATGCCTGTGGCATCTAGAATTTGCTTACTTTTTGTCGGGCCTATTCCGAAGATATAGGTCAGAGCAATAATAAGACGCTTATTCCGAGGTAAATCTACACCTGATATACGAGCCATAGAACAGCCTTTCCTTTTTTATCTGATGCGCTCAAGGGCCTAGCCTTGACGCTGTTTGTGCTTTGGATTTTCGCAAATAACCATGACGCGACCTTTACGTTTAATGACGCGGCACTTATTGCAAATCGGTTTGACAGATGAACGTACTTTCATTCTAATCTCTCTCTATGATTTGAGTCTGTAGGTGATGCGGCCACGGCTTAAGTCGTAAGGCGACATTTCCACCTTGACCTTATCACCCGGCAAAATCTTAATAAAATTTTTGCGCATCCGGCCAGAAATATGAGCCAATATTTCATGCTCATTTTCTAACTTGACGGTAAACATTGCATTGGGAAGGGACTGTAAAATGGTTCCTTCCATTTCAATGACATCTTCTTTTGCCATAATTAATCTTTCTCTTAACCTGAATTATACTTTCCCATGGGTAAAATGACAAGTAAACAGACCCAAGAGGTCCGTTTTATATTTTAAAATATGGGATAGATCAGGATCTAAACAGTCGACTAATAACTATAACGGATCCACAAGCAAAAAGGAAGGTGATGGGCCAAATATTTTAAAATAACCTATGATTTCTTAAAAAAGGGGTTAACACCGTCCGCATTTTTTGCTCAAGAAGCGTCAATCGCTCCAACACCTGCTCGGGAGTGGGATGACGGGTATTTAAAAAGGTCAGCAATTGCTGCATCAACCACCATAAGTAGCCTTCTCTTAGTAATCCCGTCAGGCTCATATCCGGTGGAGCACTGACAATGTGCAACCCGCGATCTTTCAAATAAATACGGGGCCAGAACACAGGGCACGGGCGCAAACCAGGAGGCTGCTGATGCAAGAGGCGACGGATATCCGAGGGCTGAAAACCCAGCATAAAGGGTGGCAACTCTTTCAAAGCCACCTTTCGGGCCGCCGCTTCACTGTCGGCTTTAATTTCACCCGCTACAAAGGTAACCCCCTCCCCTTCAAAGCCATGCTGCATATACCAGCAGCTATTTGTGCCCTGTGATTCCCAAATCATGCCCGACGGTACCACGGACAGGGGGATTTGCCACTCCATTAGCCATACATCATCCAGGGTTTCTGATTCAAACGTCCAACGTATGGAAAAAGGCTGCCCCCCTTCTGAAGCGGTATCGGTTTGTGTGTCTTTTAGAAGCTCTATTTCGCGGTAAATACGAGGCAAATCCAGCTGATGAAGCGGATAAGGCGAAGCGTCGCGCAAAACCAGCTGTTCTGCTTCCATCCCGTACATCACCCGGCCTTCTATCTGATGCAGGCACCATTCCAAGGGCCAATTCAGGGGAGATGTGCCCAGAATCTTGAGAAAAGGCTGACTCAAACCGTAAGGGCCTGATAGAAGCTCCGCGTCCTGCAGAAGTTCCACCTGTCCGCCCCGGCGTTGAAACTGGTAGAGTAACCACCGCAGGGCTGGATGAGACCCTGAAAAAGAAACCCGCAGCGGTAAGCTTGATGTGGGCACTTTGCCTCTCCTATAATAAAAATTATGCGCATTCGCGATCCTGAACCAACGCCTTCATTATACGCGTCTTCACCCGCAACGTCTTCAAGCCCCGCTGCAGACGCACGGGCTTTTCCTGAGGTGCTGCAACAGCTTCAACAGCTGACACAGCAAGCGTCTTCATCACCTCAGCTGATGACCACCCATATGCAATTGCACATGGAAATGAATCTGCGCGCCAGTGCCAACGACCTCAAAGATCAGGAACTGGACGATGTGAGTCTGGCAGAAACCCACCGCACAGAAACCGTCCAGGAGGAACAAAGCGAAGTTCACACAGAACTGTTAGAACAGCGCGAAGACGCAGATATCGAAGACATGATTGAAAATCAAGAAGCCATGGAAGATCTGATTGACGCCTGGGAAGAACAGGGCGAAGAAGATCCGTCTATTGAAACAGAAACCGTGGACGAAGAGATTTTCAAAGAAGACATTGAAGAGAGTGGTGACGAAAATCCGGAGCTGTTTCATCAGCATGATGATCCTGAAGAAAAATCACGGGAAGAGCAAAAGAAAATTGAAGCCATTGTGGCCGCAGGGGCTACCTCTACCGAAATACGCGAAGCGGCCACCGAAAGAGATCTCACCTATCAGGATATTCAAAAACTGACCGAAAGCGCCCTTAGCAAAGGCAAACTGGCCCCACGCGTCAAAAACCTCTTGCGCACCCTCTTGGAATCTCTGGCACAGGGCCAACGGTTTTTGCTGGATCAGCACCGACTGGCGGGACTGGATTTTCAAGAATGGCAAGAAATCACTGCCCTCTTTCCACTGCGATTTTACGGCGGGCTCGTGCGTCAGAGCTTACAAAAGAGCCACAAACACGTGGTGCAACTGCACGGAGAATTGCAACACTTACAGCACCAGCGCCCGCTGACCCAAAACAACAGAGACTTCTGGAAAACCCTCTGGGAACCCCTGTTAGAAGAATGGCCCCTGCTGCTCAATAACTGGCTTCACCAGCACCCTATCCCTGAAGACATAGAGGGAATTTCCCACATTCTGGAAATTTTGCACAAACGCAACGCACTGCCCACCGGGGCCGTGGGACAGGTACTGCAACTGGCCCTGAATTATCAGCACCATCCCGCCACCTTTTACGGACTCTTCGGGTTAACACAACACTGGTTGCAGGCAGCGCCTATGAAACCTGAAGACATCACCTTGCTCAGCGAAAAAGTTTACGAGCGCTGTTTTGCGGGGCAGCTGTCTGACAAAGCACAGGTGACCGAAGCCCTGAATCAGGTTTTAGCGGGCCAGAGCGTGGAAGAAGATAAATTAATGCAAATTTTACAGGGCTGTCGTCAGGGGGTGTTGAGCTATCTGCCCTATCGGTATCTTCCGCCCGAAATACAAGAACTTCAGGATTATGTACAACAGGATTTGCTGGGCAAAGAAGAAGCCATTCTTCAGCTTTTACTGGAGTCTGAATCCCCTCAAACACTCTGAGGCTTTGATATACTACCGATTGTTAATCTTTATTCAATCCCTACTTAATCGCGAGCGAATTTATGCTAAATAAACTGGGCCAGATTGTGGTCAAACACCGTATTCTGGTGATCATCGTCTGGGTCTTGTTGTTAATCCCCGTTGTGTATGGGGCCACCCATCTGCACGAACATTTGCAGGGGGAAGTGGCCAGCGGTAGCGGTACAGAAATGAACCGACAGGAAAATCTGCTGAACACGGATTTTCCCCAACAAAGCATTTACAGCGTACAACTGGTGATGCATAGCGATGAGTACACCATTGACGATCCTGAGTATCAGGCCTTGTTTAACACCTACTTAGAAGTCATCGACAATTTAGAAGAAGCCGCTGCACCGGTCACTTATACCCAACAAGACAATCAGATTAGCGCCGATCGCAAAGAAACCTTTATTTCTATTGGTCTGAATGCCCGCAGCTTTGCTGAAGCAGATACCGTGGGCGCCACCGTGGACAGCGCCCTGCGCGCGGTGCCCGTGCCTTCAGGTTTTGAGGTCAATTTAACCGGAGGCCCACTGTTCAGCCGGGAAATCACCCGCGTCAGTGCCGAAGACGGTTTCCATACCGAAGAACGGGTGCTCCCCATTGCCATGATCATTCTGGTGTTTGCCTTTGGTGGTTTTATTGCCGCGGGTCTTCCGCTGGTGGTGGGCGTATTTTCAGTGCTGTTTAGCCTGGCTATTTTGTTTGTGCTGTCCCACTATTTGCAAATCACCTCGCTCTCCCAGAATATTGTCACCATGCTGGGCCTGGGCGTGGGTATCGATTACTCTCTGCTCTTTGTGAATCGTTACCGCGAGGAGCTCTTTGAGCGGGGATTGGATCGCTATACGGCAGCCATTAACACCGTGGAGCACGCCGGACGCACCATTTTGTATTCAGGCATGGTGGTGAGCATTGGACTGGCAGCGCTGCTGGTGCCTAACGTGGTGTTTATGCGTTCTCTGGGACTCAGTGGTCTTTTGGTGGTAGGCATGACGGTGCTTATTGGATTAACCCTGCTCCCCGCGCTTCTGGCCACCATCGGTGAAAAAATCAACTGGCCCCGTCGCTTTAGCGAATGGAGCCTGAAATTCTTTAATCGGGCCGGATTCTGGACAAAATGGTCTTATGCCATTATGAAGCGCCCGATTTTCTTTAGCTTTGTGTCCATTGGCGTGCTGTTGTCACTGAGCCTGGTGGCTCTGGAACTCAAGGTGTGGAACCCCACCATCCAGATCATGCCGGAAACTCTGGAAACCCGTCAGGGCTTTGAAAAAATCTTAAAAATGGACCCTCGCAACACCTTTGCGCCCATTGTGGTTACCTTTGAAACCAAAGACAATACGCCCATCTGGCAGGAAAAAAACGTGAAAGCGGCCTATGCCTTTATTCGCGCCTTAGACAATTTAGAGCCCATTCGCAATACGGTGGGGTACATCAACGCGGATCAGCCCTTAGACGAGCATATGGCGCTCTATAATACGATTGCCGCCACGGGCGGGATACAAAACATGAGCTTTTTCCAGCCCGGACTGAGTTTACCCTTTATTAGTGAAGACGAGACCAAGGGCGCGCTGGCCATGTTCCACGAGCACGAAGGTTATGAATTTACCGATCGCGACCTGCAAACCATTACTGAAATCAGAGCCTTCCGCGACGATATCGCCAGTCGCTTTCCCAATTTGGACATTATGATCGGCGGACTCAGCGCGGTGCCTTTAGAAATGAAAGAAGCGATTTTTAGCTACTTTCCCATGATTGTAGGCACCACCATTGTGATTACCTATGTGCTCACCATGTTCTCTTTTGGCTCAATTTTATTGCCCCTCAAAGCGGTGATCTTGAATATTTTGTCGGTGACCGCCACGTACGGCTGCATGATTCTGGTGTTCCAACGGGGCTTTGGCGCCTGGCTACTGGGCATCGAAAAAATTCCCGGTGCGCTGCTGATTGTGTCGCCGCTGATTCTCTTTTGCATTATTTTTGGCCTGAGCATGGATTACGAAATCTTTTTGATTAACCGCATTCGTGAAGAATACGATGAATGCGGCGATCCTGAGGAAGCCATTGCCCGCGGCATGGAAAAAACCGGCGGCATTATTACCAGTGCGGGCCTGATTATGATTCTGGTGTTTGCAGGCTTTGCCTTCTCACGCCTGATTGTCATTAAGGAATTTGGCTTTGGTCTGGCGGTGGCCATCTTTATTGATGCCACCATTATTCGCCTGATGGTGGTGCCCGCTCTGATGAAGCTCTTTGGTCACGCCAGCTGGTATTTGCCCGGTTTTCTGGATATTCCCTTCCTGCGCAAGCTGCTCAAAGAATAGCCATGCTGTATCTGCTGGGATGTGTGCTGCTCAGTCTGCTGGCACTCGTCCAAATTATTCTGACCACCACCGCAAACCCCGCCCGTTGGAGCTACGGCCCCGGTTTAGCTATCATATTGGTACTGGCCCTTGGGCTCAGCCGCTTTTCGGCTCCCGTTCGCCCGGCGCTGTACAGTACGCACCCGGCAATACTGGGCGTGCCCGCCGGACTCAAAACGGGCCTCTGGACACAAAGCCTACTGCCACCACCCATGCCAAAACACCCTACCATCACCTGGTTAAAAACCACCCTTGACGGTCGCAAGATTATTAAAAAACCCATTAGCTTATTCAGGACGCCTGCGGCGGCGCGCTTTCGGGCCCGGGGCGTAAACTTTAGTTTTCATCACCGCTTTGGCTGGTGCTGTGCTATGCAAACCGATACAGAACCCCGTGTCATTATTGTGCACTCCACCGAAGGGGAAACAGAGGAGCACGCCTTTAACATTTTTGATCGCAATACCGGCGATCAGTATCTCGGAGGCATCTGGTCTCACTTTGCGGTAGGGCCTGAGGGCAACATTTACCAGTATGGGCCCCTGAATCGGGTTAGCAAGGCCCAGGCGGGTCTGGATTTACTGAGCGTAGGCATTGAAATTGTGGGAGATGCCAGCCTCTGGGACGGCGATAAACAAACCAAAACCGGCAGCATTATGACTCGCTTTAACCGCGGAGACGGTGCTCAACTTCAGGCGGTGGCAGATCTGATGCGCACCCTGCAAGCCCATTATAAAATCCCCAACAAGCACATCTTTTCTCACGAAGAACTGGGAAATATTCGCGATTTGCGCGGCACGTACCCCGACTATCAGTGGCTGCGAGAACATATCCGTGACGGGGTGTATTTAAGCAAAGTGCCCACGGTGGCCGCTGACGGTACCCCACGCCAACGGTACGACTTTTTAGAGCCTTACGACCGACAGGATCCGGGGAGAGATGTGATGGCAATTTTACGCTAAACTGCTTTGAAAGCTGTGGTTTGGGGTATACAGTGAAGGGGGAGAGTTGAAGGGGAACAGAAAAGAGGAAATTATGAGATACCGCGCAAATCGAGAATTTGCCAAGGTGATGGACAATAACGATGTGCTCAACGATTACCGGGCGCGCTTTCACATTCCTCCGGGTCGCAGACACCGTTCTCACAGCGTGTACTTGTGCGGTCACTCATTGGGCCTGCAGCCCCGGCTGGCCCGGGACAAAATCAACGCAGAGCTAGACTACTGGGAGCAACTGGGCGTCAAGGGCCATTTTGAAGCGCCCACCCCCTGGATGAGCTACCACGAGGTGCTAACAGACACCATGGCCAAAATTGTGGGCGCTAAGCCGGAAGAAGTGGTGGTGATGAACAGCCTGACGGTGAATCTACACCTGATGATGGCCTCCTTTTTTCAACCCCGCGAAGAGCGCGGCAAAATTTTAATGGAAGCCAACGCCTTCCCCTCTGATCGTTATGCCATGGTGTCTCAGTTGCAGCACCACGGCTTTGATCCCGAAACCGACCTGATTGAAGTCAAACCAGCCCCCGACGAAAGCCGGGTCAGCACCGACCGTTTATTAGAAGCCATTGAACGGCACGGTGAAGACGTGGCAGTGGTCATGCTGGGCGGCGTGAGCTATTTCAGCGGCCAGTGCTTAGACATTCGTAGTCTGGTGCGGGCCGCCCACGACAAGGGCTGTTTGATCGGCATCGATCTGGCCCACGCCGCGGGCAACGTGGTGCTTAAACTGCACGAATGGAACGTGGACTTTGCGGTGTGGTGTACTTACAAATACCTCAACGGCGGCCCCGGCAGTGTGGGAGCGTGTTTTGTACACGAACGTCACGCCAACGCGGGTCTGAACCGCTTTGCGGGCTGGTGGGGCCACGACAAAAAATCCCGTTTTAAAATGCCCCCTGACTTTGTGCCTATTGTGGGAGCCGAAGGCTGGCAATTGAGCAATCCGCCCGTGCTGGCTCTGGCGGCCCTGCGGGCTTCCATGGACATTTTTGCAGAAGTGGATATGGACGCCCTGCGCACCAAAAGCAAACTACTCACGGGCTATCTGGAGTTTTTGCTCAAAAATCAGCAGCGGATTCACCTGATTACGCCCACAGATCCTTCCGAGCGAGGCTGTCAACTGTCTTTTCAGGTGGAAGGTGCCGACCGCAGTTTGTACGAATACCTCATGCGTCATGACGTGATCTGCGACTGGCGAGAACCGAATATTATCCGCATGGCCCCTGTCCCCCTTTACAATACCTTTGGTGACGTCTTTGACGCAGCCGAATGTCTTAAAGCAGGCATTGCCGAAGCATAGGCAAAAGAGCAATTCAAGAAGCAGGAAAACATGGTGGCAACGGACTTTCATATCGTGGGCTCAGGACTCGCAGGCACATTGATGTCGGTATATCTGGCTCAGCGGGGACTCAGGGTCAAACTTTACGAACGCAGGGCAGATATGCGCAAGGTGGAAATGCCCGCCGGACGTTCCATCAATCTGGCCCTGTCAGCCCGGGGACTTTTTGCCCTGGAAGAAGTAGGCTTAAAAGACAAGGTGCTCACCCAGGCTTTGCCCATGCGGGGACGTATGATGCATAGCACCACAGGAGAGTTGACGTATCAGGCGTATGGTCAACCCCACGAATACATCAACTCCATTTCCAGGGCTTACCTGAACGAAGAACTGCTCAACGCCGCAGAAGCCGCGGGCGTACACATCGCCTTTGAACAGCGCTGTCACGGCTTTGACTTTGAAACGGGAGCGGCCCAAATGGAAGGCCCTGAAGGTCCGTACGCCCTCGGAGACGCCCCGGTAATTGGCGCTGACGGTGCGGGCTCAGCCCTGCGCACCTCGTTGATTCGCCGGGTGCGGGTGAACTACCATCAGGACTATTTGCCTCACGGGTACAAAGAACTCACCATTCCTCCAAAAAACGGCGATTTTCAGATGGAACCAGAAGCCCTGCACATCTGGCCCCGGGAAAAATTCATGCTGATTGCCCTGCCCAATCCCGATAAAAGCTTTACCTGCACCCTTTTTCTGGCTTTTGAAGGAGCCGTTAGTTTTGAAGCATTGCAAGATCCTGAGAGTGTGCAGGCGTTTTTTGAAACCCACTTTCCCGACGTGATTCCGCTGGCCCCGGACTATTTAGAAGAATTTGCGCGGAACCCCACGGGCGTACTGTCCACGCTGCGCTGCGATCCCTGGTATGTCAAAGACCAGCTCATGCTCATTGGCGATGCTTCCCATGCCATTGTGCCCTTTTTTGGTCAGGGCATGAACGCCGCTTTTGAAGACTGCACTCTGCTCAATGCGGCTCTCAAAAAGCACGATCAGGTGGAAGCAGCTTTTAGAGCATTTTATACCCAGCGTAAGCCCGATGCCGAAGCCATTGCCGACATGGCCCTGGATAATTTTATTGAAATGCGCGACCGGGTGGCGGACGAAAAGTTTTTACTCCACCGTCAGGTGGCGCTGGAAATGGAAAAACGCTTCCCGGAGCAGTTTCTGTCTCGTTACAGCATGGTGTCCTTTCAACGGGTGCCTTATGCCGTGGCGCAACATAAGGGACAGGCCCAGCAAGAGCTGCTCACCCGTCTTTGTGCGGATATTGAGCGTGCTGAGGAAGTCAACTGGGAAGTCGCAGCAAATGCCCTTGCAGATTTGCAGGAGCGTTTTGCATGAGCGATAATCCCGACACCCCCGCACGGCCAGAAGATCCGCAGCCCGTACGCATTGCCTTCGGGCGCTTTATGCAGGAAACCAACGCCTTTTCCACCGTGCTCACCACCGGTCACGACTTTGCTCGCAGTCATTTGATTGCGGATCAAACCTTACTCAAGGCGTGTGAACCCAACGTATGGGAAGTGACTGGCTATTTAAAAAACCTGGAATTATCGGGGTTTATGAAGGCGGTCAATTCTGCAGATGTAGCTATTCAGGTGGTGCCCTTAATCAGCGCCTGGGCGATTTCCGGAGGCCCCATTGCCCGGGACTTTTTTGAAGACATGGTGAAAAATTTTTGCAAACGCCTGGCTGAAAAAGGACCTGTAGATGCGGTGTATCTGGCGCTACACGGCGCCATGGGCGTGGAAGGAATTAAAGACCCCGAGGTGTATTTTATTGAGGCCATTCGCAAAACCGCAGGCAATGTACCCGTGGCCGCCAGTTTTGATCTGCACGCCAACTATACCCGCGCCAAACATAAGGCCATTGACTTATGCTGCACCTATCACACCAACCCCCACTTTGACATGGCCCGCACCGGCTACAAAACGGGAAAACTTCTGATTGACTACCTGAAAGAAAGCGTGAAGCCCACCCGCGCCTGGCGCAGTTTGCCTTTGCTCCTGGCTGGCGGCAATACCCTTTCCATGGGCAAGCCCATGCGCCCGCTGTTTCAGTACATCAAACAGCTGGAAAAACGGGCTGACGTGCTGTCTGTGAACCTGTTTATGTGCCATCCTTACCTGGATCATCCCGAAGCGGGCTGGGCCGTGAATGTCATTACCGACAACGATCAACAGCTGGCGGAAACCCTGGCCGATGATCTGGCAGAACGCTGCTGGGCCCTGCGTTACGATGCGCCGCCGGAATTTTTGAGCGTAAAAGAGATGCTGGAAACGGTACGAAAGTCGCGTCTTGCACGAACCTTTGGCGCGATTGCGGTGTGTGACACCTCAGATGTGGTAGGCGCAGGAGGAACCGGTGAGAACACCCACTTGCTCAAAGCCCTTCTGGAAGAGGCTCGGGATCTGGTCAGCCTCTACCCACTGCGGGATCCCGCCGCCGTGCAACAGCTGTGGCTCATGAATGTGGGAGATACGCCCACCCTCCCCGTGGGCGGCAAATTACAGCCAGAGGTCAATCCGGCACTGATTGTTACAGGAAAAATTCTCAAGAAAAAACAAACTGAGCACTTTGGCAAAGTGGTCACCCTTGATCTGGGCTCCGTCAAACTGGTGCTCACCGAAGGAGCCGCCCTGCCCATGAAACCTTCTTTTTATGAAGACATGGACCTCAACGTGAGGGCAGCGGACATGGTCATTACCAAAAACTTCTTCCACTTCCGGCTGTATTACCTGAAGCATTGCACCAAAACCCTGTACGTTAAAACCTACGGCATCACGGATCTGGACCGCATTATGGAATTGGATTTGCCCTATCCGGCTTATCCAAAAGACGACATTGTGGACTGGCGCGCCATCGACGCCCACAAACGCAGAGTGCCCGCCGTCAGACCCGAACACCCGGCTCCTGTACCCCAAAAGCCTCGCTCAAAATGGGGACTGCTGCTCACCCTCTTTGGTGTAGCAACCCTGGCTCACGTGGCCTACCATCAGGAAAACAGCCTCACCTTCTGGCGGAAGCGCAAATGATCAAATTACTCCTGATCGCGTTGCACACGCTGGCCTTTGTTTCCCACTGTCAGCCCCGCGCGCAGGATCAGGAGCTTCCTGAAAACACCGTGAACCTGCTGTTTGAAAGTGCCCGACAGCAAAACAGCAGCGGGTTTAAAAACCTGTGTCACCCCGACGCCGACAACGACGGAGACGTACAGCGGATTTGCGATTTGAACCCCGAAAGCCCCGATTACGCTTTTACTATGCGCTGTCTGGCCACCGGGCGCATCACTGGTCCCACCCGATACCACCGGGAAAAATCCAAACTAGTGGCCGGGGTGCCCATCAGTTTTGATACGCGGGTGTGTCGCTCTGACCGCCTCCGGGAGGAAACCATGGACTTGATTCAGATTGAGGAGCGCTGGTACTTACTGGGTTTTTAAGCCAACTCCACCCGGGTTTCAAAGCCCACCACATTGCGCGCGTTGCGATCGAACTCAATGCCCACCAACACAATTTCAACCCCCGGCTCCCGATATTTCGCAGCGTAGTCTCGCTCTATTAATTGTTGAAGTGCTGAACCATCGGGTGGGCCGTCTATCACCTTGAACTCGAACAAATAAACGCAATGCTTCAGTCTCAGGCTCAAATCGATACGTCCTTTATGGGTTACATCTTCTGGCTGAGTATTTAAACCCAGTGCGGCCAGCTGGCTGTAAAACACACTGGCATAATGTCCTTCAAAATTCGCCAACTTATTAGCGGTGCTGTACCCGTAGGGCAGCACCTCGCCATCCGTAAGGCTCGATGACTCGCCAACGGCTGCCGCCTTGCGATACCAGTCGTGAGGAATGCTGGCAAAAAGTCGTTCAATGCTCGCTTTCAGACCCACAAAGTCTTGCGTCAGCAAAGCCTCCAGCATGTGAGAACGAGCCACCAACGCAGGCTGGCGCTCCGGACCGTAAACGGGAAGTAGAACATCATTCAGGGCAGCCTCTACTTCCCGGTTCGGGTAACTCAGGGTATAAACACGGTGCCCGGTCGTAATCTCTTTTACGTGAGCAAAGGTAAGGTAACCGGTTTGCCAGAGCAGAGCCTCAGGCAACATATGTTCCACATCAAAGCTTGAAAGCATGGCCTCATTGACGTCGTGCTGCATAAAATCCGGAGTAAACCATTGTTTTTGAGATAACAAATTTGCCAGAAACGTGGGCGTTCCGGTTTCAAACCAGAAAGGACGGAAATCCCGTTGCGCAAAATACAACAATACATCAAAAGGGTTGTAAACAGATTCCCCACGCCAGTTGTAACCGTTGTACCATTCACGAACTTTTTCCAAATCTACACCCTCTGTTTCTGGCGCAAACTCTGAGCATAAATCGTGGTGGGTATAACCACAGAGCGCTGAATATTGTTGTTCAAGAGTAATATCGCGCAGATTATTCAAGCCAGAAAACAAACTGACTTTCGAAAATTTGCTTACCCCGGTAATCATCAGAAATTTGAGGTGGGCATCAGCATCCTTGAATACTGAGTACAAGCTACGTAACTGTTCACGCATCTGTACCGCTATTTCAGGCTGAGTCAGGTTATCTAAAATGGGCTTATCGTATTCATCCACCAGAATCACCACCCGTTGCCCGGTGGTCTGATGTAGAGATGAAATCAAGGCGCTCAGCCGATTGGGCAGATAGTCTGGATAACGGGTAGGAATGCCAAATTGTTCTTCAAAAGTGTCCAGTTGTCGGCCCAGCACCTGCTCTAATTCGTGTGCTTGTGTTAAAACGCCAGCTCCAAAACTAAACCGCAGTACAGGATACTTGATGTTCCAATCCCAGTGATGCTCAGCATAAAGCCCCTCAAAAAGATTCGCGTTGCCCTCAAATAATTCTTTGAGGGTATCAATGAGCAGACTTTTCCCAAAGCGACGGGGCCGAGACAAAAAGTAGTGTTTGCCCTGGTCAATCAATTGCAGAGCAAAAGAAGTTTTGTCCACGTAATAATAGTTGTCTTCGCGGATTTCAGAAAAGGTCTGAATACCAATGGGCAGTTTTTTTGGCATACCCTGATTATAGGCTATTTCAGGCGCTGGTTTTGTGCTTCAAACGCTCCGGCACGGTTTTAAAATCCCACACCAGTCCCAACTTCGACATGCCCCACAGCCCGTAATAGGTCAGATCAATTTCCCACCAGAAGAAGCCCTGGCGAGTGGAAGTGGCGTAGTAATGATGGTTGTTGTGCCAGCCTTCGCCGAGAGTAATCAGCGCCAGCCAGAAGTTATTGCGGCTATCGTCTTTGGTGGCATAACGCCGACTGCCCCACACGTGAGACAGAGAATTGATGCTAAAGGTGCCGTGATAGAGCAACACCGTGGACACAAAAAATCCCCAGATGAGCATTTGTAAGCCGGAGGTGCCAAAGCCTGACAACAGTTCACCCAGGCCGAACATGGCCGCACCCGCCACCACCGGGGCTAACAAATGATATTTTTCCAACCACATCAGCTCAGGAAACTTCGTCCAGTCGGGAATACGCTCATAACGGGTTTCCGCATTTTCAGTGACCCAACCCATGTGGGCATGGAAAAAGCCGCTTTGCTTTACCGAATGTAAATCCTGAGGCTGATCCGAATGCTGGTGGTGATGTCGATGATGGGCTGCCCACCACAATGGCCCCTGCTGAGCGGCGGTGGCTCCCCAGAAGCCGAAAATAAACTGGGCAATGCGAGAGGTTTTAAAACTGCGGTGGGAAAAATAACGGTGATAAAACCCGGTAATGGCAAACATTCTGATGACGTACATGGCCACCATCACCGCAAGGGCAATCCAGCTCCAGCCCACAAAAAACACCCCCAATAAACTGAGGTGCATGAGACCAAAAAACAGCCAGGCGGTGCGCCGGTCGTCTGCGGCCCGGAGGGCGGTGGGTTGTAAAGGGGTTTGAATATGTTGAGCCATAAGGAATCTTTCCTGCATTTTTTCTTTACTATAAAAAAAATGCAGGAAGGACAGGTCAAGACTCAAATGGGGATTGTCACGGTTTGGTCATGGAAGTATCTTTTTTCATAAGCTAAAATACAGCTATGAACAAATTTACCGTGGCTTTTGCCCTTCTTACCCTGACCGTAATCCCAGCTCATGCCGTTTCTTCTGCCTCCTCCATTCAACTGGCGCAGGCGACCGGAGACAACCCGCAACAACAGCTGATTCAACTGCGCAAAGACTGGGCCAATCGAGATCCCGCTTTAAGAGGACCTGAGCAACTCCAACAGCAGGACGCCTTTCAGCGTCGGGCCCTGGCCCTGGCCGAGGCCTACGAAAACAGCCTGCGCCGCAATCCCAATCAAATCCAACACTGGCTGGAACTGGCAGAGGTGCAGTTTATATTTCTGAACCGCTTTGAGGCCGCTGAAAATGCTCTCAAGCAGGCTCTCACCCTCCAGCCGGACCATGTACAGGCCAATATTGCCCGGGCCGAATTTGATTTCTTTGTCAAAAAGGACGTGAATACAGCCATTGAACGCTTAGAGAACCAGCTCACCAACACCCCACAGCAGCCCGACCTGCTTATTACTCTGGCGGATTTACGCACCCGCAGCAGCAACGACAAAGGTGTTTATGATGCTCTGGAACAGCGGTTTGTGAGTGCCAGACAGGCCCACCCTCAACACGAAAAGCTTCAGTATATGCAGGCCTTTGTGGCGGCTCAAAAAGCGGTACTGGGCAAAAGTCTGGATACAGCTCAGGCTGAAATTGCCCTCAACCATTACGAAAAGCTGGTAGAAGCTTACCCCACAGCCCGCTATGCCTTAGAAACCGCGCAGATTGCCCGTCAGCTCAAGCAACCCCAGAAGGCTCACGCCCTGATTGATCAGGCCCTCAAAAGTGACCTCAGCGCCCGGGATCGCGCCACCCTGATTCGTGCCAAGGGCGATCTCTGGTTAGAAGCCGGTGCCACAGACTTAGACGCCGGGCGCTGGTCTGAAGCTTTAGAAAAAGCCCAGGAAAACTACCGCAAGGTACTGCCCGCAGCCCAGATGCTGGTGTACTCCGATCGGGTGCAGTTTTACTATAACCTTGGCCTGCTCGCCTATAACCACGGACGAGCGGAGTTTAATCAGAGTCCTTCCCGCGCCCTGCCCTATCTGGATCAGGCGGTACAGTATTATCAGGAGGCCACGCGTCTCTTTGATCAGGTGAGTATGATCAATGCTGCCCTGCAAAAAGACATGGCCCGCGCCCTTGAAATGAAGGGCATGGTGTACCAGAAACAAAACGAAGAGTTCAAAGCGAAAGCCGCCTTTGAAGAGGCCTGTAACCTTAAGCTTGAAAGCAGTTGCAAACGCCTGGGCCGCAGCTAATGGCCCGTAAAAAAGAGCATTTGCCCACCAAAATATGTCCCGTTTGCGACCGGCCCTTTACCTGGCGCAAAAAGTGGGAAAAGGTGTGGGACGACGTGAAATACTGTAGCGAAAGATGTCGCCGGAGAAAAAGCAATGTGTAACCCCTCTCAAACAAATCCAGTCCGTATTCTGCTCTGGCATACCCGCGATTTGCGTCTGCACGATCATCCCGTGCTTACCGGCGCTGAA
Organism: uncultured Candidatus Sericytochromatia bacterium; assembly: GCA_964342365.1. Lineage (GTDB taxonomy): Bacteria > Cyanobacteriota > Sericytochromatia > UBA7694 > UBA7694 > CAXRDE01. The sequence continues at coordinate 11,998 of CAYFGW010000016.1, read as the reverse complement.
ACCCGTGAAGTGCTGCCGGTATATTGTCTGGATACTGCCCTGTTCAAGTTCCTGAGCTACGACGGCGTCACCTTTAGCAAAATGGGTCCCCTGCGCCTGCATTTCCTGGTAGAAACCCTTGAGCAATTGCGCGCCAGTTATCGGAAGCAGGGTGGCGACTTACTGATTTTGCAGGGCGATACCATAGAACAAATTCAGCCCCTGATTGACCGCTATCAGATTGAAGAAGTGTGGACCGAAGTTGCGGTGACTTCTGAAGAGCAGCGGCTTCAGCAGCGTCTCAGTGATGCCGTCAACGTTTCCCTTCATGCCTTCCGTGCCAATACCCTGCTCAACCCAAAGCAACTGCCTTTTCCTGAGGGCCACTGCCCTAAGTCCTTCACTTCTTTTCGTAAAAAGGTAGAAAAAAAGGGCGAGGCTTTTCCCGAAGGACAGACGCATTTTCCCGAAAATCTTTCCCTGATTTCTCTTCAGGATGAGAGCATTGAACCTTCACAGCTGGTGGCTAAAATGGCATCGGTGTTTGAGGATACAACGGCTTCAGCGGCTAGCAGTGTTGACGGTCGCACCGCTTTTCCTTTTGAGGGTGGAGAAGTTGCTGCACTTGAGCATCTGGAGCATTATTTATGGAAAACCCAAAATATTGCCCGTTATAAAGAAACCCGCAACGGTTTAATAGGCGCTGAGTACTCCAGTAAGTTTTCGCCCTGGCTGGCTCTGGGCAGCCTCTCTGCCGCGCACACTTACCGCGAAATCCGACGGTTTGAAGCAGAAGTCACGGAGAATAAGTCCACCTACTGGCTGATCTTTGAACTCCTGTGGCGCGACTTTTTCTGGCTGGTGGCCCGTAAAAACGGCAACGCCATCTTTAAACAAGGCGGCATTCAGCAGAGAGATATGCACTACGCTAATCCGAAGGGAGCTTTTTTAAGCTGGATTGAAGGACGCACCGACGATGAATTTGTTAACGCCTGCATGAACGAACTGCGTCTCACGGGTTACCTGTCTAATCGGGGCCGTCAGAACGCCGCCTCGTATTTATGTCACGATCTGGACGTGGACTGGCGCTGGGGGGCCGCCTGGTTTGAGCACTGCCTGCTGGATTATGACCCCCACAGCAACTGGGGCAACTGGATGTATATTGCCGGAGTAGGCAACGGGGGACAAAACCGTCGCTTCAATACCCAGAGTCAGGCAGAACACTATGACAAAAACGGGGAATTTCAGCAATTGTGGCGCAAAGGTTAGCTTCTTTTGAAGCCTTTGCGTTAAAATACTGACTATGTTTGAAAACAACCGCAAGAAAAAGCCCGCTATTCACTTTGAAATTATTCCCATGATCGACGTGATGATGATCCTGGTTATTTTTCTTGCAATTATGGCCTTTTTGCCGGGTATTCACAACGCCATTCCCACCACCCTGCCCAAGGGAGCCGATGTGAGTGAAGTGGATAATCTGGATATTTTAATCACCCGCACCTCAGATATACTCAGCGTGAACAATCAGGAAGTGGCTTCACCTTCGGAGCTGATTGCGCGAGTACAGCAAGAACAGGACGGCGATCCCAACCGTCGGGTGGTCATTGCCGCTGATGAACAGCTACCTTATGAAGAGGTGGTAAAACTTTTATCGGCCTTGCAAGCGGCCGGTATTCGCAATGTGGCACTGGCCACCTCGGATCAAAACTAAATTTTCCGCAGGTTCTTGACGCAAGATTTTTCAGCTTGTGCGCTAAAATACAGTATAAGATCTGTACGAAGGAGCCTTTTTTATGGGCAGCATCCAATTCAACCCCTCCGCGGGCAATATCAAACCAGAGGTTTTAAATCACCGTCAGGCCAGTCCTCTGAAGGCCAATAATGTGCAATTGCGCATTGGCAGTGAGTATCTTCAGGATTTAACCCCTGAAGGCATTGAACGCTTTGTGGACAAACACACCAAATTCCTTGACGGCTCCAAACTTAACGTTAAAGACGTACAGGCTTTCGTACAGAAGTTAGCCCAGAATCCCGAAGCCGTGAAAAACATGACCTTTGATCTCAAAGATCCTGAGCTGGGGCTGTTCCGGGATGACGGTATTACCACCGATCACATCAAGGGCGCTTTTAGCGTGGACTTTAAAGAGAACCCTACCGGCAGCGCCAAACAGGCCATTTTTATTGATGCCACCTCCGTTAAATTTGATCTTAAAGAAAAAGAAGACACCATTCAGGGAGCCGAAACCCGCATCGATAACCTTGAGGGCCAAAAAAGAGGGGCACAGCGCAATATCAGCCGCGCTGAGCAAAAATTTGACACGGCCCAGCGCTTACTGGGCGAAGGTTCTTATGAGAAGTATGAGCAGCTTACCGCTCGCCAGGGTGAAATCAAGACGGCTTTAGAAGGCCTTGAAGAAGACAAGACAAAGTATCAGGCCGAACTAAAAAAAGAAGACGTCACCCCCGAACGCAAAACAGAGCTACAGCGTATTCTGTCAGGCATTGACCAACAGGTTAAGGAGCTAAATGCTGAACAAAAAAGCATTAGCGAACAGCTGTCGGAGAAAAAAGGGTACCCCCTCGAAAAGTACGCCCTCAAAGAGCTGCCCGGTCTTAAAGAAAAAGTAGACAACGCACGGGCCGCCGATAAAACCCTCGATACGCAAATCGCCGAACAGCGCCAGGTCATTCAGGATACCAAAGGCACAACAGCCGCTCAAACGCCTGCTGAGGCTCCCGCAAATGCTGAAGAAGCACCTGCTGTGGATGCTGACGAAGCACCCGTGGACGCTGAAGAGGTTCAAATCGGCAACCACCCCACTCTGAAAGGCTTAAAAGAAAAGTCTCCGGCAGCACAGGCTGCTGAACTAAAAGTGCTTTCTGCTGAAGATCAAAAAACCTTTGTGGGCTCTCTGTCTGAAGAAGAACAGGGAAAACTCAAAACCGAAGTGGAAGCCGTGATTAAGTCCACCGAAAACGCCACCAGTGCGCGGGTTAGAAAATCTCACACCCAGCACAAAGAGCTTTTACAGGTCATCAACGATACGCCCGCAGCCAGGCCTCCCGCGGAAACTCCTGTAACGCCCGACACCTCTGGCACTAACGCTGACGATACGAAAGTGGCAGATGGTCCTACAACACCTTCTGCTCCCGCTACACCGGCCGCGCCCGCTGTCAAAGATGGTAAAAGAGCCACACCTAACCCTGACGTCAAAATTAATGAAGCAGCCGATGATGTCGCCGAAGGCGAACTGGGCAAAAAGAGCAAACCCATTGAAGTGAAAGGCAAAGTGGTCACCCTCGAAAACTTTAGCTCTCTGACCATCAAGGATAAATTTGAAGTGCTCATGCAGGCAGACGCTGAGTACCTTGAAGGTCTCTTGCGCAAAATGTCTCGTAGCGAACGCAATCAGATTCGCAGTATGGCCCGGGCGGAGCTTACTACCAAATATGCGGGTGCTCACACCACCAGCACGGCCCCTGACGGCACCACCTATTCTGTACAGAAAAACGAAGATGGCACCAGCGCCTACGTGGGCGTTCATAACGGCAAAGAAGTCAGCCGCGTTTCCATTCCGCCTGCGGATGCCGAACGCGCGAGCCGCGCCCAGTACATTATTGACCTCATTGATAAAATCAACGCCGAAGAAGACGGAACCACGACAACGACCACACCGGCTTCACCGGATGATGCGGATACCCCCGCTGTGTCGGGCAATCAGTCAGCGGGCGATGTGGATATCGCAGCCTCTTCGGGCCTGAAAACTGAAAAATACACCGTAAAACGAGGTGAAACCGCCGCTTCTATTGCTGACAATCTGTACGGGAACAAGCTGCGTGGTGTAGAACTTTTGATTCTGAATCCAGAACTGGAAAAATCCGTGCTGGAGCGTCTTGAAGGTGATCGCACCGCGGTCAATACCCCCTTGCTCAGTGGCGATCAAACCCAGCTTGAAATTGAAGTGATCAAACGGGGAGAAAAAGAATTACCCCAATCGGTAATCAACAGCCACGCTGCCAAAACTGCCGAAACACCGGAACGCCCCAAAGTCACGGTCGAAGCCGCGAGTCCGGAAACACAGGAAAAACCCGATCCAAAGCCTGAGGCTAAGCCAGAGGTGAAAACCGAAGTCAAAACTGAACCCGCCGCGCCTGAAAGCCCAAAAGTGGTGGTAGAAGAAGTGGAAGAGAAAGCAGAAGACGAGCGGCCCGAAAGTCCTACGCCCCGGGCCACCAGCTAAAAGTCAAGTATCAGTCTTCTTCGCGGAATAAAATTTCCGGTTCAAAACGAATCATGGCAAAGAACTCGCTCCAGGACGCATTAAAACTGGAGCGGGTATCTGAACCGAAGTGCAGCTGTTGACGGAATCCCAGTTCTCCCCCCAGATAGGGCAGGAAACGTCCGTAAAAACTGCCGGTAAAATGCATCACCGTCAAATTCTCTGGAAAAATCGCGCCCGCAGCATCGCTCTGCACGGGAGTCAGAGGAAACACCCCGGCATTGGCAAAAAAGAACAGGGGAAAAGGCAGCGTATCGTCAAAGCGCATGGAAAACAATGACCCCAGACCAAAGCCCAGACGATTCTGCGTGGCGTGATAATAAATGGAGTCCTCGTCGGGGTTAGGGTCTCTGTCATTAAAATTCAGCTGGGCGGACATGCCCACATAAGGCCCTAACTCAATACGGTCTTCCAGTAACTTAATAAAATAGCCCGCGCCTGCATCTAAAAAATGGGTTGATCGGTTGAAGGTAACGTCTGTACGCTGATCCTGTACCGGTTGCGACAGAAACGTATAGTCTCCAAACACAAAGCTGCTTTCTAAAATATCTGTGCCCTTGCCCAGTCGGTACATGCCGCCAATCCGGGGCGCATGGTACACCACCCCTCCTGCACGAATTTCCTCTAATTCTGAGTTGGGAATGGTCAAACTTTCGTTGAATAGATCAATTTGATACCCCAGGCGAATGTAGGTTTTCATCACAGGCTGGTGATTGCCATCCAGAATATTGGTGGTGGTATCATCAGCATTCTGAGCGTGGGCCTGTATATCCATCGGGGAATGGCCGCTCCCCATGAGGGTATAAAACAACAGACACAGCATCACGTGCCGGAACCAGAGCTTAGGCATAAAATTCGACTCCAAACAATTTGAGATAAGATTCCGGGGCGGTGGTTACCACACCCAGAGAGAGTAAATAAGCAGGATTGAGCGGATGGTTCGTGTTGACCGCCTCAAAGGCCGTAAAGGGCAGCTCAAACCATTGCACTTGCTCACCCGGCACAAAGTTCTGACGGTAATATTGCCAGGGCATGCTCAGTTCGCGGGTATGCAAATGAACGGCGTACTGTTCCTGTGCTGCTGGCAGTTCCGAAGCACACCGCAGCCGTACGCCGCGGTATTCCCGTGCGTCAAACAACTGGCGAGAATACAGCAAAGGCAAAGACCACTCTACAAAAGGCTCCGTATATTTCAAGTGTTCAGAGTCATGGGTTTGCCCCCTCAACTCCGCATAAGCCTCTGCAGTATGAAAAATCAGGTTCCCTGTAGATGTTCCCCCCATGGACTCGTCCGTGAGACATTCCCAGCGGGTGCCAAAAGCGGAGCGTTCCGCAGAGGCAAAATTGTCGAGGGTAAAGTGGGGCATATTAACTAAGAGGCTCACTGTTTTTCTTGTGATAGAGTTTTTTGAGATTTTTTTCCAGAATGCGAACGCGAATTTCGCGGGTTAAATCACTGCCAAAGAGACGTGTAGGCGTGATGCCACCATAGACAGAGAGGCCCAGATCGGCGTTAATTTCAGTATCTTCTACGGGGCGCCCCTGGGGGGTGCGCACCTGTTTTTGATAACGGGCGTCTACATAGGTGCCCGCAGAAATAAAGGGCCCCACAATACCTGCCAACTCACTTTCAAACTGAATCTGAGGAATGTGTAAACGGGCGTGGGCATTGCCCTTAAAACGGAGCTCCACGGGTTCCATGCGGGCCTGAATTTGCTGTTGAATCGTGCCTTTGGCTCTGGGAGCCTGTTTTAGCGCAGCCTCTAATTCCACACGGGGCTTGATAAAGCCGTCTATGTTCAGAGCTTGAATCAGCTCGCCGCTGGCCTGATGTCCCCAGGATAAAGCAGCACCGGGCTTAATGCGAAACACCACGGGTACAGGGCCAATCCAGGCGGGAAAACGGGCAGCGGTAAACTCCACACTGCCCACGGGCTGTAAATCACTCTGGGTAGGACGTAAAAAAGTCAGTTCGCTGCGAATCTGGGTATCCAATTCAAAGCGGGGCGACATATGCACCTTAAGTCGTGAGTTCTTAAGCTGAATGCGGGCATCAGAAAAATCAGGGCGCACGCCAAGATCCACCACAATATCCATCACACCACCAATATTAAAGCGCTGCGAGCGCAAAGCAATGCGCTGAGGAGAACGAGGCACGTCCACACCCGTTACCTGAAGTTCCTGAAAAGCATCAAATAAACTGGCGTTGGTGGTAGATACATAGGTGGTATTACCGGTGCTGCGCAAGCGGGTCACGCGCCGCAAAAAATCCTCGCCGTCCAGAGAACGTCCCATCACCACCTGTCCCACTTCTAAAGGCGTATCGAGGTTTTTGAAAATAAGAGTATCGGGCGTGACGGAAACGGGAACGGGCTGTTCAAAAAGACGGGCATTGGCCTGTAGCCGGGTCTGTGAGGTTATATCGTTTTGTGATGCGGCCTGTTGAGCAGCCTGTTGTGCAGTCATTTGGGCTCTAACATTCGCAGGGCTGTTGCGCACGGGAAGCGGTCCCTGGCAGGCGGTTAAAAAAAGGCAAAAGGCCCCGATAAATGCGGTGGATTTCATGGTCTACTCCTACAAAGCTTATGCTTCAGTTTAACTTGCTTTGGGGCTTTTGTCATCTGAAGCGGTTATACTGGAAATGTCTTTGCAAAGAGAGGTCATTATGCGTCATTTATTTATGCCCCTGCTGAGTATGGGTCTTTATATAGGAATATGTGCAAGCAGTATAACGCTGCCCGTTCGCGCCAGTCTGGAAAACAACTTAAAACATACGCCCGCTGCTGAGGCCCTGGCCGTGATTGACACCACTCCGGAGCACTGGCGATTTTTAACGCAAAAAGAACCCTTTGCCTCGGGCCTGCGGGAATTTCAGGAAGAAATTCGCGGAGACATTGCCGAAGAGCTGGGCCTGGATTTAGAAGAAGAGCTGCTTCCCATGATTGGCACCCATTTGAATCTGGCCTTTTATGGCAATGAAAGCGTGCCCGTCCTGGTGGTGGTGGATCTCAAACCGGCTTCTGCAGTGGCCGATCGTGCCTATGCTCAGCTGATTGCAAAATTAGAAAGCAAAGCCCAACAGGATCAGCGCAAAGCGCTACAAAAAATAGACTGGAAAGGGCATACGCTATACGGCTTTCAGCGCACTGGTAAAAACAAAGACATCGTGTATATGTCCCGGACCCTGGATAAAACCGCCCTGCTGATAGGCAGCCTGAAGCGGGTTAAAGCGGGACTCATTCAACAAACGCCGCAAATCAACCAGAGACATTTTCAGCCCATTTACCAGCGTTTAAAAGCCCAGAAATTCTGGTTCTACGGCACACCCCCCGCCCTGCTTAAAACGCTAAAAGCCCAGAAGCTACAAACCGAAGATTTAAAAGAAATAGGGCAGTATCAGCATGCCGGATTTGGTATGGATATTAATGTGCAGGGCCTGCTGCTAAAAAGCGTGGTAGAACTGCCGCAGGGGCCAGTTCTCAGGGCGCTGAAAACCCCTTCAAAAACCCCGGAGCGCATTCGCAAAACAGCCCCCATGCACACCCTGGTTTTTGCCAGTGCCAGCGACTTAAAAGCCCTGTTGAGCCAGGATCTCAAAACGATTCTCCAGGACAACCAGCTGAAAAAATTCACGGGCCTCAACCTGTACCAGGATATTTTAGCGCCCGGCGATGGCCATCTGGGACTGGCTATTTTTTACCCACCGGGCAATACCGATTACGACCGTCCACCCCAGCTGGTGCTGAGCATGGGGTCCAAAAACCCACAGACGCTGCAACAAGCACTGGTGAACAAACTCAGCATTGATCTCAACGCCCTTGCGCCCAAAAAGTCGGCGGCTAAACGTCGTCAGGCACGGCAAATGCCGCCTTTACGCTTTATAAAAAAGCCCGTTACCCGTTACCGGGGGGTTCCCATTTACAAAATGGAGCAGAACGCCACTCTCAACAATCTTCAGCAGGCCCTCTTTATCGACCCCGTCATGGCACAGGTGGACAATCTCTGGCTGATGGGCAGCAATATGGACGCCCTGAAACAGAGTCTGGATCAAATTAAAGGCAATGCCCAGCATCTGGGCAGCAATCGTTACCTCAGCCAATTACAAAGCCGTTACAACCTTGACCCGGAGCAGAGCACGCTCTTTATGGACTTGCGCTATATTGGCGACATGCTAGAATTTGTGGCCGGAGAGGATGAAGAGGTGCAGGCCCTGCGCCCCACGCTATCGGCCTTTCGCTCACTGCTGGTGGGATCTACCCGGGAAAACAACCTGCTAGAAACCGTGGCAGTCATGGACGTTGTGTGGCAAAAAGTGGACTTTGAATTGCTCCGCAAATTTAAATAAGCGACTTTAAATAGACGACGCAAGTTCAAATCACTTATTCCGCGCGAATTATATAGTCTTTTTCAAAAAAGCGAGCGCCCCGGCCCAGTCGCAAACGGTACTGTCCACGGCCCAGTTGTGTGGGTACATCAATAGAAAAATGGTGGTCGTCAGACCAGCGAATGGGCACGGGCCCCTTGCCCCGGTAAAACCGACCGTTGGGGCCTTCGATACGGGCAAATCCCTGAGAGGTATGCACAAAGGCCGTGAGTTCCGTGCGAGGAAAAGCATCGTAAAACTGAAAACGCAGAGTGAGAGGCTTCTCTGTGGACACCGTTTCGGGAATCGGTGTCAGCAACCGGGCCAGCACGGCGGCAAAAACCTGGGTGGCGTAGAACACATTGTTTTCAGTGCGGGTAATTCCCACTCCCAGATGGCGATAGTCAGCCCCGGTCAGCTGGAGACGGTGTTCCGGAGAATCCTGCCAGAGCTGAAGCAGATGACCCGCCAGTTCCGAAGCATTCATGCCATCCTGGGATTGCAGGGCCAGATTTTCTCCTGAGGTGACAATGAAATAAGTGGGAAGCTGTGCTTGTAAACGATCAAAGGGGGTACGCCCCTCAGGATCCACATGATCGAAAAAGTCCTGTTCACGCATATTTTGACTGTGACGCAGTGCCACCTCACTGAGTTCTGGCAGCACCTCCAGAGAAGATAAACCTTGCGCCTCACGAAAGTCCTGAGTCAGCTGTCCCACTTCCTGATTCAGCTGCGACACAGCAATCTCAGGCGGCGAGGCACAACTCAAGAGCAGAAAAAAAAACCAAAGAAAACGCATGTTTTCCATTATATCATTCATTCAAATAAAAAATCTAAAACTAATTAATTATTTTTATTTAAAATGTTAATATAAAGTGTAATTTCATATTTCACCCCACAAAAGAGGCCCATTTTCCTGAAAACATTGACCACTTGCTACGACCTTTCTGAAGCGGAGCAAATCGAAATGCACCTGAGAGCCTATGATATTGATGCGAGCATTCCCGATCGCCATATGGCCGCTAATGCCTGGCATTATAGTCAGGCCCTCGGGGGCATACGCGTCATGGTTCCAAACGCTCAGTTAGAACATGCCCGCATGATTCTGGAGCATCTTACGGAGATCTTTACTCCCATCACGGTGGAAGATTCAGGAGACTATCGCCCGGCAAAGACCGTAGAAGAGGAGCTTCTCTCTTTGAGAAAAGCCGTGTTTCTGGGGATCTTGGTATGGCCACTGGTCCATTTGTATACCACTTACCGTGGCTTGCGTCTGATGTTGAACCGCGAACTCAACGACTCGGAGCGTCTCAGAGCGGGGCTTTACACCCTGCTTTCTATAGCTTCTGTGGCCTTATTTTGCGTCGTGGCATCTTCATGGGTTTAGCACGCTTTACCAGAGATTACCCAGGTTTAAACCGCCGCACACGGGCAAATTGACCCCCGTAATATAGCTGGCCTGTGCAGACGCCAAAAAAGCGACCGCATGGGCCACGTCCTCGGGCTCTGCCAGACGGCGGGAGGCGGTGGCTCGCTTGAATTTCTCAATCATTTCTTCAGGAGCGGCCTGTTTGAAGCGTTCGGTGGCCACAAAACCGGGGCTAATCAGATTCACCGTTAAACCGTATTTGGAATAATCCACCGCGAGGTTTTTCATCAACCCCTCATAACCGGCTTTAACAGTGCAGTAGGCGGGGTAGGCTGATACGCCCACCATGCCTGACAGAGAACCAATAAAAATGATCCGCCCCCAGCCTCGCTCTTGCAGCCCGGGCAAAAAAGCCCTGAGCAGGCGATAATGACCGTTCAGATCGGTTTCCAGGGTCTGATGCCAGTCTTCTTCGGGCATATGGGTCAGTTTTTTGGGCCGTGAAGTCCGGGCGGCGTTGGCTACCACAATGTCTACAGTGCCAATCCGAGCCTCTACCTGCTGGCGCAGTTGCTCAGCGTCGCCGCTGGCGAGATCAAAAGCAAAAGATTCAATCGCAGAAGATTCACCACCGGTCAACTCCTGCCCCAGCCCGTTACGACTCACCACAGACACCCGGCAACCTTCTTCTATCAGAGTGTGCGCAATGCTGAGCCCGATCCCGCGACTGCCGCCGGTAATCAGCGCATGTTTTCCCGTTAAACCCAGGTCCATTATTCAGCCTGCTTTCTCTTGATAAACAACTGCAGACTTTCAATGGTGTCAAAATAGGCGGGAATAATTTCGCTGCTGTGAATTTTAATGTCAAAGGTGCGATTTAGCTCCATCACCAGCTTGACGATATCCATGGAATCCATGCCAAGATCTTCTTTTAAGGCGGTGTCTAAATGCACGTCTTCTTCTGCCTGTTCAATAAAATCTGCCAGTAAAATCAAAAGTTGCGGGTTCAAAATCGTCTCTTTTCCAGAATCATAATGTAAGAATCGTGTGGTTAAAGCAGTGTATGAGGCCATTGGGACAGGCGCTGCCGCTGTAGTTTACCATTGGCCGTGGTGGGCAGGTGTTCAAAGCGTCGCCATTCCCGCGGCACCGTATGGGCAGGCAAATACTGACGGGCATAACGCCTGAGAGCGCCTCGACCACAGGGTTCGCTGAGCACCACACCCGCTACGATCCGGTACCCCAGCCACTCATCCGGCTCACCCCAGACCGCTGCCGCCGTAATGTGTGGATGTTGTAACAGCGCCTGTTCAATGGGCAACGGCGCTATTTTTTCACCCCCACTCTGAAACAGATTATCTTCTCGCCCCGTGATGCGCCAGTGATCGTTGGGCAAAGGTTCGCCACAGTCCCCCGTGCGCAGCCAGCCGTCTTTCAAGATCTGCGCGGTAGCCTCTGGCTGATCCAGATACCCGGTCATCAAAGAAGGACTCTGCACATGTATAACACCTTCTTCAGTTCGTAAACGCACGCCGGGCAGCGGCTTTCCCACGGTGTTTTGACCGTCGTAACAGTAGGTGGTCACCCGCGGCCCGGCTTCGGTCAGACCATAACCAATCCAGAGGTTCGCCCGGGGAAAACACCGCTGCAAACGGGCAGCCGTATCGGGATCCAGTGCAGCACCCGCCACCTGAATATGGCGCACGTGCTCTATCGGAGACTCCTCTGAAGTATCGTGAGCGTTGAATTCACCAAAAGCGTTAAACAGAAACGCCCGCCATTGAGAAGGCACCCCCGCCAGCCGCTCAATAGCGTGCTTTCTGATATACGTCCACCAGGTGCCAGGCAAACTACCTATGGGCAGCAAATGAATATCGCCACCGGTGTGCAGGGTAAGCAAAAGTTGCGTCACCAGGGCAAAAGCGTGGTGCAGGGGCAGCGTAATCATGACGTTGCCCGGCACTGAGAGTCCGGTGGCCTGCTCCACCATATGGAGTTGGGCTTTCA
>CAYFGW010000015.1:0-31805 GCA_964342365.1 uncultured Candidatus Sericytochromatia bacterium | reverse complement strand
ACCGGGGTCTCAAAATCCACGCTCACAAACTTTTGCTGTCCCAGAATGCGTTCAAAGTCTTGAATCGAGTCATCAAAACGCTTTTGCCCTGCTAAAATCAGCACAATCCGCTGACAGAGGGCGGCCACGTCCGCCATATAATGAGAGGTCAAAATGACCGTGGTCTGATACTCTTTTTGCCAGTTCAGAATAAACTTTCGAATGGACTGCTGGGCTACCACGTCCAGGCCGATGGTGGGTTCGTCTAAAAATAGCATGTCCGGCTGGTGCATTAAGCTGGCCATGAGTTCCATTTTCATGCGTTCGCCCAGCGAGAGTTTACGCACCTGCACCTGCAAGAGTCGTTTCACGTCCAGAAGTTCCGCCAGAGTATGCAGTCGCTGTTGAAAGATGTTTTCTTCAATTTCGTAGTATTTTTGCAGCAGCAAAAACGAGTCCATGGCGGGAATATCCCACCAGAGCTGGGATTTTTGTCCCATCACCAGCGCAATTTTGCGACGAAACATCATTTTGCGCTCATGGGGCGTGTATCCGGCGATACGCAGGCTGCCGTGAGAGGGGACAATAATACCCGTAAACATTTTCATTAAGGTGGTTTTACCAGCCCCGTTGGGACCTAATAACCCCACCACCTCACCTTTTTGTAGCGTCAAATCAAAGCCTTTGACGGCGTGCTTGCGTTCGTGTTCTCGTACAAAAAAGGAGCGAATCGACCCCATGAGTCCGGGGGCTTTGTGGTAAATTAGAAAGTCTTTGCCGAGGCCTTCACAGGCGAGCATGGGAGAAGAGGAATCTGACATTGCCAAAGTATAACAAAGGACGCCCCGCAATTTCTTTGCGGCTGCTGTTTTTCAGTGTGTTTTTTGCGGTGAGTTTTGAGCAACCGCTTCAGGCCGAATGGGGCCTGTCACCTCAACTGCCCTGTCATGTGGCCAGAGATCAGACGCTGCTGTCTGACTGGGCTCGTTTGCGCTACGGCTGGTACGAAAAGCTGAATGCTTATGAAGACAGTAGCAGTGCCTTTTATGATTTTTTGCGGCGGCCAGATATTCGTGCAGCGGTGGATGATTTTTACGACAGTCACGCAACGGAAATCAAAAACTATCGTCGTTGTCGCTTTGTGGCATTGGAGGCAGATGCACGGCCCGATTTGCGAAAGTACAAAAAGTTGCCGCTGCAAGAAGAAACCTTTGGCAGAGTTCCTCAGCTCATGCTGGATCCCTATCAACTCGTAGAGTTTATAACAAGTATGCAATTAGCACAACGGTTGAGGGCCAAAGAAATGGCCTCATTTTACATGCGCAGAGGCATTGCCGAGACCCGATACAGCACTGAAAAAGTGTCTTCAGATACCTGGCGTTTCTGGGCCGATAGTTACGATTTTGTGCTGGCGATTGACATGCCTCTGCACGCCAGAGATTATAAAATAGTGGGACTCTGGCGGCGCAATCCCTGAAGATTAATCGTCATTATAGGTTTGCATATGAAACTCAAACTGAATAGAGTTGGGCGTGCCATCAAGTAGGGGGATTTGAATCAATAAAGTATTACTCCCGTTAATGGTGTAATTGCCGTTGACGCGAACACGTCCCCCGCTTTCACCCCCGTCATAAGATAGTACGCAGGGACCTCTGCCATAGCTATAACCCTGATCCTTAGTGATGTTGTTGCTAGTAGCGGGATCCGGGCCATCAAAAGCCGCAGCACAAATATAGTAATTTCCTGGCCCCATATTTCTAAAGGAAAAATCCTGACTGCCACCACTTAAATTAGCTGGCATTGCAAAGGTTTCTCCGTTGGCCGGGTTCACCGTACCGGGTGGGGGAGCGGAAGCGTTACGCACCAGAAAAAGCTCAAGACTTTGTACGTCCGCAATTTTTTTTCCGGGAGTTCCGTCGGTTTCGTGTGAGGATTTAACTGCAAAATCAGAAGAAGATAGACGCACGGTGACCTGATTTTCGACGGGAGACTGTTTTAAGTTTGCAAAATACTGGGTGGTCTGGGTTGCATTGCGGTTTGTAGTGTGGTGCTGCGGCGAATGCGAGCCATTCTGGCAGTTACTCAATAAGAACAAAGCCGTCATTATTGCAGGTACAGATTTTAGACTTATCATTAGTCGTCCTCCCTAACATAAATGTCCAGGTGCAGCGCCTTACTGCCTCCGGTGACACTGTTATCAGTTTCTACACGAATCAATCCCGTGTCACCAATGCCTCCTTTGTCAGTGGCGTATGCGCGCTCTACGCCGCCGTCATTTACAAACAGCATTCCCTCTCCCGGTTTTTCTATGGTGGTATTTGTGCCCAGTCCGTTTTCGTTACGGTAACCAGAGGCTGCAATATGATAATCTCCCGGAGGGACGGCGTGAAAGGTAATCAAATCACTGTTATGCACGTCATCACGGTCAATAATGAAAGGACCGTAAGAAGGTGTGTAAGTCTGGCCCGGCTGATTATTGGGAATCAAATACAATTTGACACTTTGCCAGTCTGCATCATCCAGGATCCTGAATCCTCCTGTGGCCCGGGGGCGAGGCAGACTAATAGATACGGACGCTGTAGAAGGCGTGTTTAAATTAATATGATGCTGCGTGGGGGCCACAGGAGCAGTGGTAGCCTGAACTTCTTTGTAAGCAATTGTAGAAAGTCCCGTATTGTAATCTGCATCAACTCCTGAAACCGTGAGCAAGATAGCAAGGGGTAGTAAACGTTTGATCATTAATTTTCTTCTCCTTGTGAACTTCCCTGAGCAGGCCCGGTAATGCCTGAACCATCAATCACATTAACCCGTGGATTCATAGATGGCATGGGAGTAGGTTCTGGCGTTGGCTCCGGTTCTGTAGCCGGGGGAGCTGTGGGAGCCGGAGCTATAAATCCACCTCCGCCACCGCCTCCGCCAGAGGAGCCGTAATAGGGTGTCGGCGTAGGAACAGGTGTTTCACTGTCTTCCTTGCTGCCCTGCGTTCCCACTTCAAGCCGCAGATTACTGCTCTCTGTATCTCGTGCGGGGCGATTGTCCCCGTCTTCGGGCACACTCAAATTGCGATCAATACTTGATAAAGTAATGGGTGGGCCAGAACGATTGACCGGCGTTAATACGTCGGGTTGCTCTGCATCCAATTCAGGAATATTGACGTTCAGGTTTTGCATAAAGCGCAGGGTGGCTTCGGATAACTCCGCCGCAAGATTTTGCTGCATGTCTAATCCCACCTGAGTGGAACCCGCCGGTTTCACAAATACCATGGTTTCATCGGCGGTCAACATATTTTTATTGGCATCGTAAGTGGCTGCCACCACGGTTTTTTCACCGCTGTCTAAATGTTTGAGATTAACCCGCGGATTTTTATTCGTAATAGGTCCAAAGACCAGCGGTTCGCGGTCAAACATTTTGCCTTCGTAAACCACTACATAAATGGCGCGGGTTTCTTCGGGAATCAATTTGACGCTGAAGCTGTTGCGCTCAGGGAACTGGACCTTAATGCTCAACGTGCCGGTGCGGTCTGAGGTATTGGGCGTCTGGCAGGCTGTGGTGCTAAGTCCCACACTGCACAGAATTCCCAAAGATAAAAGCAGTCGTTTCATTAAGGACTCGATATGGTGGTGGATCCCGAAAGATCGGCACCGTCTGTAATAGTGGCCTGAGCATCCAGTTCAGGGCTCACGGCATCTAATAATTCAATGTTCATGGTAAGTTCAGCAGTGCTGCTGAGCTCCAGTTCATCATTAACACTTACACCGCCGTCGCTGTCGCCGCCACCGTCAGAAACAGAAATAAAGTCTCCGTCATGATCCATGCCCAGGTTCTTATTGAGCACGTTGCCATCGCTGTCTTTGGCCTTGATCACCACGTAGTATTTTGAACCGGGGGTATTGGCGCTGACGTTTTCAAACAAAAATGCGTTACTCGTACTCGCCAGCCCGAGGGCTTCACCTCTTACAGCAGCACTGGTAATGGTACCTGAAGGGGTGGTGGCACTCTCAATTAAAAAGACATCGTAACTGTCAATGTCAGCGGCGACAGAAGCAGCGGTTCCGTTTGTGGATTGTTTGATGGCAAACCCTTCGTTGCTATTCACCCGCAGCGTAAAACTAGCTCCCGGCTTTTCGCTCATGCGCAAGACTTGTGTCTTTGCGGTGGAGGGAGCCTGTAATCTGACTACAGAAGTATTGTTGAATCCCTGCGTCCCCTGAATTTGTGCTGTGGGTACCGTGTTCTGACAGGATGCTAGTGCAAAAGCTGCTGCCCCCAAAAATAATGTTTTCTTCACCTACTGTTTTCTCCTTAAAATTTGAAGCATGACCCACAAGCCGTGCGATTGATATAATTATCTTAATATATATATCTTTGGTGGATAAGGGGATCTCAGGCGCTTTTATACTTTGTTAACTGGCCTTTTTATAGGGACTTAAGATAGTCCCGTAGGTTGAGCTAAAATAGAGTTATATGAGGTGAAATCATGAGTGTTGAAGCGTATATGAAGCGTTTACTGTCTTTCCCGGGAGCAGAATTATCATTCCCTTTTGGCCCCGAAGCCCATGTTTTTAAAGTGAAGAACAAAATGTTTGCCCTGCTGATGGAGCGGGATGGAAAATGGTGCGCCAATTTGAAGGGGCTGCCCGACGACAATCGCGCCCTGGTGGAATCCTTTGCGTGGGCGCAGCCGGGGTACCATATGAATAAGCGTCATTGGGTGACCGTCACGCTGAGCGAGATGCCCGAAAATATCTGGGAAGCGCTGAGTGCAGAATCTTATGGGCTGGTGGTGGATAAACTTACAAAAGCACAGCGACAGTCACTGGCGGATGAGTCACACGCGTCAAATTAGAAGCAATAAATTTGCTGATAGGCCTGTGCGGCAGATACCTGGAACAATTCATCGGTTTCAATAATATAGCCGGTGAGCTTTTTGCCATATACGCAGCCGGTATCCAACCCGATAATATAGGGTTTTTCATCACGGCGCACGTACACCAGCCCGCCGCGGGCGTCGTGACCAAAGATAACGCCTTTTTCCCCCTGGTACAATTCGTGCCAGTGGGGCGCGCTGAGTTTCCCCATGGGCCAGTGGCGCATGAGCAGGGCCATTTCATCGGTGGTGTCTTCCAGAGATCCGCTGGGGTTTAATCCCGCATGCACAATAATAAAGCCCTGTTCTTCACGGTACAAAGGCAAAGCACGAAGCCAGCTTTCCCAGCCGGGGGCCTTACGGGACATAATATCGAGAATTTTGCGATGACGGGGTTTGGGGCGCACTTCACCGTCCAGGATTTTTATGAGCCAGGCATCATGATTGCCCATCACTGCCTGCATGTCGTGTTCCTGAATCAGCGCCCACACGCCCGCCGGGTCAGGGCCCTTGGTCAAAAGATCGCCCACCAGAATAATGCGGGTGGGCTTCATATTGCGCACCAGGCGGGCAAGTTCTCTGGCGCATCCGTGGACATCGCCAATGACGGCAGTACGTTCTTGACTCATAATTACATAATACCTGATGTCGGGTCTGCATCTGAAAAAAGCAGCTGCAGAATACCCTCAAAGCGGTGGGGGTTGGCCTCTACATAGTCCTGATTCCATACCTTTTCAATTTCGGCGCTGGTGGCAGGCCCGATGCTCAGCAGCCGGGCGTTCTTAAGACGTGTACGATTCGCTTCATCCAGACAGCTAGACAAATGGCGAACGCTGGAGGGGCTCATCAGTACAATATCCGTGGGTACATGAGAAGCAATAACGGTGCGCAAATGTTCTGCAGTACAGTTTGCGGGTTTTTCTGTGGCATATACCTTATGAACCTGCACCTGAACATTCGCTGTTTGGAGCTTTTTTGTAAGCGTTTCTCTGCCCTCACGGGCCTGAAAAAGATGAACGTGAGGTTTTTTGCCCTGAAACCTTGCTCCCTGAAATCTTTCCAACAGGCTATCTGCCAGTGCTGCGGCATGGTGAACGGGGGCGGTGAGAGACACGGACAGGCCCAGCTCGGTAATGGCCCCGGCCGTGCGAGGGCCGACACAGGCAATATGGACGGGCGCATCGGGTGTCAGGTGTTCCTGAACCGCTCGCACGCCGTTGACGCTGGTAAAAACCCACCAGCCGTCTTGTGGAGATCTTGTTAATGCTTTAAGGGCGCTTGTAGACAGCGGCAAAGGCTGTATTTCTAGCGTGGGAAAAGATAGCACTCGTGCTCCCCGTTGTTCCAGAAGCTGCCGGGTTTGTGTCTGTTGACGGGCCGCGCGGGTAAGCAGAACCACAGGGGAGGTATTATTCACTCGTCACCCAGGCTTCAGAACTTTCCAGGGACTCTGCCTGATAAGCCTGTATGTTTCCGCTACTGCCGTCCAGTTTGACAATTAGTCCGTCTTTGAGACGGCGTAGCGCACCGCTGGCCCCGGCCACGGCGGGGATACCGTGCTGACGGGCCAGCATGGCTCCGTGGGACAACACGCCGCCCAGTTCCAGTATTAAACCGGAGGCCTGTTGGAGGGCGTCTTCCCAGAAGGGTTCAAAATAGTCGGTGACAATGACTTCACCGGCCTGTAAGAGTTTCAAATCTTCAGAACGCCGCACGCAGCGGACGCGCCCGAGGGCTTCACCCTGACTGGCGGCATATCCCTTGAGTTCTAAAGCATCCAGTTTGTTTTTGTCTTCTGTGCCCAGACGGTGGGCAATACGGCGCTTGTATTTGCGGGCCTGAATCACCTCGCGCAACGCTTTGATTTTATACGCATTCATGGTGTTTTGCGTCATTTCTTTGACTTCTTGAACGTGCAAGTAGAAAATGTCCTGGGGGGAATCCAGCGGCAAATAGCGAGACATGGCCAGCATCACGCTGCGCAGGCGAGGCATGAGCATATTTAAGTAATAAGGCTCTTCGGCCACGGTACTCTGATAACTTTGGGCCAGATGCATTAAGCTCACAAATAAGAATTTACGGTGGGTTTCCAGCCATTCAAAGTTGCCCAGAATTTCGGTGGTTAGCGCCTCCCGGGCGCTACTTTGCTCGGCATCGTAAAAGGGCTGGTTTTGCGTTAAGTGGGTAAATAACTCCTGAAGCACAATCTGGGGGTTGTCCAGCCAACTGCTGTAAAGGGGCTCACTATTAACACCGTAAAATCCCCTCTGGGTGAGCTGCTCCTGTACTTCTTCTAACCATTGCTTACCGCGCTCATTGACCATGAGTTCCTGGGCAATATGGAAGGCGGGTGCGGCGGTTTTTTTTGCGGCTTTGAAAATATCCAGCAGGTCCGGGGTGTTTAGAATATGTTGTCGCAGGTTTTCTAAGTAGCTGAGTACTTCTGAATGGCGATGGGGCAGCTGAGCCAATAGCAGGCTGTAATCTCGCTCGGGAAGTTGCTCCACATGGTCAGCAAACATGCTGCTGGTGACCTGTTGTAAGCAGCGTACCGTTAACATGGCCACCAGAAAGTGCTGAATGTCATCCAGCAAGGTGTCTAGATGTTCCAGTAAGTCAGCAGCCCCCCATGTGGTGTAGTCAATGTCCCATTCTTTTTGCATGGTGCTGGCAAAGTGTTTGTATTGTTTGCTCCAGCTTTGCTGATGCCCCAGCAAGATCCGTATAAATTGTACGTATTTGCGATAGGCGGGCATGTCCGCTAGCAGGCTCCAGGTTTCCTGCCAGTGGTGTTGAAGCACTTCTAAAAAGTAGGGGTTTAGAGTGGGTCGGTTTTCCTGTTGTTGCACCCAGTTGGGGACTTCTTTAAAGGGGGCTCCCAGAGCCTCCAGGGTGCGGGGCAGGGCTTTTTCTAAGACGGGCTCCCACAACGACCAGCCCAGCGGTGAAAAGGGTTTGGGAAAGTAGGGCAAGTGGTTTTGCAGACTCTCCCACTGGGCAGTATTGGCCCGATGAAAGTCGGGTACGGGAGAAGGCATCAGCTGAGAAATAAAGAAGCCGCGAGGGCTCTTGAACCATTCAATTTCAAGGGGACGCTTGTATCCGGCCACGAGCGCTTCAGTAATGTTGACGAGCTGTTCAATTTCGCCCTCTGTTACCGAGGCTTGACTCTGTTGTTCTTTGGCCACGGGCATTTCAGCTACGGCCCAGGGCTCAGAAAATACAAAGCGCAGGGGTTTTTCCGCAATATGGCGGCGAATAACCTTATTTTGTTGACGACTCCAGATAAAGTGGTCAGGCTGAATCACGCCCCGACTAACGGCTTCATTGAGTCCCCGGGCGGCTTCTACCACGAAGAAGGAATCGTCGGCCTGGGGCGCATAGGTCAAAATACTGCCAGAAGACAGCGGGGTTTCTAGGGGCTGAATCAGCACCGCCAGATCCAGCCAGTTTTCGCGCAGGCTTTCCTTAGAAAAGCGGTACTGTACCACGTCATCAAGCCAGAGATAGGCCCAGGCCATTTTGAGGGCTTTTTCTAAGTCAATGAGGCTTTTGACCCCCAGAATGGGGCGCAGGCGCTTGGCAAAGTCCGTGTGGTCGCCAGAGGCCATCGACGGTCGCAGGGCCAGGGGTCGGGGTTTGTCAGGGCAGAGTTCACGATAAGCCGCCCTGAGGTTTGTAAGCACTTCAGAGGGAATGGCCTGTTTGAAAATATAGTGTTGAATGGTGCGGGCTGCTTCTAAAGCCTCGTCATAGCTCATATGGGGCAACTGCGCCGGATGAAATCCCGTTTGCTCAATGGCCTGGCGGTAGGCAGAGGTGGTCACCACAAAACCGTCCAGCACCGGCTGTTCTAAGCGTTTGGCCACAGCCAGATTCAGGGCTTTGTGGCCAATTTGCTGCACCTGACTTGGATGGGCGTCCTTTAGCCAGATAATATCGGGGAGTTCTTTTGACACGCACTTGCTCCTTTCGTGATGGGTATTCTATCACGAGGGGATCATGGGCTCTAGTTGGTTACGCAAGCTTAAGGGACTGAATTTAGGGATTTGGCACGAGCAGTGCGTTCTTCTTTTCAGTAATGTACGTACTGATCAATATAATCTGACGGGTTTGAAATATATTGGAGGGGGCATGCAAAAAAGCTGAAACTCTAAAATGCAACAGCTTCTATTAACGAAGCTATAAAAACGGAATCACGGTTCTTGAGCATAGAGTAGCACGGGCTCTTCCTTCAGGAAGTTCTGACTTTTTTAAAATAGCTATTGTTTCTTTTGTATCTAAGTTAAAAGCATATATCCCGTCGTTAATGACAGAAAAAAGAATCTCTCTACTATGAGGTTTAAACAAACTGGTTCCCTCTGACAGCCTTAGTGAAGATGGAAAATCTGATATTGAAAACTCCTGAATAATATTTGTTTTTTCCTCATTAGCATCATAAACATATTCTGCATATGCACCTGTGTTTCTTAGGGAACGCTGAATGAAGGTCAATTTAGAGTCCTCATAACTCCCAAACAACACCGTATCATCTGTAGGAAAACCACTTAGTTCGACTATTTTTTTTACTTGATTAATCACTCCTTCTTCTTTTATTAGATTAGCAATGTATAGAGTATGCGAACATTGCTCTTTGCATTGTTTGAAAGATAAAAACACTTTGTTTTCTATAGGTGTCCAGAGCAACCTCGCCCTATTTTGAGAAAACTCTGGTTCTTTTTGGCCTGAAAACACTTTGTTAATCCACTGAATTTTTATTTTTTCATCTGAATTTAATTCAGAGCCGTTGAGATTAACCAGACCTGGCATACGCCAGTCTATTAACAACTTTGTCTTTTGTAAGGTCGTTTCTGGTTCGGTAGGTTTTCTAAAATCTTGGGATTCAATATTGAATAATTTAACATTAGCGTCCGTGAAATTTATTTGGCCCAACAAATCCGTTCGCTTGTTTTCTACTTGTTTGACAAGTATTTCGTTGTTATTTTTCCAAGAAACAGGCGAAGATGACGTCAACGATTCAGAAGTCCTGAAATACGTCTTTTGCTTTTGGTTTAAGACATAAAGCCCACGATCAGATATCACTCCATTATCTAAATAAAATGCAAGGTGTGACATATCTGGAGAAAATGACATATTCTTTATTTCGAGTTTTGTACTTGTTTGTTGGCAAGGGCTACAGGAAAAAAAGAGGAATAAAGAGAAAATTCCTTTTATGATTCGTTTCATCGCATGGCTTCTATCTTGTAAATGAGTTGAGCATCTGGATCGGTTCCGTCCAAACGGAACTCGATTGTACGTCCGCTCTGCTCACTAGCCCCAAAAGGGAAAATAATTTCTAGAACAGAGCCCTCAGTGGCAGCAAAGCGTCTAATCTGGTTGTTTTGTAGAATAACAACTTCTCCTCCTTCTTGCTCGTTATGGGCCACTTGAGAAGGCAACGGAATTTCTCTATCTACGCGTCCCGGGTTTCTAATGTCTGGAACTCTGGGATAAGAAACTGAACCTCCGCCTGAACCGGTTAACATTTTAATCGCTCTTTCAAAGCAAACTTGTTCTCTGGCAATCTTTACAATAATAACACCTTGAAGCCTGTGGCATATCACCCGTCGCTTGAAATAGACGTAGTGCTTTTGCCCAAATACATTTAAATGCGGTTAAAATCACCTGTATTTCTATAGCTCTTCCTGAGTGCGGTTGCTAACATTGAACTAAATTTTTTTCACTGAGGTGGCGCCATGCCCTTTAATGTATCGTTTGCGATTGTGTCGGGTTTCTTCTTTCTGGTGAGCTTGTTTCAGTTTGCGACCGTCAATTTTCCCGCCGGGGTCATCTTTTTCATTGGCGGCATTTTCTTTTTGCCGCCAATTCAGGAGCGCATCAAAGAATCCTTTGAAGATCGCGTGTTTTATCCGACGGTGTTATGCATGGGGCTGCTCCTTTTGGTCATCGGCGGCATGTTTTGGCAAAAGCCTGATAATGAACAAACTCAGGTTGTCATGGAAGAGCGGACCTTTGTGGATACTGCCTTAGAAAATCGTGCGGGCACCAACATGGACGGTGGAGAGATTACGATTGAAAGCCAAACACGAGACGGTAATAGGGATAATGTTACTATCAGCCAGGATGCAGCTTATCTCGAAGTGCCTGACAATACTCAAACTTCACAAGTCACCAACCCCCCGGTGCAAAACCCTCCCTCTCAGCAAGTCAATCAGCAGCCAGCGGCGACTTTAGTTCCTGTCCGAGAGCCCACGCAAGTGCCAGCCCAAAGGCCCACCACTGTTCCCACCCGGCGACCCACACCTGCACCCACTGCCTTGCCCACATCTGTGCCTACATCCGCATCAACTGCCATGCTTTCGATGGACGAAGAAAAGATGCAGGTCCTTTATAACCGCCTGTTTACGCATCTTAAAACCGGGCAGCAATTTTTAGAGGACGGTGCAGCAATGATGCCACAGGCGTGTCAGCAAGGGGTACAAGAGCGAGAGTCCGACATTCGTGAGACCCTGAGAATGGTAAACGAACTCAAGAACAATCCTTCTCGCGGAGAGCGGTTCAACCCTCTGGCGACGGCGGCCACATACGTGCAAACCTGTGTGAGCTGTGACGCCAATCGGGCCCGTGAGGCCTGTGAAAATATGCAGCGTGAATTGGATCGTTATTAAGCAACGACGCTCTTGCTGATGTATACGGGCTTACTCTATCATGACATTATGAATATTCAGGATTTTCCCCACCCGTCGCTGACCGTAGACGTGGTGCTTTTTACGATTATGGACGACGATCTCAAGGTGCTGCTTGTACAGCGTTCGGTGGAGCCTTTTGCCAATATGTGGACCCTGCCCGGTGGTTTTGTGAACCATCACCAGAGCATGGAGGCGGCGGCTTTGCAAAAGCTCAAAGAAAAAACCAACGTGGATCAGATTTATTTAGAACAGCTCTACACCTTTGGGGATCCCGGCCGCGATCCTCGTACCCATGTGGTGACCGTGGCCTACTATGCGCTGGTGAGTTCAGAAAATTTTGAGCTGAAGCCTTCAAAAGCCGTTAACGAGGTGCGCTGGCACTCGATTTATGAGCTGCCGCAGTTGGGCTTTGATCATGAGCAAATTCTGGGCTATGCCCTGGAGCGTCTGCGCAATAAATTGAGCTACACCACCGTGGGTTCTCAGCTGCTGCCCGAAAAATTTACCTTTCCCGAACTCTGCCGCATGTACGAAGTGATCTTAGATCGTAAAATTGACAAGCGCAATTTCCGTAAAAAAGTGGCCCTGCTGGATATTCTGGAAGAAACCGATGAAACCACCCAGAAGTTTTCCAAAAAACCCGCCCGCCTGTATCGCTTTAAGCACTCAGACATTGTGGATTTGCCCCAGACCAGTTTGCAGGGGCTACAAAGCAAGCTGTCTCAAAGTCTGGCGGGAAAGGGGTAGCTCAGGATTCCTTCTCGGTTTCCAGGGGAGAAGGCTCTGGTGTGGGCGTGGGATCCGGCTCGCATTTCAAACGCCGCACCACGCGACAGGCTTTGACATTGCCCAGTTCGCAAGATTTTTCCAGCAGAGGAATGGCGGCCTTACACTGCCCCTGTTTATACAGCAGCTGTGCTTTATTGCCGTAGGCCAGCGCGTGATTGGGTTTTGCCCGCAGCACGGCGTCAAAATCTTTTAAGGCCAGCGCATATTGATTCTGCAATAAATACAAATAGCCTCGATTATTGCGCACGTCTTCGTCTCTGGGATTGAGCTTGAGAGACTGGTTATAGTCTTTGAGGGCCATGGCATAGTTTTTGTTCTCGCTGTAGGTAATGCCCCGATTATTGTAAGCGGCGGTGTAGCGCGGATCCAGGGCAATGGCCTGGGAATAAGCGGTAATGGCGGGTACGGCTTTATTTTGTAAGCGATAAGCGTTGCCTAGATTAAAGTGGGGCAAGGCCAGTTTGGGATCGAGTTCGGCACTTTTTTTGAAATCGGCAATGGCTTTTTCAGGTGCTGACAGATTCAAATACACAACACCCCGCGCATTCAGCACCAGCGGCTGGCGGGGGAGCAAATTCAGGGATGCAGACAGCTCTTTGAGTGCGACACTCCATTTTTTCTCCGCAATGGCCTTTTGCCCTGCCCGGGCCAGTTTTTGTGCCTGAACGATTTGGGGCGACGCCTGTGCGTACTGTTTAACAGAACGATGAGTAGAAATAGCTTGAGACGGTGTACACAGGAGAATCCCCAGACAGGCCGTGCTCAGCGTGTGTATAATCTTCATGATCGTAACTTTAACCGAGTTTATACACAAAACACAAGCCCCGCGATTTTGTAGCGGGGCTTGTGACAGATGTTGAAGTTGACCTACTCTGTCTGGTTGAGTAAGTGCTTGAAGCGGGTTTTGTCGGCGGCCTTGAGGTAAGCTTCTTCACCGGTAATCAAACCGGCTTTGAGCTTCTCATCAATGGCCTGATCCATGGTCACCATGCCGTCTTTACGACCCGTTTGCATGATGGAAGGAATCTGGAAGGTTTTGCCCTCACGAAGCAGGTTACCTACCGCAGGCGTACCCACCAGAATTTCCTGGACACCCACGCGTCCGCCGCCTTTTTTCTTGAGCAGCTGCTGGGCCACAACGCCTTTTAAGCTGTCGCCCAACATGGCGCGAATTTGCTCCTGGGCATCGGTGGGAAACGCGTCAATCAGGCGGTCAATGGTTTTGGGCGCTGAGGAAGCGTGCAGGGTACCAAACACCAGGTGACCGGTTTCGGCAGCGGTAATGGCCAGTTCAATGGTTTCCAAGTCCCGCATCTCACCCACCAGAATGACGTCAGGATCTTCCCGCAGGGCGGCTTTAAGCGCGCTGGCAAAAGATTTTGTGTTTTTGCCCACTTCTCGCTGATTCACCAGACCCTTTTTACTGCTGTGTACAAATTCAATGGGGTCCTCAACGGTGAGAATATGGTCAGAGCGGTTTCTGTTGATATAGTCCACCATGGCGGCCAGGGTGGTGGATTTACCAGAACCGGTGGCTCCAGTAACTAGCACGAGTCCTTTGTGCAGGTGACAAAAATACTCGGTGAGCACCGAAGGCAGACCCAGTTCTTCAGCGGTTAAAATTTTGGTAGGGATAACACGAAAAACCGCACCAATGCCTTTGCGCTCGTTGAAGATGTTGGCACGAAAACGGGCGCCCAGTTCGTCCACGCTGTAAGCAAAGTCGAGATCCTTGGTTTCCTCAAAGCTTTTGCGCTCGTATTCATCCATGATTTCGTAGAGCAAGGTTTTGTTCTGATCGTGAGAAAACGCCTGCTGCGTGATGGGTTTTAGCTCACCACTCACACGAATCATGGGGGGATTGTCAGGGGAAATGTGCAAGTCAGATGCGCCCTGTTCCACCATCACCTTAAATAACTGGTCTATTTTGGCCATAATGCCTCTCCTTATGGGAATTCACTGAATTCTAAACTCAAGGTATTATATCTTGTTGCCTGCAAAAGACAAAGTCTGTTCAAAGTAAGTGCCTTTAGGGCGAATTAAGCGCCCAATGGCCTGCTGTTCAGCAGCGTGAGCACACCAGCCCAGCACCCTGCCCAGCGCAAAAACGGCCGTAAAACTACTTCTGGGAAATCCTGTGCCCTCTAATAAAAGGGCGGTGTAGTATTCCACATTGGTTTGCAGGACCCGTTCAGGTTTATGCTGCCGTAGCTCCTTTAAAATCACCTTTTCAGCTACTTCCGCCTGTTGTAAACGGGCGCTGTTAAACCCCTGATTCTGTAAGTGATGAAGAGCGCTCTTGAGCACGTCGGCCCGGGGATCTCGCACCCGATATATTCGGTGACCAAACCCCATGATGCGGATTTTCTGGCGCAGTTGTTCTTGAACCCATTCTGCTATCTCGGCCTCAGATAAACCCCTTAAGGAGTCCAACATATCCAGCACCGGGCCGGGGGCACCCCCGTGTAAGGGGCCTTGTAAAGCGCCCAGAGCACCCTGGACACAGGCCCTTAAGTCACTGCCCGTAGAAGAAATCACCCGGGACGTGTACGTGGAGGCATTCAGGCCGTGATCGGAGACGGTCATCAAGTAGGTAGACAGCGCTTCTGACTGAGCGCTGATCAAATCTGTAGACACCGGGTCACTGCTCCCCTCATGTAAAGCCCTCAAAAAACGCTCCAGCACCGTTGTATCTTCATGGTGAGAAAGCTGTGCTTTGGGGTTTAAGTGCAAAAGCAGTGCCATCATCAGGGTCATGGTAATTGGGGCTGCGCTATCCGGTTGAGCATATTCCAATCCCAGGCGCAGCGCAGAAATTGCCGTATGCTTATGAAGACGATCTCTGAGGGGCAAGAGGGCTTCAAAGGCTTCCTGTTGGGCGCTGTCAAAGTCAGTGACCGGTAAATCGTATACCTGCCAGAGGGCCTTTGCCAGGGTGGTGTAGCGGTACCGTTGGGCAATATCTGCTAAGGGGGTGCTTAAAATATGTAGCGTTCCTGCTTCTCCGTCAATGCGGCTCAGGCAGGTTTTTAAGGCGTCGCGTTCGGACATGGTTTGTGCTCCTTCAGAGTTTGCTTTTTTGAGTTTCTGAGGATAGTGTGATATATATTGATCAAAACTGTCAATCTTGATTTTTAAATCAATATAAAGAGTCTGGATGCGTCTAGATCGGAAAACCGTTATGTCAGAAATTTATGTGAGTGCTGCTGAGGCCGTCCGTTTGCTGGATATTAAAAAAGACACGCTTTACGCCTATGTGAGCCGGGGATTATTACAAAGTGTTAGCGTACCCGGTAAGCGAGCAAAGCAATACCTGCGCGAGGATATTGAGCGTTTACAACAACGCAAGCGCCTGCGTCAGCAGCCAGAAACTGAAGTCAAACAGGCCCTGTACTGGGGAATGCCCCTGATGAATACACGGATCTCCCATATTCGGGAGGGGCAATTGTACTACCGGGATCAGTCCTTATCTCAGGTGCTTGAGGGTGATCTTGAGACGCTGATTGCTCTGCTGTGGGGGTGCGAGCCGGATATTTTTGAGGAGGTGCCGGCGGCTCCCGATTACCCGGCGTTGCTGAAGGTATTGCCCCCCCACGCTCGCTGGCGTGAAAAACTTCAGCTCTGCCTGGTGGCCTGGGGGGCCGAAGATTTGAAGCTGGAAAAAAGAGAATCCTCCTTTTTGCCCCATGCAGTGTATTTATTGCATCGGGTCTGGAGCAGCGTGGCACCGCTGTGTGGGCGGGAGCAATCTTTGAAAGGAGAACCGTCTTCAAAAGCATGGAGCGGCTGGCTCGACTATTTTTTGCCCGTTTTGCGTTCTCCTGTACAGCAGCAACTGGCGCAACTTTTGCTGGTACTGGCGGCGGAGCATGAACTGAACATCAGCAGCTTTACCGCCCGCTGTATTGCCTCTGCCCGGGGGAATGGATACGCTGCTTTGACCGGTGCTCTGGCGGCTTTAAGCGGTCAGCGTCACGGAGGCCAGGTGCTTGATGTGAGTGATTTGCTGCTGTTGAGTGACCAGCGAGGCACAGAAGCGGCTTTACAGCACATCTTGCGACAGCGGGGACGACTGCCCCTTGGGAACCATCCCCTTTACCCTGACGGTGATCCTCGCTGGACATGCTTTGAAGTCAGAGCCCGCGAGCTTGTGAGCAGTGATGAAAAGCTGGCTTCGCAATTTCAGCGCGATATGCATACGCTGACACGGGCAGTGGAAATTCAGGGCGCGACGCCCACCCTGGACTGGGTGCTGGCCATTGGTAGCCGTTTGCTGTGTCCTGAATTAGACGCGCTGGACTGGTTTGCGCTGGGACGCACCGTGGGCTGGCTGGCCCATATGACGGAGCAATACACTTCTCCCCATTTGATTCGTCCCCGGGGAGAGATCTAAGCTAAAATGCCAGGAGTCACTTAAAATTGAACGAGGTGTATTTATGCGGTGGATGTCTGTAAACAAACGGGGGCTGTTGGCTCTGGGAATGATGACGTTGGTGGGAATAAGCTCACCGGGAACAACATCGCCGGTGCAGGCCCGTTCTAAGGCAGTGTCCTCAATGTGGCAGGGGTCTGTGGGCAAATATACGGTGCGTATTGCTCCCGATAAGTTTCAGCTGGTGACGCCGGTGTCCAGAGATCTGGTGATGCCGCTGAGCGATCAGGGAGATTCCGAAATGCTGTGCACCTCTGAGCGTAATATTCAGGGCCTTTCCTGGGTAGGGCCGTTTTTGTCCTTTGAAAGCGGCCGCTATTGGAATTGTCTGGGAACGGCACATCCGGGAGCAGTAACAAATTACGAAACCCTCAACGTAGAGACCCGGAAGCCTGTGAGCCTGACAGACATTTTTGAAGATCAGGTGCTGCTCAAAGCCCTGCTCAACGACGGGGTTATTAAGCGTCACGTGCCGGCAAATATGCGTTTTGCTTCCAGTACCCACTTAATGAACTATCTCAATACTCAGGGGACGGGCCAGTGCGAGTACTATTTCTCTAAAGATAACCTCTCTCGCTTTGCGTTTCACCATATTAAAAACAATCAGGTGGCGGTGCGTATGGGCCTCAGCCACGGTTGCGAGGCGGCGCGGGGAAATCTCACGCAGCTGGGCTTTTATTTACCCATTCCCCCGGGGTTAAAATCTGCTTTTCGTCAGGCCAGTGCCCGTAAAGAAGGGTTCCTGATGGGCAGAGCACCTAAAGTGACGTTTCAGCAAAAGGTGAATTCTCCAGGGTTTGAAGAAGCTGTGGAGAAAATGCTTGAGGATATGAATGAATAGTATAATGTTTTTTTAAACTATTTTTAAGGTCAGGTGGTGTCTCCTTTTCTCGATAAGAAGGGTAAGAAATAACTCAAGTGAAAAAGGACACCGTTATCATGATTGGCCATATTATTCGACAGTTTGAAAAAAATTCAGAAGGTATCAATCACCTCAAGCAAACCGCTGAACAGGGAGCCCACTGGTTTGGTCTGGACAGCGAAGCCGCCAAAAATAAGCCCAAAGCCACAGAAGAACCGGCAACGAAACCCTTTGAAAAAGATGAGGTAGACGTTAAAACCTCTCAGGCGGGTGGGTCTGTTCCCTCCGTGGATTTACAACTGGAGCTGCCTCCGCTGGGTCCTCCACCCATTATGACCCACCCCTCAGATAATTAATTTAGTTTGCATAATTCAGTCCGCAAGCATAAAAAAAGAGAGCCTACCAGGGCTCTCTTTTTGATGTTTCGCGTAGCGCTTATTTTTCCAGGAGGCCTTTGACCGCATCCTGCTCTTCAAGTAGCTCTTTTTTGGTGGCTTCAACTTTTTCTTTGGAAAAGTCATTCAGCTCAATGCCCTGAACAATTTCCCAGTTTTCGCCGTCTGAGCGCATGGGGAAAGAGAACATCAGCCCCTCGGGAATACCGTAAGAGCCGTCAGAACTGACCGCCACAGAAAAATACTCGCCTGCGGGAGTAGGATTCACCAGATTTTTGACAGTGTCAATGGCCGCATTGGCCGCTGAAGCCGCTGAAGAAGCGCCCCGGGCTTTAATGATGGCCGCACCGCGCTGCTGTACGGTTTTGATAAAGTCTTCTTTCAGCCAGTTTTCGTCCTGGATTTTTGAAGCAATGGGCTCACCCTGGATGGTGCCGTCAAAAAAGTTGGGGTATTGGGTGGCTGAGTGATTGCCCCAGATGGCAATGTTTTTGACTTCACTCACGTGGGCTCCCGCTTTGGTGGCCAGTTGAGAAGCCGCCCGGTTTTGATCCAGCATGGTCATGGCAAAAAAGTTTTTGGCGGGAATGCGCTTGCTCACAGATTTGGCAATCCAGGCGTTGGTGTTACAGGGGTTGCCCACCACCAGCACCTTGCAGTTTTCGCTGGCGTTTTCGTCAATGGCTTTGCCCTGACCAATGAAAATACCGCCGTTAATGTTCAGCAGATCTTTGCGCTCCATGCCCGCTTTACGGGGCACTGAACCCACCAGCAAAGCCCAGTCAGCGTCTTTGAACGCCACTTCAGGTTTGTCAGTACAGGTAATAGAAGCCAGATTTGGAAACGCACAGTCGTCTAATTCCATGCGCACCCCTTCGAGGGCATCTAAAGCCTGGGTCAGTTCTAATAATTGCAGATGTACGTCTACATCATGTCCAAACACCTCGCCGGTGGCCAGGCGAAATAATAAAGCGTAACCGATTTGCCCGGCGGCACCGGTCACCGCCACGCGTACAGATTTTTTACTCAATGTCTTGTATCCTTTCGAGAAGTGATGCTCTATTCTAGCAGAGTCTGCGGGCGTGGCTTCTTAATCTAAAATTAACCAATTTTCTACGTCACTTTTGTGAACCACCTCTCTATATAACTGTATGACGCAAGCATCGTTTTCTCTTTACCAGCTCGTTTCGCCGCAGCAGCTTATGCAGGGTCGTCAGGCTGTCAATAGTCGGCCACAGGCTCCTTCTAACCTGCGCCCGCCTACCGCTGCGCCTGCTCCACAACTTCAGGATCCCCGTTTGATTCAAAAGTTCTCACGGGTGTCCAGCCTCATGTCCCCGGACCAGCTGCAACTTTTTGTGAGACCGGCTGTGCCTGCGCCACCTATTCAGTTTCCTTCCGCACCGCCCACCACGATTCCCATGCCCGGCAACCGTATTCAAACGGGTATTACCGCACCGACGGACTTATTCCGCGGTGTCACCAGTTATCAGCCCACGGCACCAGCTCCCGCCGCACCGCGGGCCAGCGGTGCAGAAGCGGCCCACGCGCAGTCCATTGAAAACTTGAGAAATATGAGCACGGGCGAACTCAAAGCCCTGGGCAAAAACGACAAAGAAGCCTTTTTCCGCGCCCTCTTGCCTGCGGCCATTGAGTCGGAGAAAAAGCACGGTGTGCCCGCAGAGCTTACGCTGGCTCAGGCGGCCCTGGAATCGGGCTGGGGCAGTGCCAGTATTGGTGGCTTCAACATCTTTGGTATCAAAGGCTCCGGTCCCGCGGGCAAAACCAGTGTCAGTACTAAAGAATTCTTTGACGGCCAGTGGGTGCGCATCAAAGACGGCTTTGCGAAATACCATAACTTTGCTCAGGCCGTGGAGCGTCACGGTAAACTGTTTCATAACGGCTATTACGATAAGGCTGTGGAACAATACCCCAAAGACAAAAACGTCAACGCCTTCATTGACAATATTCAGGGTATTTATGCCACGGACCCCAACTACTCTGGCAAAATCAAGTCTATTATTGAAAACTATGGCCTGACGGATATGGTAAACGACACCGGCATGGTCTAAGCGCTGCTGAAGCGTTATAATTGACACATGTTAGATCTCAGTTACTATGATGCCCTGCGCGGCATGCAAATTCCCGCTCACGATCCTGAACTGCTTTCCCGTGAAATTGCGGATCGCCTCCCCGCCCAGACGCCCGTGCGTTTTATGGCCAGTCCTTTTACCACCGATCCAGCCCAGCTCAAGCGTTTGTTAATTCATTTTGAGCGGGAAAAACTGATTCAGCGCCACGACTTTTCCTGTCTTGTCTTTGGGGAACAGCTCACTCCGGAGTCCCTACACCTGTTTTCACAGCTGAATTTTTCTGAGTTAATTATGCCTTTGCCCGGCGCTCCCTTTGATAAAGATCACTGGTTAAGGGTGTTTCGCTTGTGCCGCTCTTACCGTATGAAGGTGCAATTAATAATGAGTCCCGCCAGTCAGGAGCTGGATGTGAAAGCGCTACACCAGATTCATGAGTTCTTGCGAGCGCAAATGGGCTATTTTACGGTAGCTTACACAGAGGGGCATTTTGTTCAGCCTGAAGTGGATCGCGCCTTTATTCGACTGGGAAAAGCTTCTAAAGAGGTGGAGCGGGGCCAACTGGGAGATGCTTATTTAAACGAAACCTTTTATCAGGGCACCTATCAGTTTATGCAGCTCAAATTTGCCTCACGGGTCAAAACGGTGCTAGAAATTAATCCCTTTGCGGAGCAAACCTTTTACCGCGACTATAACCGTGTGCCGCTGCCCTGGGACGTAACATTGAGCACGATTCGTGATGGGGATTTAGATCAGGCCCAGCTCAAGGGCATTCACAAAACCTTTGACGCCATTGTGCTCTTTCAGGGCCTGACGCGCCTGCGAGATCCCCGGGCCGCTATCTTGCAGCTGCAACGCTACGCCCGACCCACCACCCAGTGGATTTGTGTGCAGTTTAATCTGGCGGCCTTTCCCAGTCTGGCGCTGCTCTTAGAAAATCAGTTACACAATCCCATGCCCCTGTACACCTACTGGCCTCACCTGAAATTGCAGAGCCAGCAGAGCCTACAAAACCTGTTTGCGGGCACGGATATTGAGTTTGAATGGGTGCCCACAGAAATGCCGCTGCCAGAAATTGAGCGCATGACGCAGCTGCTTGATCCTCATTTGCGAACGGAGTTTGGCAACCGCTGGGAAGCTTTCAAAGAGCAAAGTCGCACGCTGCTCTGGACTGCTCACGGTGAAGTGGGCCTCACGCCATCAGAAGATGGTTTTGTGGAAGGCTTTGCCGAAGATGTGGTCGAAGGCTTTATTTAGTGGCGCTTCAGTTTCTGAGTGTGGCTATCTCACACAGATAATAAGCCATGGTTTTTAGCCCGTTGCGCAACTGGGCCACCTGAAAGTTTTCATTGGGCGCATGGTACCCATCGGACATCAGGCTCTGCGCCAATAGCACAATGGGAGCCTCAGGAAACACCCGTTCAAATTCAGGAATGGCACCGATGGTGCCACCGCTGCCCACAAATACCGGGGGTTGACCAAATCCCTTTTCACAGGCCACCACGGCCTTTTGCATGAAAATATTGTCCACCGGGCTCATATATCCTTTCACGGCGCCTTTCTGGTGTACCTGAATATCGGGATGCACCGCTTGTAAGGCGTGTTCCAGTTGTTCTCGTACCCGGGACGGCTCCTGGCCCGCCACCAGCCGCATGGTGAGTTTGGCCTTCACCGCATAGGGCAGGGCGGTTTTAATGACGTCAGGTTCCCACTGGGCACCTTCAAAACCATGCACTTCAAAGGTGGGACGCACCCAGATGCGCTCCAAAAGTTCCTGAGCTTCCTCGGTGTACATTTTGGCTCCGCCGGTATCGGCAATCAATTTTTCAAGATTAAAAATGCGGGCGGTTTCTGCCAGCTTTTCTTTTTCTTCTGGTGTTACGGGGGGCAGTTCTTCCTGCACACCCGGAATGGTCACATTCCCCGAGGCGTCCACACATTTGCTCAGGGCCTGAATCAAGACGTTGAGCGGATTCATGGCGGCACCACCCACCATGCCCGAATGAAGATCCTGCGTGCCCGTCACCAGTTCTGCCTCAGCTTCTAAGAGACCTTTCAGGCGATAGGTAATGGCCGGATGCTCCCCTTCAAAAATGGTGTCAGAGACCAGAATGGAGGCGGGGGTGTGTAATTGATGTCCTGCAATGTCTAAAAATGCACCGAAGTTGGTGCTGCCGTGTTCTTCTTCGGTTTCATACACCAGCTGAATATTGGGCAAATCGTAGCCCTGCGTATGTAAAAAGTGAATGGCGTGCAGGGTGGTGAGGGCTGGACCCTTGTCATCGGTGCTGCCGCGACCATAAATGCGCCCGTCCTTGAGAACGGGTTCAAAGGGTGTGGTCTTCCACTGGGGTTCGTCCGCGGGCTGAACATCCATGTGGTTATAAACCATGAGCCAGGGGCGCTCGGGATCCACTTTCAGTGTGGCAATAAAGCAAGGGCAGCCGGGGGTCTCCACAATTTCAGGGGTAAAACCATACCGGGTGACGATTTCAGACACGGCTTCCAATACCCGTCGGGTGTCGGGCCAGTGGGCCTGACGTTGGCTGATGCTGGGAATACGAATCAGGGTCATGAGCTCTTCGATCATGGTGGTTTCGTAGGTTTCCAGGTAAGTGTTCAATGCTTTTTCCATAATTGAGTTGACCTCTGACCTTTAGTTGAGCTTACTTTCGATATAGTCCATCAGGGCTCCGGCCGTGTCCGCATCGCTGAGCTTGCGGGCTTCCTGAATGCCTGTGGGACTGGTGACGTTTACCTCAATCAGCTTGCCGCCAATGAGGTCTAAGCCCACAAATACCAGCCCTTTTTCGCTCAGTACGGGGCCCACCTGTTCGCAAATATGACGATCTTCAGGGGTTAGTGTATAGCTTTCGGCGTGGCCGCCTGCGTTCAAATTGGCGCGGTGTTCTCCTTTGGCCGGCACCCGACGAAACGCGGAAATCACTTCACCATCCACCATCAGGACGCGGATAT
Organism: uncultured Candidatus Sericytochromatia bacterium; assembly: GCA_964342365.1. Classification (GTDB taxonomy): domain Bacteria; phylum Cyanobacteriota; class Sericytochromatia; order UBA7694; family UBA7694; genus CAXRDE01. The sequence goes on along the minus strand of CAYFGW010000015.1, from coordinate 8,726 downwards.
CGCCTTCGGTGGCCTCAGGGATATATTCTTGCACCACCACGGGAACCTGCTGGTTTTCCGTCATCACGTCAATCAGTGCACCCACGTTGGAGTCCTCCGCTCGCAGTACAAATACCCCAATGCCTCCCATGGCATCAATGGGCTTGAGAATCGCTTTTCCTTCACGGGCCACAAAATCTTTGATGACGGCCTTCTGAGAACTCACCACCGTGCGGGGAATAAACTGCGGAAAATTCAGTGCGAATAGTTTTTCATTGGCGTCCCTCAGGGCCGCCGGAGCATTGAGCATCAGCGTTTCTTGCTGGGCCCGCTCCATAAAATAGGTGCTGTACACGTAGTTCATATCAAAGGGAGGATCTTTACGCATAATGACCGCATCCAGATCCCTGAGGGCAATGGCCTGCGGCGCTTTTGCCTGATAATAGCTCTCGGACCGCTGCACGGTAACTTTTTGCATAATGCCCATGCTCTGATCATGTTCAAAATAGAGCTTTTGGGGTTCTAAAAAATAGTTGTGATGGCCCCGTTGCTGGGCGGACTCCATCATGGCAAAGGTGGAGTCTTTTTCAATATTAATGGAGTCTATGGGATCCATAACATAAGCAATTTTTAGCATGAGCTTCTCTTTTCGTGACGTAAGTAAGGTGATATTCATTGAATATCCGTGGATCTAAGGAGCAGCAGTTTCTGTTGAGGTAGTTGCTGTTAATAGGCCTGCGCGGTGGGGCGGCCAGAAACGGAACAAGGCATGTCCAATGACATTTTCTATGGGAAGGGGACCCCACACATGACTATCAGCACTGTTATTGCGATTGTCTCCCATCATAAACACATGGTCGTCGGGGATTTTTACGGGAGCCATTTCGTAAAAAGGAGGTTCGTTGATGTAGCTTTCTTTGAGCGGTTCCCCGTTAATGAAGACCGTGCCCTCACTTACCGCAATGGTTTCACCGGGCAGGCCCACCACGCGCTTGATGAGAGGCGTGTTTCCGTCCATGCTGAGCACGTGCAAAGACTGTTGCCAGAGGGTCTTGAGTGGCGGGGCATCCACGGAGCGGAAAACGAGGATGTCTCCCCGTGCAATTTCCTGAGCGCGCATACTGATTTTTTCGATAATTAATTTGTCGTTGACTTCTAAGGTAGGGCGCATGGAACCGGATGGAATGTAGCGCATTTCTGCTACAGCAGCCCGGGAAAAGCTGGTCAACAGGACAGCGCCCAGCACAATTTCTGTGAGATCCCGCCAGAACGGTTTTTTTCGGCCTTGCATTAATCCAGGCTACCCAGGCGTTTGGGGGGCCAGAAGCGGAAGGAGGCGTGCCCAATCACATTTTTGATGGGCAGAGGCCCCCACACGTGGCTATCAGCACTGTTATTGCGATTGTCCCCCATCATAAATACGTTACCGGTTGGAATTTGTAGGGGAGCCATCTGATAGCTCGGAGGCTCTTTGATATAGTTTTCGTCCAGGGGCTCTCCGTCAATAAACACCTTGCCATTGCTCACAGAAATAGTTTCACCGGGCAGACCCACCACCCGCTTAATGTAAGCGTCTTCCCCTGTTAAGCCCAGCCAGCGCATGGAGCCCTTAAAAAAATCGGGATCTTGCTCGTCAATGGGCTCGTCTTTGGGTGGGTAGAACACGAGAATGTCGCCGCGTTCAATACTGTGGGTATAATTGGAAATTTTTTCGACGATCAGGCGGTCGTTGATTTCTAGCGTGGGTAGCATGGAACCGGACGGAATATAGCGGGGTTCTGCAATGGCGCCGCGGGTGATCAATGCAATGACGAGCGCCCCGATCACGGTTTCAGCAGTTTCCCTGAACATGGATTTCTTTTTTTTACGTGGTGCTTCCTGGAGATCAGCATCGTTTTCAGTCATGGCACATCACCGTTTTTTCTTTCACTATAACAGAGTCATGGCCTGAAATGTAGCAGATCAAACGGAGCCCGATTACAGGCGAAGTTCTGCACGCACCGGGCGGTGATCGGTGGTAGTCCCGTTGTTTAAAACTTCCATGGTCTGTAGCTCAAAGTCTTTACTAAAAAAGATGTAGTCAATGCGCCGATCCGGTTGGGCTGCCGGAAAGCTCAGGCTGTTGAGCCACGGGGGCTGACTTTGATACACCGGATGAGAAAGTTGAATCAGCTGCTGAATTTCCGCCGTATCTGGCGTGGCGTTAAAATCACCGATTAAAATCCAGGGGGTATCCAGTTGCTGAATCCAGCCGGAGAGCTCGTTGATTTGCGCTTGACGTACGGGGTTGGGGGCTGCCAGATGGCTTACGTGAGTTACCAGTACCGTTACCTTATTCTCGCCGATTTTGAGGGTGTTAATTAAGCAGGAGCGCTTCAGCATATCCTTGGCCTGATATACCCGACCTTCGCTGTGAAGTACGGGGTAGCGGCTTAGCATGGCGTTACCGAAGCCAAAGTTGGCATCCGCATAAGACCACTGGCCGGGCAAGGCCTGCTGGTACAGTCGGTACAGATCGCTATAGGCGCCTGAAGTGTGGCCTTTGTTTACTTCCTGAACGCCCAGAATATCGGGGATTCGCTGCTTTAAATAACGCATATGCTCTAAGGGCGCAAAGCGATAATCGTCCGTCCAGCCGTAGCGGATGTTAGTGGACATCACTTCAATGGTGTTGTTAAAAGGCGCAGCCGAATTCTCTGCCTGACCTTTTGTGGAACCGGGCTGGGGCGCAAAAAAGCTGGTGAGACCCAGTAGAGCAAATACGCCGCAAGCTCCGTACCACAAGCGCTGATGAGGCTTGCCGATGCCCTTTATGCTTTCACCGGCCCGTAGCTCGTGCAGGAACAGGATGCTCAGGCTCAGGCCCCAGGCTACCCAGAATCCTATGGGATTGGCTTTGAGTAAGAAAATCGCCAGCACCAGCAGCAGGCCAATAAAGCCTGTTTGCAAACTCAACCACGGAAAAAAAGTTTTCTGTTGTCGCTGATAGGCGCTGAAACGCTGCAGAAAAAAGCACCAGAAGGTGGTAAGCCCCAGTGCGCCTGCTCCGTGAAAGATGAGCGAAAGACTTCGCTGAAACATGACAGAATCCACGGTGTTGATGTCAAAATAAAGCAGACCGTAAATGCCCGCTGCAAGGGCTACGCCTGAAACGCCCAGACGAATCGGCAAAAATGTCCCTGTCAGATAGAGGGCTCTCCCCAGAAAGACCCCCAGACCCAACGAGAGAAAATAAGCGGCTGAGGGTAAATCCGGGGTTCTGGCACTCCAGATGTGTAAATTCTGAATAATGCCTACACTCATGCCCATGAGTAGTCCGAAAACCAGCCCGATGCTGCCGGATCCCTTTTTGAGACTGCGGGTTTCCAGGGGGTTACTCAAATCGTTCATTCGGTAAGGCAAGCCAGCGCCCAGTAGCACGGACAGCGAGAGAATGCTCCAGGGAATATAGCCCATGCCCTGAGGGGCCAGAAGCATTAGTGGTAAACCCGCTTGCACCGTGCGGGTGCTCAGGTAAAAGAAAAAGGCCAGTTGCAGGGCGTAAAGGGCCAACAAATGCTTTGAAAAATCGCGCAGATGCCGCAGTATGCCCATGAGGGTAATTCCCGCCCACCAGCAGGCCAGCAAGGTGCCCCAGGCAAAAAAGTCGCTACTGCGGTTCAAACTCAGGCTCACATAAAGCACAAACAGAAGTCCGACGCCAAAACGCACAAACTTTGTGGGATTAACCCAGTGAAACAGGATTCGGTAAAATACCGGACCGCTGAAGGCGAACAGAGCCAGACCAAAAATTTTAGGCACTAACAGGGGAGTGCCTTCCCAGCCGAAGTAAAAATAGGTGGAAATCACAGATAATAAAGCGCCAATACTGTCGCTCCACATCCAGATCAAGGCAAAAAAGAGGGCGGGAATAGGACTCATATCAGGTTTCTTTTCTTCAGGTCGCGGCGTACCCGCTCCAGATCGTTATACAGCATTTGCCCCTGGTATTGAGAACTGTAGGGATCTGCACTGTTGACGTTGTGAATATATACCGCTTCTACCCGGTCAGGAAACAGTTTTTGAATCTGCTGATAAATCTGAGAGTCTTTTTCTCCGCTGTCTCCAAATAATACGTAGCGTCTGTGGGGGAAGGTCTCAAAAATTTTGCGCAAACGTCCCAGTTTGTAATCCGTGTGGCGAAACAGAGAGTCTCTGCCCGGTTTACGGCGGAGTGCAATGCTTTTTAAATCCATAGAGCCCGCCGGAAAATGGTGCAATCGCAAAAACTGTTGCAGGCGACTCATTAAATTATCGGGACTGCTAGACACATAGTGCGTGGCGTCATAACCATCTCCCTGAGGGCCCTCGTGAATGGCCCGGTAAAGCTCTGCCATTTCTTGCACCGCGTTAAGGGTAAGGTAATTGCTAAAAAAAACGGTGCGCAGCATACGCATTTTACTGGTGGCAAAGGTTTGCAAAATGGTGTCGTCTATATCTGAAATCACGCCCACCCGATCGGAATCTTCTCTGTGAATGAGCACATTAGACACGCCTTCAGAAGCGCTCATGCGTTTACGGTTTTGTTCTGCCAACTGGACACGAATGGGGTGAATCCCCGGTTGCAAATTGGGCACGTTTTCAAAGGTGACCGAAAAGCGCCCCGATTCGTCGGTTTGTACTTTATGTATCTCGTGTAAAAAACATACCTTGACCCAAACGAGTGCGGCTTCCGTCACAATAAAGCGACGAGAGGTGTTCACCGCATTGCGAAATCGACTGTCTTCCGGGGCCACTTCGTCCACTTTGCGATCGGCGTAGACTTTTCCCTGTACGACTACTTTTTCGCAGGTGCCGTAAGTGGGAAATAATTCCAGCTTAACCCGTCGCACACGGCGGCGCAGGAGACGCCGCAGGCGGCGTTTTTCTTTGGGGGTCAGGGGTTCCTGTGACAACCTGAGGCCATCCGTTCTAGAGTAATTCTTCAACTAAATTGCTACAATCATAAGAGGTTTTAGAATAGGACGCAAGTTTTAAAAGTCCGTTTACTATAACTTAATCAGTAGTTAAACGATGGAGTACATAAAACACGTATGCGCGCAGCTTCTCTTCTTCTTTCACTTCTTATGCTTTCTGCTTGTGGGGGGCGTTCTCCCGCTGATTTGCAACAAACCATTGGTTATGTGCATCAGTACACATCTCAGGGACAGCGCGTTCCCACTCTGGCCGAGCAAAGTCGTCGCAATATGCAGGTCAATACTCCCTTTACCTATGTCTATAGTGCACCTACTCAGGAAGACGAAGCACCCACAAGCGCTGCGGCCAACACCGATGACGATAGTGTGGACACGGACGTACTTTCTGACGAGATGTCCGAAGAAGAGTCTTTTGAAGAAGAGTTTGAAGACGACAACGATGCCGATGAGCTCGACTCTGACGCGTTTGGTGATTCAGTTGCTGAAACGGCTTCCGAAATCACAACTCCGGCTCTTCCTCGTGCCCAGGCTTTTACCCTTGAAAACTTAGACGGTGAAACCCAGCAGTTTTCTTTCCCCCGTAGCAAGCCTTTGATTCTGGCCATTGCGGATCAAAAAGGTTCAGAGCAAATGGAAGCCTGGATTCAGCCTCTGTACGATCGTTACGAAAGTCAGGTAGATATTCACGGGGTAGCAGAGTTAAGTGCTGTCCCCAAATTTGCCCGCGGTATGGCTCGTGGCATCATTTCAAGACTTGTAAAACAGCCAATTATGCTGGACTGGACCGGGAATGTCAGCGCATCTTTTGAGGCCACCGCAGACGTCACCAATATTTATGTCATTAGTACAGAAGGTGAAATTCTGGCGCGCTCTTCTGATGTGGCCAACCTCGACAAACTCAAAACTATTGCTGCTGCAATGGATGCTCACGTTAATTAAAAGTCGCTAAAGGTGAGCCCCTAAAGGGCTTTTTCAATATCTTTGAGGAGCACCGGACTCATGGGCCGCACCGCGCTTTTGTAGCTGGTGATGTGCCCTTCTTTATCGATTAGATATTTGTGAAAATTCCACAGAGGTTCCTGTCCCGTGGCCTGAATAAGGCCTTTATAAAAAGGGGTCGCCTGATCACCTTTCACCACGCTTTTGGCAAAAAGCGGAAAAGTGACGTTATATTTGTCTTCACAAAACGCTTTAATCTCAGCATCTGATCCCGGTTCTTGTTCCCCGAATTCATTGGCGGGAAAACCTAGCACCACCAGTCCCTGCTCGCGGTACTTCTGATAAAGCGCTTCCAGTTGTTCATATTGTGGTGTGTAGCCGCAAAAACTGGCGGTATTAACGGCCAGTACCACTTTGTTCTGGTAATCACACAACGACACCGGTTGACCCTCCACATTGTTCATTTGATGGTTTAAGGGTCCCTTGCAATCTTTGTTGAGAGGCTGCGTGTTGGCCACCGTGGTTACTGCTTTTTTGGGGGCATCTGTGCTGGATTTTTTTTGTGTGGATTTTTGTGTGGATTCGCCCGCACAAGCGGTTAATAGGAGTAAAACAGGGATTAATTTTTTCATAGAACTACCATACCCAGCGAAACAGGTTTCTGTGAAAACATTTAATTATTTAATATTATTGAATAACTTAAAATATTAGCATTCTTGATAGAAGAGTGATAAAATGTTTTTATCTCACTTTTATGCAAATTGCTCGTGATTGGCATTGACAGCCACCTCAGCAATCGCATATAAAGAGAACAGTATTAGCAGTCTATTTATATGAGCGCTAATAAAAATAAACCTAAAGACAAGTTTTGGAGGTTTCAAAACCTATGGCAGATACACTTTTAAAGCCACTCGGTGATCGTGTGGTGGTTCGTGTTGCGGAACAAGAAGAAAAAACCGCAGGCGGCATTTTGCTCCCTCAAACCGCTAACAAAGAAAAGCCCCAGGAAGGCGAAGTATTGGCAGTAGGCCCCGGCAAGCTGCTTGACAACGGTGATTTCGGCAAAATGAGCGTTCGTGAAGGCGACCGTGTGGTTTTCGCTAAATATGCAGGTACCGAAGTTAAGCTTCAGGGTCAGGAAGTGCTCGTCATTTCTGAAAAAGATATTCTGGCAATCGTCGAACAATAAAAAGAGGAGTCTCTATTCATGGCTAAACAAATCGTATATCGTGAAGATGCACGTCAGGCGCTTCAGCGCGGCGTGAACGCAGTGGCTGACACTGTAAAAGTAACCCTTGGCCCTCGTGGTCGTAACGTGGTACTCGAAAAAAAATTCGGTGCCCCCCAAATCATTAACGATGGTGTAACCATCGCCAAAGAAATTGAATTAGAAAACCACCTCGAAAACACCGGTGCTCAACTGGTTCGTGAAGTGTGCAGCAAGACCAATGACGTGGCTGGTGACGGTACCACCACTTCCGCAGTACTTGCTCAGGCCATGATTCGTGAAGGTCTGAAAAACGTTACCGCGGGTGCTAACCCTATTCTGGTAAAGCGCGGCATTGAGAAAGCCGTAGAACTGGCCGTTGCTGAAATCAAAAACGTGGCGACCCCTATTGAAGGCAAAACCGCTATTTCTCAGGTGGCCACCATTTCAGCCGGTAACGACATTACCGTGGGCAATCTGATTGCCGAAGCCATGGAATCTGTGGGTAAAGACGGTGTTATTACCGTTGAAGAATCCAAAGGTCTGTCTACCGAACTGGACATCGTAGAAGGCATGCAGTTCGACAAAGGCTATATCTCTCCTTATATGGTGACCGATTCTGAAAAAATGGAAGCCGTTTATGAAGACGCTCACGTGCTTCTGACCGATCGCAAAATCTCTGCGGTACAGGATCTCGTTCCCGTACTCGAAAGCGTTGCCCGTTCCGGTAAGCCTCTCGTGATTATTTCTGAAGACATCGAAGGCGAAGCGCTGGCCACCCTCGTGGTAAACAAGCTCCGCGGTGTACTCAACTCTGTAGCAGTAAAAGCTCCCGGCTTTGGCGACCGTCGTAAAGCCATGCTCGAAGACATTGCTGTACTGACCGGTGGTCAGGTGATCAGCGAAGATTTAGGTCTAAAACTGGAAAACCTGACCGTGGATATGCTCGGTTACGTACGCCAGATCAAGGTTTCTAAAGATAAAACCACGATCGTGGCTGGTGGCGACAACAAAGACGCCGTTGAAAAGCGCGTGGGTCAAATCCGTCGTCAAATCGAAGAAACCGATTCTGAGTTCGATCGTGAAAAACTGCAAGAGCGTCTGGCTAAATTAGCCGGTGGTGTTGCGGTCATTCAGGTAGGCGCTGCCACCGAAACCGAACTTAAAGATCGCAAACTTCGCATCGAAGACGCACTGTCTGCTACCAAAGCAGCTGTGGAAGAAGGCATTGTGGCTGGTGGTGGTACCACCCTCCTGCAAGTGGCTAACGTCATTACTGATGCTCTTGAAAGCAAAGGTGACGAGCTGAATGACGATGAAAAAATCGGTTTCAGTATTGTAGCCAAGTCTCTGGAGTTCCCACTGCGTCAAATCGCTGAAAACGCCGGTGAAGAAGGTGCTGTTATTGTACAAAAAGTACGCACCTCTGAAAAAGGTGTAGGCTACAACGCCCTCGATCGTGGTTTTGAAAACATGATTCAGGTGGGTATTGTTGACCCTGCTAAAGTAGCGCGTGCGGCAATTCAAAATGCTTCTAGTATTGCAGCCATGTTACTGACCACTGAAGCTCTTGTTGTTGAGCAGCCTGAAGCCAAGTCTGGTGCTGGCGGTGCTGATCCTATGGCCGGCATGGGCGGCATGGGCGG